>PIYN01000045.1 GCA_003601775.1 Candidatus Bathyarchaeota archaeon
CCCACCCTCGCCCCGCCCGACGTGACGTACCTCCCCTTCTCAGTCTCTCCGACCATGAAGCCCACGAGGATCGGCCTACCCAGCCCGGGGGTCGTCTCCGAGTGCCCCCCCACGATCGCCACGCCGATCTCCCGGGCCGCCCTGTCCATATCCCCCATGATCTCCTCCAGCAATACCTCGTCGGAGTTCTCAGGGAGGAGCATCGTGCAGAAGAACCACCGGGGCCTCGCGCCGCAGGTCGCGACGTCGTTCGCGTTTACGTGGACCACGAGCCAGCCGATGTTCTCCACCGCCCCTGTTATGGGGTCCGTCGCGAGGACGAGGACTCGATCCCCCATCTCCAGGATGGCGGCGTCCTCCCCAACTCCGGGACCAAGGAGGACTCGGTCGCTCCTAACCCCCAGTCTCCTGAAGACGATCTCCTTCAAGGCCTCCGCCGGTATCTTCCCCGTCGGGAATCTGCGCCCCCTCGCCAACTCCCCACCTCTCCTCTTAAGGGGATCTGCCTGATCCGAATATAGGGTTTCCCTCAGGGAGGCGACTGAAAAGGCATAAATCCCCGGCTACCCATCAGTGAAGTGGGTGGTTCTCAGGGATGGGGGGCCCTCGACCGGGGACACGCCACCAGAGTGTCTTCACAGATGAGTCGAAGCTCGACCTGAACTACATCCCTGACCACCTCCCCCACAGGGAAGAGGAGCTCAGGTTCCTAAGACTCCTCTTCAGGTTCGCCTTGGAGAACCCCGAGGAGATGAGCCAGAGGGTCCTCATCACAGGACCCCTGGGGACGGGGAAGACCGTCCTCTCCCAGCGACTCGGCCTCCTCCTCGAGGATGAAGCCTGGAGGAGGGGCGTGAGGCTGAGGTACGTCCATGTCAACTGCAGGGAGCTCAGGGGGAGCCTCTTCCTCATACTCAGGAGGGTTGTGAAGGTGCTGCAGCCCGGCTTCCCGGGTAGGGGCTACTCCCCCGACGAGGCCCTTGAGGCCCTGATGGAGAGGCTGGAGGAGGAAGGGTGCCACCTGATCCTCTGCCTCGATGAGGTCGACGCCCTCGTGGAGGAGGAGCCCGAGGCCCTCTACAAGCTGACGAGGATCCAGGAGGCGAGGGTCGGCCTCCCCAGGAGGCTCTCCCTCATCTGCATAACCAGGAGGCCTGAGACCTTGGCCCGGCTGGACCCCAGCACCCTCAGCACCCTCCAGAGGAATATCCTCAGGCTGAGGGGATACACGAAGGACCAGCTCCTGGACATCGTGAGGGAGCGGGCCCTCCTCGCCTTCAGGCCGGGGGCGGTCTCCCCCCAGTCTCTGGAGCTCATCAGCGAGCTGGCCGCCGAGGAGGGAGGGGATGCCCGGTACGCCATCGACCTGATGTGGAGGGCTGGGAAGTACGCGGACCGCTCCTACTCGCCTCTTGTCTTGCCCGAGCACGTGAGGAGGGCGGCCGTGGACCTCTTCCCGGCTCTCAGGAGGGAGGTCCTCCACTCCCTGACCCTGCATGAGAGGCTCCTCCTCCTGGCCATCGCGAGGTACTTCAAGTCCTCTGAGGAGGCCTACGCCAGGGTTGGGGAGGTGGCAGAGACCTACAGGGTCATCTGTGAGGAGTACGGCGAGGAGCCGAGGAGGACGCAGCTCTCGAGGTACCTCAGGACCCTGGGGAGGGCGGGGATCATCTCCACGAGGCCCTCCGGAGCCGGGGGGAGGGGGAGGAGCACCCTCATCTCCCTGAAGGGGGTCCCGGCGGAGGACCTCGAGAGGGAGGTCATGAGGTGGCTGGAAGGGGAGGGCGGATGGGTGACGAGGTAGGACGGGACAGCGTGGAGGAGCTCCTCGGGTCCAGGGGCGCGATGAGGATCCTGGGCCTGCTCTCCAGGAGTGGGGACCTCAACATCTCGGAGATCGCCAAGAGGCTGGGCCTAAACCACGCCACTGTCCAGCGACACATAAACCGACTGGTGGAGGCAGGGATGCTCCGGGAGGGCAGGTATGGGAGGGTGAGGATCATCGGCCTCGCGCCGAGGGAGGTGAGGGTGCGATTCATCAGGGGAAAGGGAGTCAAGGTGGAGTTGATAGAGTGAGCGGGGACCCAAGGAGGTGAACGCGACCTGGATTAGGGTACGTCCCTGCTTAGATTTATAAATCCATGGATTTTATTACGAATATGTGAATGGCGTTGTTGGAGAGGTTTAGCGACAGGATAAACGAGCTCGAGGCGATCATCCGGGATATAGCCATAGACATCACGACGGGCGCCATCGTCGAGCGCCTCCCGCCCAAGGCGATCTGGGAGAAGGCGGGGGAGAGGGTCTCCATGATCACCGCCCTCACCCGCGAACTCAAGGAGTACCTCTTCATCATCAAGCCCGAGAGGGTCCCGACGGTGAGGAGGACCGTCAACAGCATCAACGAGAGGCTGGAGAAGTTCAGGGAGTTCCTCTTCAAGGAGTCCCTAAGCCCCCTGGACAGCTCCCGGAAGGCGCTCGACGAGCTGCGCCAGGCCCTGGTCGATATCTCCGACTTCCTCTCCTTCTGTAAGGAGGCGAGGGCGAAGCCCTCTCCGGTGATAGGGGAGGTCCTCCAGCTGAAGGGGACGAGGGCCGTTGGGGTCTCGGAGGAGCTCTGGGCGAGGATGGAGCGTCTCTTGGAGCTCATAAGGTCCCTTCAATCCGCCTACAGGGATGTGGTGGGGATAACCTCCCGGCTTGAGGGTCAGATCGAGGCCCTGAGGGAGGACTATGAGAACCTGTTGCTGAGCTTTAAGAGGGAGAAGGAGATCCGAGAGTAGCGGCGGGTCGATGGAAGGGGATGGGTCATCCCTCCATGAGCCATCTTATTGTATCTTCTTCTAACTCGAGCCACCTTGCGATGGAGACACCCAGCCTCCTGTTCTCCTTGAAGATCGCCCTTATATAGGGGATGAACTCCCTCAGCGCGGTCCTCGTCGAGACGTGGCACTTCTCACCCACCCTCCGGGCCAGGTCCTCCAGCCTCCTCCTCGACCACCAGCTCCTCCTCAGGTGGCGGATCCTCCCCGGAGGCCTGAAGTAGGGGACGACCCAGCATCCCTCCTCCCGGATCCACCTCCCACCCAACTCCCTCAGGAGGCTGTTCAGGGGCTGCCAGTCCTTCCCCATCCAACGGGTCGGCTTCACGATGACCCCCTCCCTCCCCTCACGGATCAGGAGGTCCGAGGGGGGGAGGCCGAGGCTCAGGAGGGCTCGGCGTACCTCCTGGATCAGCCCTCTCCCCCGTGACCCCTTCCTGGCGAGGGCTACCTCCGCCACCATGGCGTCGAACATGTACTTCAGGAGCCGGTACTCCTGGGTCTCCCTCGCCCTCCGCTCGTAGATATCGGCGCGTGAGAGGGCGTCCATGGCTTCGGCGAGGTCCTGGGGGTCGTCGTAGAAGTAGGGGAGGTTCTCGTAGATCCATTCGAGGAGCTCCTCGTACCGGATGGGGGACTCCCTGAGGACCTCCCTCGCCTCGTCGAAGGACTTGGAGGAGAAGATCCCCCTGAGGACCTCGGAGATCTCGCCCTTCCTATCGCGGTCGCCCAGCCAGTAGACGTCCTCCCAGGTCAGCGTCCCCCTCCCCCGGGCCACCGCCTCGAGGTCGTTCACAGCAGACCTGAGGTCCCCGTTGGACCTCTCCGCTATCAGCTCGAGGGCCTCCTCCTCCGCCTCCACCCCCACCTCCCTACAGATCTCCCTAAGCCTCTCGACGACGTCCTGGAAGGGGATGGGCCTGAACTCTATGAGCTCCGAGACCCTCATGAGGGGGCTCAGGCGATCCTCCCACATCTCGGGGCTCCCCGTGGCGACGAGGACGATGGGGCTCGCCGTCCCCCTGATGAGGGAGAGGATCGCCCCCACGCCTCCCCGATCCTCCTGCCCGCTGAGCCCCTCCACCTCGTCGAAGAGGATCATGCGCCTCCTCCCGAAGAGGGTCCGGATCTGGCTCGATGCCCTCCCGAGGATCGTCTCGATCCTTTTCGCCGTCCGGTAGTCGCTGGCGTTCACCTCTATGAGGTCGAAGCCGAGGTCGTTGGCGACAGCCTCGACGGCGGAGGTCTTCCCCACCCCCGGGGGGCCGTAGAGGAAGGCGGAGCGGCGCCTGGGAGGACCCCCCCTCCAAGACCTCACCCAGGCCAGAAACCTCCTCAGCGCCTCCCTGTTGTCCACGACCTCCCTGAGGGTCCTGGGCCTGAACCTCTCAGACCAGGGGCGTTCCTCGTCCCTCATCTCCTCATCTCTTCCCCGGCCAGGGCGAGCTTCGCCAGGAGGGCCCCGAGCTGTATCTCAGGCCTCGCCCCCTGCGTGAGCCTGTAGTCGATCTCCCCTATCATCTCCGAGAGCCTGACCTTCCAGGACTCCGGGATCTGGAGGCGCAGGACCTGGGAGTATATCTGCCTCAGGATGTCCTCCCCGGCCAGTCCCTCCTCTAGGAGGAGCCTCCTCAGGGCCTCCCTCGCCTCGAGGAATCTCCCCTCGAGGGAGAGGAGGAGCATCTGCCTCACCTCCTTCGGGCTGACCCTTCCCAGGACGCTGAAGACGACGTCCTCATCGACGTACCCCCCCTTGGAGGCGGCCGCTGTCTGCAGAATGTTGATGGCCTTACGTAGGTCCCCCCTGGAGGCCTCGAGGATGGCGTCGAGCCCCGACTCCAAGAGCTTCACGCCCTCGCAGTTCGCTATGTACCTGATCCTCTCCCTGATATCCCTCTCGCTGAGGTGCCCGAACCTGAAGACGGAGCACCTGGACTGGATGGGCTCGATGATATTCTCCGAGTAGTTCCCTATGAGGCAGAACCGACAGGTCTTCGTGTATCGCTCCATCGTCCTCCTCAGGGCGTGCTGCGCCGCGGCCGTCAGGCTATCAGCCTCGTCCATGATGAGGATCTTGAAGGGGACCTCGCTCCGCATCGGCGCGGTCCGGGCGAAGAACTTCACCTTCTCCCTGATCACGTTGATCCCCCTCTCATCGCTCGCGTTGAGCTCCAGGATGAAGTTCATGTAACCCGGCCCGTAGAGGTCCTGCGCGAGGGCCAGGATGGTCGTGGTCTTCCCGACGCCCGCCGGCCCGACGAAGAGGAGGTGGGGGATGTTCCTCTCCTCCACGAACCTCTTCAGCCTGGAGATGACCTCCTCGTGGTCGACCACTTCATCGAGGGTGCGGGGGCGGTACTTCTCCGTCCACAACTCAATGCTCATCAGGCATCACAAATATAATTTACTCCCACGTTAAAAACCCCTTCCTATGAGAGTAACCCATGACTTCTTAGCAGTTCTTAAACGGAATTCGCGCTCGAGTAAAATCAACAATGGGGAGGCAATTTGAATATTTAATAAGAATTGTAAGAGAAATAGCAGATATCTAATATATTTCGATTTAAAGTAGGGTCGAGTTCGCATAGAGAATAAGTAAAATGCTTAGGGCAGTATTCTGTCGATTCCTATCATTTTGACGCCGGTAATCATTGTTGTATCCGCTATCTGTGCCCTGAGGTCCTCTTTATTGAGGTCTTGTAAGTAGCTCTTTCCCGTTAACATCGTCAGTATTTCTAGCTCATGTGTGATCGGCTTATAGTTCGCGGCCACGAACGCCTTCTCTTCGATCTCCAGTTTCGCCCTGAGGACGAGGTCTTGGGTTGCAATTTCGGCTGGACATATGCGCTAGCATATTGTCCACAGTTTATGCGGCCCAAGGCTATAAGGAAGGGGGTCGATATGCCTACGACATCTGGCTCCGAGTGCTAGGGCTTTTAGCTATGTCCGCCCCATTTTTGATTCCTCCAGAGATGATCAAGATACTTCTTCATCATACCTATCTCCTCTAAACCTTCCCACCGCCTAGGATATACACGAGATCATGGAGACGCTAGCGTGTTCCGTCACGACAAGAGGAGCGGCACTTTCATACCCTGACTAATGTATCTTTGATCCTCGAACTAGCTCCTCTCAAAGAGAACTCCTCTAGCGTGTGTATTGTCTCGAGAGGATGAAGTGAATAACGACAGAAATGCTTGATCGCCTAACTGCCTATGCTTGCGAAGGAGGAAGGGTAAATAACGACGCCACCGGCAGTTTAATGTTTATAACTCTTATGTGGAAAGTATCTAAGCGGATTGAGCCCGGTCGTCTAGCGGACAAGGATCGAGGGCTTTGGACCCTCAGACGGGAGTTCGAATCTCCCCCGGGCTACCAAAATTTAGGCGATTTCTTTGGATTATATTAAGGAAAGATTAATTAATTAACCTTACACCATTTTATAATTATTATCACTTGGAACAGTAACTGACATTAATTTGTTTTTAAAGACAATCTGCCTTTTTAGGGAGGATTTAAATAGATAATCAATAAACAGCATTTATCTTATTTTATCCGAGCTAATACGATAAGAAAATCCAAACACTTTACTTGCACATCCGTAGGATTGTCCTAAGCATAAGACTTATAAATACCATTAAGAGAAGTGATATGACATAAAGATTGACCGAGGGATGAAAGGTTGTCACCATCAGAAACTCGAAAGGTGCAGGGAGAATCTACCGAGATATTAATTGATTGTAAAGACTTAACTTTCAAGGAAGTTAACTCTAAGATCAGGGACGCTGTGGATAAAGGATTAAAGGTCACCCTTCTTAACGCCGAACACCTTTATGGGCTTGCAGCTGGTCTGCAGGGTGGGGAGATCACGATAAAGAGCAGTGTTGGTGATTACATTGGTCTACTAAATGCTGGTGCGAAGATCGTTATCGAAGGTGATGCAGGCGACTTTATTGGGGATAATTCTTGGAAAGGGGAAATAAGAGTCAAAGGAAATGCGGGTTATGGGGCAGGCATATACTCCTATGGAGGAAACCTAATCATCTATGGTGATGCTGGTGACGCAGCTGGGCAACTATTCAAAGGCGGAACTTTAATTGTAAAGGGCAATGTTGGGGACGTCGTAGGTTTGTATATGGTCGGTGGAGAAATAGTGGTCGTCGGTGACGCCGGTAGAGAGCTCGGTGACTATATGATCAGAGGGACAATATACTTAAGGGGAGAATGCAAATCTCTTGGGCATAACACAAAATACGACAAGTTAGTCGGAGAGGATTTGAGCAGATTAAATTCCTTATTAGAAAAATACAGCATAGAAGCGAAGGCTGATGAATTCAAAAAGATAGTCCCACTCTCTAAGAACCCCTTCGGATAGGGTGAGCCTATGGTTGAAACAAGAGGCTCTAATCATGTCTTGGTTATTGGAGGCGGAATAGCTGGGATAACAGCGGCTCTGGACTTGGCGGATAAGGGTTTCATGGTTTACCTTGTGGAGAAATCTCCCTCCATTGGGGGGCACATGGCTCAGCTTGACAAGACTTTCCCTACACTCGATTGTTCGATCTGCATTTTGGCTCCCAAAATGGTGGAGGTCGCTCGACATCCAAACATTAGGCTCTTGACCTATTCGGAAGTAGAGAAGGTTGAACGGTCGGCTGATGGCGCCTCTTTCACGGTTAAGATCATTAAGAAGCCTAGATATGTTGATGAGACCAAGTGTGTAGGATGCGGACTGTGCACAGAGAAATGCCCAGTCAGGGTTAAAAGCGAGTTTGAAGCGGGCTTGGGGGAGAGGAAGGCGATATACATACCCTTCCCACAGGCAGTACCCAAAGTAGCCACGATCGATGAGAACGTTTGCCTGCACCTCACAAAGGGGGTATGCGGAGTCTGCGAAAAGGTTTGCCCAGCAGGGGCAGTGAATTACGATCAGAAAGCAGAGGAGCTATCAATTGAGGTTTCATCAATAATCGTAGCAACGGGTTACAATCTCCTAGATCCTTCCTCACTTGCTCAGTACGGTTTCGGCAGATTTCCCGATGTCCTCACCTCTCTACAATATGAAAGGTTGATGAACGCTGCTGGGCCGACTGGGGGCCATATAGTTAAAATTTCAGATGGCTCGAAGCCTGATAAAATCTGCTTCATCCAGTGTGTTGGATCGCGGAGTGAGAAGTCGAAGCGAAAGTCCTACTGCTCACAAGTGTGTTGCATGTACGCCACAAAACAGGCCATCGTAACCAAGGAGCATGAGCCTGAGATTGATGTCAACATACTATATAACGACCTTAGGGTAGCTGGTAAAGGTTATGAAGCACTTGTTGAGAGGGCTAAAGAAGAGTTTAAAATTAACTATATTAAGGGCCTGCCCGGAGAGGTTCGGCGTGACCCCCTCACCGGTAGACTCGTCGTTCGCTACATGGATATGTCTTCAGGTGAAATAACGGAGGAACAGACCGACCTCGTGGTCCTTTGTCCAGCGATGATCCCAGCAGAGGGCTCCGAGACGCTGGCTAAAAAACTCGGGATAGATCTTAACGAATTTGGATTCTTCAATTCGTCCGATCCCTTGTCTAATGTTAAGACAAATATCCCAGGGATATTCATATGCGGTTGTTCGCAGGGACCTAAGGATATCTCACATAGTGTTATTCAAGCTCATGCGGCCGCTGCAGAAGCGATCCTCAGATCCATTCCATCCAATCCCCAGGCTGGGTTGAAGGAAAAAGGAAAAAGCGAAGTTTCAGAGGCCTTCTCGATGGCCGAGCCTAGGATAGGCGTCTTTGTTTGTCACTGCGGCCTAAACATTGCGAATGTGGTTGATGTCAAAGAAGTTACAGAGTATGCTAAAACTCTTCCAAATGTCGTCTACGCCGAAGACCTCATGTATGCATGTTCCAAAGATGGCACCGAACGCATAAAGGAAGCTATAGTAAGAGAGAAGCTCAATAGGGTGGTTGTGGCGTCCTGCACACCGACAACTCATGCTCCTCTGTTCCGTAGCATCTGCAAGGAAGCGGGATTGAACCCCTATCTCTTTGAGATGGTTAATATTCGGGAGCATGATTCTTGGGTTCACAGCAAATATCCCGAAGAGGCTACGGAGAAAGCCAAAGATCTCATAAGAATGGGGGTGGCCAAGGCAGCTCTACTGGAGCCACTCAAAGAACTTAGTACAAGTGTAACGCCCGCAGCTCTCATCGTGGGCGGATCTGTAGCTGGTCTAGTTGCTGCCAAAGTTATAGCGGATGCAGGGTATAAAGTTCTCCTCGTC
>PIYN01000024.1 GCA_003601775.1 Candidatus Bathyarchaeota archaeon
AAATGAAAATATTTTACTTAAATAAAACGTTTTTGGAAATCTTAACTTCGATAATCGTTTATCAATTTTCTCCTTTGGATCCGGTATTTTATTTTTAGTAATATCCCAAATGATATTTTAGTCCACTCCGAAATAATTATGAATCAATTTATCCCTTAGACCTGCGATCTTCCTCCATTCCACCTCTCCATGCATTTCTTTGAAATCATTCGACAATTTTTTGACAGCTTCTCCGATGACCTCTAGGCTTCTGATACAGGCACTCTTAAGAACCTCATCTCCCACAACTTCATTAAGTTCTAATGGACTATATCGTTCCTTCAGAAACCTAATCTCATCCAGAATGTGCCTTAGAAAAGCCTCGTCCCTATCCACACCAAACTACCTCCTTCTCGACCATCGGCCTGATATAGGGGCTTAGGCTGTTGGGTGTGACCAGGTCCACCTCCTTCCCCAAGAGGTTTTCGAGGTAGACGGACAGGTCCATGAAGTTGTCGAAGGTCGGCTTATCAAACTCAACAAGGACGTCTACATCACTCCCCTCCCTCTCATCACCCCTGGCATAGGAGCCGAATACGCCTATCCTCCTGACGCCAAACCTTTCCCTGATCTCCTTCCCATGCCTCCTCAGAGTCTCAATCACATCCATGACCAACACCCACACAGGAGCCCTCAAGGAGGCACATACTTGATCTTACCCTCCTCAATCCTCCAACCCCTCGCCCTCAAGGTCTCCACCACCTTCGGTAAACTCAAGGCGAACTGAACATGCTCACAGTCACTCCTACCGCAGAGCTCACACATGACATAGGGCGGCTTTCCGTTGAAGTAGACGTTGACGAGGCGCTCCAGCTTCCTATCCCAAAGTGTGACATGGTCCTCGTAGCAGTTGAAGTGCTCAAACCTCGGTGAGAGGTGGGCCTTCTTCAAGTGCTGCAGGGCCTCCATGAAGGCGTTATAGACGTCTGGATCCTCCAGTAGCCTATTGATCTTCTCCGCCCTCTCAATGGCCTCGTAGTTCTCAGCCACCTCGAAGAGAAGATTGGTAATGAAACTGGAGAAGCTCGTGATACCCTCCCGGACACACTTATCCTTCCTCTCCTCCCAAATCTTCCACAGTTTATCGTAGACCTCCTCCCTCACAGTTATCGACTTAAACCCCTTATATGGCATATCTACAGTATTTATACTGTAATGATATATTTAAGTATACTGTAGGCTACCACAATTTATATAACTACCGTACTACTGTATGCTACAGTAGATTGAGATGCCCAAGAAGGGGTATAAGAGCATAACAGTACCAGAGGCCCTCCACAGCAGGCTGATGGAGATCGCAGATAAAACCCACAGGTCCATCCCCAAGCTCATCGAACACATGCTGGAAGAGGTGTACTCAAAGCCCGAAGGAGGTGCCATAGCTTGAGGCTCTTCGCAAAGATCTCAGACCCCGACCTCTTCCTCAAGATGATCTACGAAGCGGGAACAGCCTTCTACTCAACAATCAAGGGCAACGAGGTTGAGGCCATCTACTTCTCCTCAAACCGCACTATCTACTTCAAAGACGAGATGACCCCAGCTCAATACCAGAACCTCAAAGCGCAAGCATACCCAGTAGAGACGATCTCAATAGACAATACCTGTAATCAAGTGGAGATCAGCCAACTCATGGAGGAATAGACTAAATAATGGAGGCCTTAGAACACCTGAGGAGGGTCCTACATGGAAGATCTCCCACCCAAAGGACCGCCCTCAGGGGCCTCCTCAGGGGTAGCTGTACCGCCAGAGAGGTGGCCGAGGATACAGGGCTATCCCTAAATGCTGTAACCATCGCACTCCACCACCTCGCGAGGGCGGGTGCCATCCACCGTATAAAGAGGGGCAAATATCAGGTGGATGAGAGCATCCTATGTATCGCCCTCCTTGATTACATAGAACAACTTGAGAGAAGAGTAAGAAAAAGGCACAGGGGGAGTAGAGGATGAAAGATTTAGGTCAAAGGCGTTATCTTAATCCCGTCCTGCAGATACTTTGGTACATCAAAATAGGAGGGCAATCTTGTTATCCTATTTCCTCTGATCCGACAAGATACGATCTCGAAATAGGACAAGCACATTATCCTAATATCCTTGAGAAGGTCTCCCGCATCCTCAACAGCCGCGTCCTCCTCAGAGTCATGTGGTACTTCCTAGACCATGGGGCCGCAACCGACTTAGTACTCGCACATAAAACGGGCCTGTCTGAATCCTCAGTTAAGTGGGCACGTCGACAGCTCCAAGCCATGAAGATCATTCATCCCGCAATCCATCTCCAAAAGGACCTCTTCTCAAAGCGTGGACCTCGGCCAACCGTATGGATTATTGAAGAAGCCATGCCTGGGCAAGTCCGTGACGCAGTGCTCCTTCACTATCGACTTAGAAGCCCAAAGTATCGCATAGCTTTACAAGTCGCTCAGACCCTACTCGACCAATACATCACCAAAAGAAGGGTTAAAGAGATCACCTATGGTGAGGTTCTCCTCCAAGTCAAGAAGCTCAAAATCCCCTTCAACACATACGACATCGCAGAGCTGGCCGCTCATTACCTTCACGAGAAAGGGGTGAGGATTTGGAGATAAACTTCTAAGGGGTGATAAATGACGGCTGGAAGGAAGGAGAATCCCCCAGGATTTCCTCAGAACATCAGGATATCCTTCCAGCCAACCCCAGCAACAGAGAAGCATCTACGCTGCCCCGAATGTGGATCACATAAGATATGGAAGGACGGTCCCCGCAGGACTAAGCTTGGTCCAGTTCAGCGCTACCTCTGCAGGGAATGTGGCTTTAGATTCAGCGATTCCACCGCAAAACTAACCTTATCGAATCATAGCAAGGTTTTAGTCGAGAATAGAGTTAGTTGCAGAAGACAGTCTTTAAATACAGTAATGGACTATACGATTAAACGCCGAGTATGCGCCACAGAGCTGAGGGTGGCGAAAAACTCGGCCAGCCTCCAGAGGCTGGGGGTTATGGAGAAGACGGTGCTGGAAGACGAAAAGCGGGCTGCGGGGGCCACAGAGAAGGACATCAAGAGCATCCTCTTCAACTTCAGCTGGTGGATGAAGAAGCAGGGATACGCCGAGCAGACGATAGAAGGCCGAACGAAGCTTCTAAAGATCCTCGTAAAACGGGGAGCCGACCTCTACGATCCTGAAAGCGTCAAGGAGGTCATAGCGAAACAGAGATGGAGTGAGGGAAGAAAGGAGAATGCAGTACTTTCCTATTCCACATTCCTAAGGATGATCGGCAGGGAATGGGTTCCGCCGAGATACAAGAGGGTTGATAAGCTACCCTGGATCCCTACAGAAAAGGAAGTTGACCAACTAATCGCGGGATGCAGTAAGAGGGTCGCAACGTTCCTTCAGCTCCTGAAGGAGACGGGTATGCGTCCGGGAGAAGCATGGAAACTTAGGTGGATAGATGTGGACTTTGAAAGGAACACGGTAATAGTCACTCCCGAGAAGAACAGCAACCCAAGAATCTTCAAGCTATCGGGAAAACTTATCGCGATGCTGAAGGCTCTTCCAGTAAAGAACGACTACGTCTTCCGCAGCGGGAGCCTTAGGCACTTAGCAGACAACTTCAGAAAGCAAAGAAAAAGAATCGCATACAAACTGAAGAATCCACGCATAAAGAGGATCTCATTCAAGACCCTACGGCACTTCAAGGCGACGATGGAATACGCGAAAACGAAGGATATACTCCACGTCAAGGAGATCCTGGGCCACAAGAACATCAATAACACCCTCAAATACACACACCTAGTGAACTTCAAAACAGACGAGTACATAAGCAAGGCCGCAAAAACAGTGGAAGAGGCACAAAAACTAATTGAGGCAGGATTCGAATACGTCTGCGACTTCGATGGCGTCAAGCTATTCAGGAAAAGAAAGTAGGGGAGTTGATCAGAAAATGCGGGGGGTGGGATTCGAACCCACGGAGACCTGAGTCAGTAGGTCCTGAACCTACCCCCTTTGGCCACTCGGGAACCCCCGCTCCGTAGAGGAAATCTACAGTCCTTTTCTTTAAATCTGTTTCTCTCTCAGCCCTCCGGATTACTGCTCCTCCAGGGTGGAGAGGAAGCTCTTCATCTTCCAATAAGCCTTTAGGAACTCCACTCCTCTGGGCGTGAGGATGTAGAGGGTTCCTTCCTCTTTCTCCTCTACTCTTATCAACCCTGCTTTGGCGAGCCTTTGTAACAGTGTCTTGAGCCTGTCTACGGGGACCCCTACGCCGTAGGAGAGCTTCGTTATCCTCTCCGCTCCCCCCTTAGCCCTCAATACTTGGAGGGTCTCAGCGTAGAGGTCGATGGAGGTCCTCCGTGGCAACTTTCATCACAGGGGTGGCTGTGGGAGGCTGTGAACCTTCTCCGGTGCTTCTGATACCTCGGCCTCCCTGTCGACCTTTACATCCTCGAGGTATTTGATACTACCGTAGATCCTGCACCCTCTGTTGATTTTCCCCCTCTCGATATAGAGGTTCTCTGCGGAGGAATCTCTCCCCATCACGAGGACCTTGGCGTAGACATCTCCCACCTCCGCCCCCCTCTCGATCCTTACGTGCTCGCCTATGAGTGGGCCGGATACCCTGCTCCTTCTCCCGATCCTGATCCTCCTCGCCTTTAGGCCCTTAACTGTGGTCATCCTCCCTCCGATCTCGGCATCTTCCTCTACGATAACCCCCTCCGCCTCCATGGACCCCCCGATATCGAGGCCTCTCATCCTCCCGAAACCCCGAAGCCTCGCGGTGCCCCCTACCTTCAGTGTCCCTGACAGGGTTAGATCTCCTTGAATTCTGACACTCCCACCGACATCGATCGAGCCGCCCTCGAGGTCCCCCTCCGCTCTGAGAGTTCCCCCCACATCTATCTCATCGATGTGGGAGCCGCTGGAAAGTTTGACTGTTCCCCCGACATCTATCCTCTCCCCTTCCCCCCTACCCTCCAGTTTGACTGTTCCTCCGACGTCTATCCTCTTAAATTTCAGCTCTCCATGGCTTCGGAAGCTACCCCCGACCTCGATCTCCTCGATCTCCCCACCGCCCACCTCGGCTGAGCCTCCGACATCAAGGCGCTTGAAGGTGCAGCTTCCCCTCACCTTCATCGTCCCTCCCACATCGACTTTATCGGCTGAGGCTTCGCCCTCTACCCTGACGCTCCCGCCGACGCTGACGTCCTCGGCCTTCAAATCACCGCCCGTCTTCAGCCTTCCACCCACATCAACGGTCCTACAGGAGACCCCCCCGTCGACCTCTAAGGCACCCCCTACATCAACGTCTTCAGCGGATAGGTTGCCCTTCACGGTGAGGAAGTTCCTAACTCTCACGTAGTCCTTGACCTTGAGATCCCCCTCAACCCTGATCCTTCCACCCCTCCGCTCTCTCCAGAGCCATTCCTCCTCAGGTTCCCCCTCAAGGCGCTCCGCCCTGACGGAACCCTGAATCCTCGCATCCCCACGACAGATCACGGCCCCTGTGACGATGAGTTCCTCCCCTTCGACCTCAACGACCCCACCATCCCCTATGATGAGGTCCCCCTCGACCTTACTCAGTCGAAGGCGCTCCTGGGGTGAGACGACGATATCCATCTTCCACACCAATTACGGTGGAGAGGTGTGATGATATAAAGGAGACTCACATCCTGTGAGCACAAGAGGTTAATGTCCAGCCTCAGCCTTTAATAGGATATTTCAATTTATAAGAAGGAGGGGGTGTCATGAAGGTCGTAATCTCCCTCGGGGGGTCCCTCCTCACCAGAGAACTGAGTGCCGAGAACTTTAGGCGCTACGCAGAGGTCCTGAAGGAGCTCTGGAGGAGGGGACATCGGCTCGTGGTCGTCTGTGGCGGTGGGAGGACGGCCCGGAGATATCAGGAGCTCGCGAGGGAGCTCGGGGCGGATCAGAGGATGCTGGACAGGGTCGGCGTCCTCGGGACGCATTTGAACGCCCTCCTCCTCATAACGGCCCTTGGGGAGGCCGCCGATGAGCAGATCTTCAAGAGGGCGAGTGATGTGAAGCGACACTTCGGGGACCGTATCCTCGTCGGGGGAGGGTACCTCCCCGGCTGCTCGACGGACTACAGGGCCGCCCTCTTCGCCCGAGCCGTGGGCGCGGGCCTCATCGTGAACGCGACGGACTACGGGGGGGTCTTCGACAAGGATCCGAGGAGGCACCCTGATGCACGGCAGTACGACCGCCTGAGCTTCGAGGAGTTCGAGGAGATCATCAAGAGGCGCTTTGAACAGAAGCCTGGGGACTACGGACTCTTCGACCTGAAGGCGACGAGGCTCATCAGGAAGCAGAGGATCAGGACGGTCATCATCGATGGGACGGACCCCTGGGAGATCCTCAGGGCCGTGGAGGGGGGACATAGCGGGACGGTGATAGAGTAGTCTAAATCCCAACAGGTTTCTCCACCTACCTAAGTTGAGAGATTTTCTTGCCAAAATTTTAGTAAAGGTTCAGCCTCTAAATCGTGAATCAGGAGGAGATGAAGGATGTGGAGTGTGAAGTCGGAGTCTGGGCGTCTGAGGTCTGTTCTGGTCCATTCTGCTGACTTCGCCCAGTGGTGGAAGATACCCATACCCGGGACGCACCCCCTAACAGCCTACTCCGCGATAAAGCAGACGTATCCCTGGGAGGCAGCGGTCACAGAGCATAGGAGGATCATGGGCTTCCTAGTGGAGGAGGGGGTGAGGGTCTTCGAACTCACCAGGGTCTTGGAGGAGGTCTTGGAGGGGGCGTCGGTGAGGGAGAGGGAGGAGATCATAGAGGAGGTCTGGGGGGAGGAGAAGAGGAGGCCGAGCGCCGAGGAGTTGAGGGTCGAACACCTCATCGATGGCTACCCTCCCTATCCGGTATACGATGAGGAGAGGGACGAGGTCATCGTCTCGAGGAGGCAGAGGGGGAGCATCTACGCGAGGGATATCGCCTTCATGACGCAGATCGGCCTCATCATCTCGAAGATGAGGCACACCATAAGGTGGGAGCAGCCGAAGGTCGCGAAGATCGCCTTCGAGCGGCACCCCGAGCTGAGGAAGAAGGTCAAGGTCCTCTTCGACGTCAACACCCTTGAGGAGGAGATCGACCTCAGCCCCATCTGGATAGAGGGGGGAGACGTCCTGGTGGTGGATGAGGAGATGATCCTCTGCGGCGTCGGACAGAGGTCCAACTTCTTGGGCCTGAGATACGTGATGGAGAAGATCTTCAAGGAGGATACCAACGAGGAGATCAAGAGGATCTGCGCCGTGAGGATCGGCGGTCCCCTCCCCGCAGGCGGCCACCTCGACGTCTTCCTCAACTTCCCAGATAGACGGAAGGCCCTTGTGATGCCCTACTTCTTCGAGAGCGACCTCGTCCCGGGGTTCCCAAGGAGGAGGCTGCTATCGAAGCTGAGCGAGGCGCTGGTATCCCTCCCCGACCTCAAGAGGAGGGTCGGCGAGAGGTGGGTCTTCCCAAACTTCAAGGGTGGCGGGATGTGTGACGTCTACGAGAGAGATGAACACAATAGGCCGGTGAGGGTCTCAAGGGAGAAGAACCTCCTGGACTTCCTGATAAGGGAGGATAAGGTAGACCGGGATGGCGTCATAATGGTCGGGGGGACCCCAGAGAAGGAGAACGACATGAGACACCTCGCCAGAGCCTTCCAGGAGGGACTGAGGGAGGCGGGGAATATCGTCACGATAAAGCCCGGAGTCATCATAGCCTACGACCGCAACATCTTCACGAACGAGGCCCTTGAAGAGCATGGGATCAGAATCAAGAGGCTGCCCAGCGCCCACCTCGACATGTTAGGCGGCCCCCACTGCATGACGATGCCACTCCAGAGAGACCTGGCCTGAATCAAAGACACCTTCCTCTCTCATGGTAGATCTGGAGGAGAAACAGGAGCTCTCCATAAAGCCCTCTGAATTCCCTGAGATCTATTTTTATGGTGGGCCCAAAGAGATAAAATTCACGGTTTAAATTTATGTTTTTAGAAAAATGTGGGGTTTTATCGGTATATTGTTATTGTGTCTGTCTCTTACGTCGTAGTATCCGATGTAGCTTGGCTCTCCGTCTATTAGGCCGTAGGTCCAGAGGTTGTAGTTTGCCCTTATCCTATCTTTGATAAGTATTTTTCGACCAATTGAAGAGTTAAACAGTTGGTAGTCGTCTTTTTCACTCCTTAAATGATTGTTTAAGGTTCTCGATATAAAATCCTTGTTTTTAAATTTCTTGATCTTTTATTGATTTGGAGAACTTGACTCTGACTAAGCTTTCATGCATTGAATTTCCACCTTTGACGTCTCTTCCTATTTAAAATAAATCTTACATCACGATCCATGCTCCTGCTCAGATCTATACTTCGCTCCGTAGGTTCATTCTATGATAACAAAAATTTCTTTTTCATCATTATGAATCTCTGAGAAGGCATCTAATAATTCTCCAAGCAGATCCGACTCCCTGTATACGGGGATAAAGATATTTATTCTTGGTTCCAGTTCACATCACATTCTCATAGACCCCCTCAATCGCTTTAACGACTACCGGCCAGCTGTACTGTTCTTCAACCTTTTTTCGTGCGTTGATAGCCAACTCATTAGCAAGGGCCGGATCATCTAGGACTCTTATCACCGCGTTCGCTAGGTCGAGCTCGTCCCCCTTCTTAAAGAGAATACCATTTACGCCGTTTTCTACAACCTCTGGAATCCCGCCTATCGCAGATGCTACAATTGGTGTGCCTGAGGCCATAGCCTCTAAGAGGGTGATTCCAAAGGATTCGGCGTAGATCGATGGAAGAATAAAGAGATCACTCAAGTTGTATAGCGAGGGGAGTTCATCTTCTGGGACGAAGCCCAACAACCTTATGTGATCCTCTAGATTAAGGCTCTTTGTCAGTAATCGAATGAAGCTTTCCATATATCCGCTACCCGCAATGAGAAGCTGTGTATCTGGAATTGCCTCTAAGATATATGGCATACTTCTAAGTAGAACATGTATGCCCTTTCTGTACACAAGGCGCCCTACATATAATATAGTAGGCTTTTTTAGAATAGAAAACGGGAGACCGTTTGCGACGGTGGATTTGACAAAAGTAAATCGGTGGACATCCACTCCGTTTGGTATTACAACGATCTTCTCCCGCCTTGAGAAGTGTTCAATAAAATCTGCGGCGGCTTTGCTGACCGCGATGATCTTTTCGGCCTCGTTTATATAATGCCTGAATGGAAAGAGAAAGTGACTCATGGGCGTCCAAAGATGGTCCGAGCTGTTGGCAAGGAAGATCGAATGATTTGTGAGGATTGTAGGAATGCCCAATTTTCTTGCGAATTTTACAGACATCAGGGATGTGGGGGTGAAAGCGTGGTGAGCATGGACAATATCAAATTTTTCCCTCTTCAAAATATCTTTAAGTTCAGTTAGATCTGGTGGGATTAAAATGTGTGAGAGAGGAACCAAGGGTTTCACCCGTCTGACAAGATGTTCGACTTCTGTACCGCGATGATGGCTCTTTTTTCCATTCATCTCTTTAGTTATGATAACGACCTCATGCCCTTGTTTCGTAAGCTCCAACGTAAGGCCAATGACATGTGATTGAATACCCCCAATCCGGGGGTAGAACCAGTCGGTACAAAGAGCGACTTTCAATTTTTCTCACCTTTAGGCTATGAGTAGTGGTATCAAATGCATTAGAGCAGAGTAGCTGTAGACAAATGCCGTAAAGACATCTGTTAATTTCACGCATCTTTTAAAATCTCGCCACAATAGAACCGATAATGTTAGAATTATCCCTGAAGCAGCTAGAGCAATTTTATAGTCGTTTAACCATAAAATTAAGAGTAATGTGAACCAATGTAGGATAAGCAGCCTTCTCAGTAATTCTCTTGTTTTAATAGGACCAAGCCAACATGCGGTAGTTCTTGTACCAGAAGACTTGTCAGCCTGAATATCATCTAACTGATTTCTGAGTTCGAAAATTATAGAGCAGATAAAGATTGAGATGCTTATGGGGAAGAATTCAAGAGCCATGCTCCCGGCGACCAAGAGACCGTATTGAAACAACAAAGTTCCAAAAAATAAACCATGAGAGATTAAGTCAATAATAGGTACTGACTTGAATCTTAAAGGAGGCACAGAGTATGCCAAACTAAGGAATAACAGAAATGAGTATATAAGGAACGATTCTTCATTAAACCATATGAACGTAACCCCTAATCCAATGGAACCTAATAAAAAAGACTGAATCAAACCTTCTTTTAAAGTTATATGCCCTGAGGCTAGGGGGTTTTTTCTCCTTTTTTCTTCCTGCCGCTCATCTGATCGAATATCGAAGCAATTATTGATTGAGAATGTAAATGCAAGAAAAAAAGCATGACTAATTATGATTTTTAAGAACATATTGTAATTAGAACATACAAATATATAACTATTTAATCCATGTACAAAACCTAAGAGCACCATGCCCATATACGCTCCATATACGCTTTCCAATCAAGAACTCTCATATTACTATAGTATATAATCACTCTGTTAAAGACTCTGTCATCAATTCCTTCAAAAAAGGACATAATTAACCCCACCTTTTTATATAAATCATAATCTCGCGATTTAGAAAATTATTCTCGTACTGACCCTCTAAACGTTCATTTTCACTACGGATTAAATATTTTAAAAAGTACATAAAAACGAGGACAAAGAGAAGAGTAACTATCGAGAGGAAAATGTTCCCATGATACTCGATCATCAATCTTTTATCAGCAGTTAAAAAAAACCCTCCTTCTTGTATCATTTTCCTTGAGGAACACCCCCCCATCCCTCAAGATCCCCTAATCAATAATATTTATGTTTTTAAAATATTTATGGTTGGATACATAAGCATTCTTCATCTATCCCAATAGGTATCAGCAGCTTCCTGACGACTATTTGATAAATAAAAAAGTAAGACTAATCCGTTTCTATCGGCAGATTGATCAAAATCTCCCCCATCGGCCTATGAAAGAGTTAACGCACATTATGGAAAAGTTTCTCCCCCTCTCCTTCCCCGTCGATGAGGGCAACATACCAAAGGTAGGCGCCAGTCAGAACTTCAAGTTCCTTTTCACACTCATGGCACCTCATAATTTTTAGTTCCATTTCATGATATATTAACATGATGGGCTTGATATAATCACCCGTCCAACATGATACCAGATCAAAATATTAAAACATGACAGATTTCGTATAGATGTGTGGCGATTTTCAGCTCTTCTGATCTTCTTTCTAAAAATCCTGTTAACATAAACATATAGCGGCTTTCGACATCATAAATCTATTAAAGGTTTGACTAAGACGGTCCAGCTTGATATATATCAAAGGCACTTTTACATTTCCAGTATCGACCTATTCAGATCGATCTCCTCTATGACTTCTTTTTAATGGTTTTAGATGGTGGGCCCGAAGAGATTTGAACTCTTGCTCTCTCGGTTATCAGCCGAGCGCTTTCGACCAGGCTAAGCTACGGGCCCGCATAAAAATCTTGAATACTTATCCCCTATAAAGATTATTTCTGTAGCGGGTCGTGGGAGCTTGGTGGAGCTTAGGGTTCACTTCCTGGGGACGGGTGGGGGGCGGTTCGTCATGGTCACGCAAAGGAGGAGGACCGCAGGGATAAGAATCCTCTACGGGGACCGCCTCAACCTCCACCTCGACCCCGGCCCGGGGGCCCTCATCTTCTCCAACTGGGCGAGGCTCAGCCCCCAGAGGCTCGACGCCGTCCTCGTCTCCCACAGCCACCCGGACCACTACTGCGACGCGGAGGTCCTCATAGAGGCGATGAGCCGTGGGACGACCCAGAGACGGGGGCTCCTCGTCGCCCCCAGGAGCGTCCTAAGGGGGAACGACGTCTGCGGGCCGGCCATCTCAGGGTATCACCAGGGCCTCGTTGAGAGGGTCGTGGAGGTCTCCCCCGGAGAGGAGGTGGAGCTTGGGGAACTCAGCATAGCGGCGACAGGGGCCCAGCACAGCGACCCCGACACCGTCGGCTTCAGGATAGGGACGCCTGACCTGGGGGACCTGGCCTACACCTCCGATACCGCCCTCTTCGAGGGAATCGAGGAGTACTATCGAGGGGTGAGGATCCTCATTCTCTGCACGATGAGGCCCCGAGGGGCGCCCCTCCCCCTCCACCTCTCAGTGGAGGATGCCGTGAGGCTCGTGGAGGAGGTGAGGCCGGGCTGCGTCTTCATCACCCACTTCGGGATGAGGATGCTGAACGCGGGGCCCGAGGAGGAGGCGAGGTGGATGGAGGAGGAGACAGGGGTCCCGACGGTAGCGACGGTAGACGGGATGCAGGTCTTGATCGGGGAGAGGGTCGAGGTGAGGGGGCGGGGGAAGAGGGCTGAGCCGAGGTTCATAGAAGCATAGGGGCACCTCTCATCCTATGGTACCCGAAGGGCAAAGCTTATCTTAGGGAATGCCGCTTCTATCTCAATCGTGAGAGGGCTGAGAATGGGGTATTGCTTTGTCGATTCCCCAGGGCTCTGGGGGATGTGAGGGCTTCTTAAGGGACGGCTTCAGGAGAGTTCTTAGAAGATCAGCAGGTTCTTATGCCCGAGAGAGGCGCCTACTCAGCCCTCTACCAGTTTTGTCAGGGGATGTGATCTCTCATGGAGCGACTACCTAAACGAGTGGACTTCCTCGAGGTCGAGAGGAAGTGGGAGAGGCTCTGGGAGGAGTGGGGGATCTACAGGTTCGACTGGGAGGATGAGACGCGCCCCGTCTACGTCATCGACACACCCCCACCCTACCCCAGCGGCGATTTCCACATGGGGAACGTCCTCAACTGGACCTACATCGACATAGCGGCACGGTACAAGCGGATGCGCGGGTACAACGTCCTCTTCCCCCAGGGGTGGGACTGCCACGGCCTCCCCACGGAGGTCGCGACGGAGAAGGCCCACAACATACGCCGCTCCGACGTCCCCCCAGACGAGTTCAGGAGGCTCTGCGAGGAGTGGGTGAGCCAGTACATCGACATCATGAAGCAGGCGATCATCCGCCTCGGCTGCTCCGTCGACTGGTCAACGGAGTACAGGACGATGGACCCGAGGTACTGGCGTAAGACCCAGCTCTCCTTCATCCTCCTCTACCGGAAGGGGCTGATCTACCGGGGGGAGCACCCCATAAACTGGTGCCCCAGGTGCGAGACGGCCATCGCCGACGCCGAGGTGGAGCACAGGACCAAGAAGGGACGGCTCGCCTACATCCGCTTCGGGCTCAGGGAGGGGCACCTCCTCATAGCGACGACCAGACCGGAGTACATCCCCGCCTGCGTCGCCGTAGCCGTCCACCCAGAGGATGAGAGGTACAGGGACCTGATAGGGGAGAAGGCAGTCACACCGCTCTTCCATAGGGAGGTGGAGATCGTCGCCGACGAGGAGGTCGACCCCTCCTTCGGGACGGGGGCGATGATGATCTGCACCTACGGAGACAAGGCCGACGTCTCAGCCGTGGCCCGCCTGAACCTGCCTGTCATCAAGTTGGTGGATGAGCGGGGGCGGGTGACAGAGGCCGGGGGGAGGTACGCAGGGATGACGGTGGAGGAGGCGAGGGAGGCGATCTTGGAGGACCTGGGGGAGGAGGGACTCCTCGAAAGGGTGGAGGAGATCGATCAGGACGTGGGGGTCTGCTGGAGGTGTAAGACACCCATCGAGATACTGGTGAAGGAGCAGTGGTTCATGAGGACGAAGGCGCTGACGGAGGAGGTCGTGAAGACCGCCCTGGAGATCAAATGGTTCCCCGACTACATGAAGTACAGGCTCATAGACTGGGCCAAGTCCCTCGACTGGGACTGGGTGATCTCGAGGCAGAGGGTCTTCGCGACGCCGATACCCGTCTGGTACTGCGCCGACTGCGGCGAGATCATCGTCGCCGACCCGGAGGAGCTCCCCGTGGACCCGAAGACGACGCCGCCGAGGGTGGGGAGGTGCCCCAAGTGCGGGGGGAGGCGCTTCATCCCCGAGAGGGACGTCCTGGACACCTGGTTCGACTCCTCCCTCTCCTGCGCCCATCACGCGGGGTGGCCGGATAGGCCGGATTGGCGTAGGTTCTACCCCAACGACCTCCACCCCTCGGGCCACGACATCATCAGGACCTGGGCCTATTACCTCATGGTGAGGAGCCTCGCCCTCTTCGGCGAGACCCCCTACAAGGCGGTCCTCATCAACGGGATGGTACTTGGAAGCGATGGCCGAAAGATGAGCAAGTCCCTCGGGAACTACGTCCCAACCCCCGAGGTCTTCAGCAGGTACGGCGCGGACGCGGCAAGGCAGTGGGCCGCCGGCGGGGGCTCGACGGGCTCGGATATCCCCTTCAGGTGGGAGGACGTGGAGTATGGACGCAGGTTCATGAGGAAACTCTGGAACGCCTGCAGGTTCGCGAGCATCCAACTTGAGGACTTCAATCCCGAAGAGGGGGGTGGTGAGCTCATGGTCCTGGACAGGTGGCTCCTCAGCCGCTTGGAGCGTCTGACGGAGGAGGTCACGGAGGCCCTTGAGGGGTACCAGTTCAGCACCGCCCTCAACGCCATCCGGAACTTCACTTGGCACACCCTATGCGACCATTACATCGAGGCAGTGAAGCATAGGCTCTACAGAGGCGAGAAGGGGCGCTCCGCAGCCCAGTCCACCCTCTACCAGGCGATCTATAGGGTCCTCCAGCTCCTCGCCCCCTTCTGCCCCCATATAACCGAGGAGATCTACCAGAGGATGTTCTCGAGGGGCCCGAGAGACAGCATCCACCTGACGCGGTGGCCTGAGGCGGATCGGAGCAGGGTGGATGAGGCGGCGGAGAGAATGGGCGACGTGATCGTCGCGGTGATCAGGGAGGTGAGGAGGGAGAAGAACAGGAGGGGCCTCCCCCTCAACGCCGAGCTGGGACGCTTGACGATCTACGCCGGAGATGCCTCGACGAAGCGGGCCTTAGAAGCGGGGATAGAGGACCTCGCCGCCACGGTGAAGGCCTCAGAGGTCGAGGTCCTCCCCGTGAAGGGGGAGGGGGTCGCCGTCGAGGGCTACCCCGATATCAGCTTCACCTTCACTGATACTGGCGGAACCTGAGGATTGCTGCGATCCCGCCGAATCCCTCCTTCAGCATCGCCCCCTCCTCCGTCTCCTCCGAGATGACCTCGAACTCCGCCTTCGCCTCCTCGGCCATATCGGCCAAGACCTCTATGAGGTCTCTCTTCTCAGCCACCTCGAGGCTGCTATTCCCGCACCTTGGACACTTCCTCTCGGAGAGGGCCTGCTCGAACTCCGCGACCTCCTCCTCATCCATGATCTCCGTCTCCTCGTACCCACACCCGCTGCACCTTATCTTCAACTCGACGCGGCCGAGGCCCTCGGAGACGAGGAGGGTCTTCACATTCGAGGCTCTGAGGGCGGCCATGACCTCCCTCTCCCCGTAGGTGGCGAGGCCCGTGTCGTGACCGACGTGGTAGAGGAACTCTTGGACCAGCTTCCTCTCCTCGTAGAACCTCACGTTCTTCAGGAGGTCCCCCGCCCTGTCCACGACCTCCTTCACCCCCTCCCTCCCCGTGTAGGCCGTGTCGATGGTCGCCAGGATCTTGGCGTCCAGCTCGTAGTGGAGGTACTTTCCCTTCCTGAACTCCTCCTTCGTCCCCGCCGGACCCGCGAGGATGAGGCCCTTCAGGTTCGGGACCTCGAGGAAGAGGTTGTTCGCCGTCCTTCCGACCCGCGTGTAGTACTCGTTCAGGTTCGCCTCCCTCAGGCGCTCGAACCTCCGGGCCGACTGACCGCCCGCCCTGTGCTTCCCCGGGACCCCGGAGGTGATCTCCTTCAGGATATCGACCCTCTTCCCCTTGAGGAGGGCGAAGGTCGCCTCCTTCGTGTCCATCACTATGATCCCATAGCTCTCCTCGCTCCTGAGGAGCTCGAAGAGGGGCTCCAGTATGAATCGCTGGTCGCATCGGTAGAGGTAGATGTTGATGGGCTCAGGGGGCACAACAACGTAGAGCTCCATCCTCCCCACGCCAGGCTTATCCGTGGGTATCGTCCCACAGAAGATGCATAGGCCCGTCTCAGGGACCTCCTTGAAGAGCTTCAGCCGCTCCATCACCCTGACTATCGCGTCCTGGACGTTCTTCCTCGTCGTCTTGGACTTGATGTTCGAAGCCGTCCCCCACTCCTCCCTGAGATAGGCGATCACATCACTGATCCTCCTCCCAGGGGGGATGTAGAGGGAGATGAGCTCCGTCCCCCTACCCTCCTTTGAGGCGAGCTCCTTCAACATACGCTCGAAGCGGAACCTTGAGAGGGAACGACTCATCCCGGACATTCTCGTTTCAGCTCTGACAGTGCTGGGAAACCTAACCAGCACCAAATAATAACTTTACCCCTTTAATAAATTCCCTGAAACATCCACAAACCAGAAGAAGGCCTTTAGCGGGCCCGGTGGGATTCGAACCCACGACCTCAGGCTTAGGAGGCCTGCGCCCTATCCTGCTGGGCAACGGGCCCGGGATCCCCGAAGATATCTCCGCAAGGCGACTTAAATCTGCTCCTACTCAAGCGATTAAAAGTTTAAAAATCTTGGGTTATTAACTATATGGTCGGTGCGGGGGTACCCTAGGTTGGCCAAAGGGGCGAGAGCCCTGCCACGGGTCGCCGGACTTAAGATCCTAGGGACTGGGATGGGAGATCTCGTGGCTTAGGCCTTCGTGGGTTCGAGTCCCACCCCCCGCACTGAAAGGGAGTTAGAGAGGTTGTTTCCCTCCATCCTCTGAAAGGTGATTCGTCCTGAATCGGAAGGGCCTTAGGTTTGTTGCTGGTCTCTGTGGGTTGGTCGTCCCCGTCTTGGTCTTCTCCCTTATATTCCTCGCCATCCATTACTCACCATGGTTCGATTGGAGAAGGAATGCCCTCAGCGATCTGGGTGTGGATGGTGTGGCGGCCCTGCTCTTCAACTCAGGTCTAATAGTTGGGGGTCTCTTATTGCTGCCCTTCTCCATCGGCGTCGTTAGGGTTCTCCCGAGAGGTGTCCTCAGCCTCTTGGGGGTTGTCCTCTTAGTTCTGAGCACGTTGTCTCTCTGCGGCATAGGTTTGTTCCCCGAGACGGCAGGTCGCGTACACCTCTACTTTTCTATAGCCTTCTTCGTCCTCCTGCCCCTCTCCTTCATCTTCATGGGTGTATCGGAACTCCGTCACCCGAATATGAGAAGTGAAGGCATCCTGATCATCTTGGTCGCCATATCAGCTGCTCTGATCTGGACCCTCCCCTGGAGCAGTGTGGCGATCCCTGAGGCCGCCTCAGCCCTCCTGGGTTACATCCTTGTCGCTGTGAAGGCCCTTGAGTTGATTCGAGAACCCGTGACTGAGGGTTGAATTGGGAGAGTTCTTCTTCCTAAAGGCTTTTCAGGTGGAGTCTGGAGAGGAGGTCTCTTCGAGGTCGATGACGCCGTACTTCTTGTAGTAGTCGATCCAGAGGCGCCTCATCTCCTCGTCGAGGCTGTCCTTGATGAGGCTGTAGATGGTCTTAACGTTCTGTATGGAGAAGACCTTGAGTCCCAACTCCTCCTCCAGGTACTCGACGGCGCTCCTCTCCTCGACCCTCTCGGCGTCGCCCATCCTCTCCTGTCTATCCACCGCTATCACCACCCCCACCACCTCGTGGTCGCCTAAGAGCTTCAGCTTCTCGAGGGTCTGGACCTTCGTCGCCCCCGTGGTTATCGTGTCGTCCACCACCAGTATCCTCTGCCCGGGCTTGAAGTAGCCGGCGCCCACGATGACCCTGTCGGCGGAGACATCGCCGTAGGCCTTCGCCTCCTTCCTATCGTACATATACCGCTTATCCATACCGTAGAGCTCCTTCAGGCCCTCGCAGGTGAGGGCGGCGAGGCTGATCCCCTTGTAGCTGGGGCCGAAGACGTAGTCGAAGTCCTCGATGGCCTTCTGTTCAAGGAGGAGAGCGACGTAGCTGGCGAAGGCCCACTTCAGCTTCGCCAAGGACTCGCCGTCCGTCAGCGCTCCCAGATTGATGAAGTAGGGTGAGGGACGGCCGCTCTTCAGGATGAAGAGCTCCTCAGCGCTCGGCGCCAGTCGCAGCGCCCCCTTCTTGATGAGGAGGTCGAGGAAGACCCTTTGGATCTTCTCCTTCGAGACGAGGCCCCCTCCCTCAGGGCTGAAGTCCGGACTCTTGATGTAGTCGAGGAGGGTGCCGTAGTATAGGACGGAGCCGCAGTAGGTGCAGTGGAGCCTCGTCGCCTCTATGGGATCCTTCGCCTCTACCCTGAACCTCGTCCTCGGAGGGTTATACCTGGAGTTCGTGGGGCAGAGGGGGTTAGGGCATTTGAATACGCCCCTGACCTCCTCCGGGGGCTTGATGCGCCTCTTCTCCTTCACCCTCCAGTCCTCGATGATGTTCACCGTCGCGGAGGGGGCTACCAGGGCGATGAGGTCGATCTCCCTCGAGGTCAGGTAGGTCCCCTCGACCTTGATGAGGTCTTTGGTCCCCATCCTCTTGCTGTCCACGTTGAGGGCTATAAGGGTCCTCGCCCCTGGGTCCTGCTTCAGAAACTTCAGGACCAGAAAGGCCTTCCCTGCCGGTATGTGGTCCACCACCACGCCGTCCTTGATCTTGCTCACGAGCAGCTGCCTATCGGACAACCCGATTCCTGCAGTTGATCTCCCTGAGCCCGTAGAAAAACGTTTCGCGCTCGATACCGGCCCCTCGAGTGGGGTCCTAAAAGGGGAGTCTCGAGGGCTTAGGCCTGTAGGTCAGTGGCTCCAGGCAGAGGCGACAGGGGAACTGCCTCAGCCCCTCCTTCCTGATCCACTGGATCGCCTCCTCCAAGTTCTCGGAGTGGTAGACCCCTCCCCTCCCCCTCCTCTTCGGGTTCATCCAGGAGACGGTGATACAGGTGGGGAGGTGGATGTAGGCCCTGGAGGAGTGGACATTTATGATGTAGCCCCTGCGGATCTTCTCGAGCTCGGACCTCTCCGAGAGGCGCCTGAGGACCATGGTCAGTAGGTAGGTTGCAGCTCCCCCTTTATCTCTCTTTGGGGAAGACCTCCTCTAAGTAATCCCCTCGATCGGATAGGTGGTAGATGGCCGCGGAGGCGTAGGTAAATCCCTGAAGCACCAGGCCGAGCCAGAGGGGGCTCCGAGACGCCGGATATTGCGAGAGGAGGGAGAGGAAGGCGCACTGGAGGACCATAGCCACGAAGATGCGCGTCATCCAAGTATTGAGGCCCGCGACTAACCTCGAGCACTGGGGGAGGCAAGAGGAGTCTAAGCCCTGGGCTCTCGCTCCAACCCTACCTTTAGGTCCCCGCGGCATCTCGCGGCGGAGCAGCTGGCTGAGTAGGAGGAGGGCCACGAGGAGCGCGAAGAGCATCGTTGAGGTGATGAGTCCCAGCATCCACCAAGACCCGGTCATGGACCCCGCACGCCTCGCGGGGAGGAGTTCCACGGGGGATATCTTGATATTTATGGAGCCAGAATCAAGATGACGAAGATAGATCACCCTTCTATAAGGGGATCTTCCTTCGGGGGCATAGAGGCTCATGGAGGGGAGAGAGGTGGAGTCCTTCACGGCGGTCTACCGGAGAGGGGACGTCGTGGTTCCAGCGCTGAGGGAGTCGAACTCCCTCTACCAGAGCGGCTACGGATCCCTCCTCGGGGAGGAAGGTGTGCTCACCCTCAACCCCTGTGAGACCCTCTTCCTCGTCGAGAGGGGGAAGCTCTCGGTCATCTGCGAGGAGACCCGTGAGGTACTCCACTTCGGTGAGCTACTCGCGAGGTTCATAGCCTTGGACAGGCTGATATGGACGAAGTACTTGGTCTACAGGGACCTGAGGTCCAAGGGCTACGTCGTGAGGGAGGGGTATGGACTCGGCGTGGACTTCCTCCTCTACGAGAGGGGTGCCTTCGGGAAGAGGCCCCCCAAGTACCTCGTCTACGGGATCTGGGAGGGGGAGCCCAAGAGGATGAGGAGACTCATGGAGGTCGTGAGATTCGCTGAGGAGAAGGGGAAGATCCTCAAACTGGCCGTGATCGACAGGAGGGGGGAGGTGGTATACTACACCCTCCAGGAGCTGGAACTGAGGGGGGAAAGCCTCTCCGGGAGAGGCGTTAAGAGCCGGGGGGGAGGCGGGCCCTGACCTCCTCCACGAGGTCCTCCAACCGTACCTTGAACTGCTCCTTCTTCCCCATATCCCTCAGGGCGACGCACCCCTCCCTGAGCTCCCTCTCGCCGACGATGACCACGAGGCCTATCCCCTTCTTATCCACGTACTCCAGCTGATTGCTGAGCCTCCTCCCCATCAGGTCCATGTCGACCCGGAGGCCCGCATCACGCAGCCCCTTAGCGACCTTGATCGCCTCCTTCCTGAGGGCTGGGGAGGTGCAGGCAACGAAGACCTGTGTCAGTGTCCTCCTCGGCTCGAAGAAGCCCCTCCTCTCCAACAGCGTCATTATCCGTTCGATGCCGAGGGAGATCCCCGTGGCGGGGGTGGGGCTCCCACCATACAGCTCTATGAGCTGGTCGTACCTCCCACCTCCCGCGATACTCCCCACCCCCTCCCCAGGGAGGCCTATCTCGAAGACCGGCCCGGTGTAGTAGTCCAGCCCCCTGGCGAGGCTGAGGTCGACCGTTAGGTACTGGGAGAAGCCGAAGGCCTCGGCGTAATCGACGATCCCCCTGAGGCTCCTGCACCCAGCCAGATACTCATCGCGTCCGGAGAGCAGTCGCTCCACCTCGCTGAGGAC
Source organism: Candidatus Bathyarchaeota archaeon (assembly GCA_003601775.1). Lineage (GTDB taxonomy): Archaea > Thermoproteota > Bathyarchaeia > TCS64 > PIYN01 > PIYN01. The sequence goes on from PIYN01000024.1 coordinate 20,780, forward strand.
CTCTTCAGGGGAGCCCCTCAAAGAGGTGAGTTCCAAGAGCCTCTCGACCTTCTCCCCCTCCAACCCCAGGCCCCTCAGGATCCTCTTCACCTCCTCCCTCCCCACCTTATCCAGTTTGTCCAGGGCCCTGAAGACATCCAGAGATCGCTCCTTCGGGATCTCGACGATCTCCATCAGCCCCTCCAGTATCCTCCTGTCGTTGATCCTTATCTCGAGGTCCTCGAGGCCGAGGGCCTTCAGGCAGTCCACCGCCACCGCCAGGACCTCCGCGTCGCTTATGGGGTCTTCGGTCCCCACGACGTCGACGTCCGCCTGGTAGAACTCCCTGAAGCGCCTCCCCGCCGAGGGGCGCTCATACCTCCAGACGGGGCCGATGGCGTAGCGCTTGAAGGGGAGCTGGAGGTCCCTCCTCGAGGCGACGACCCTCGCCATGGAGGCGGTCATCTCGAATCTGAGACCGAGCTCCCTCCCCGACTTATCCTTGAAGTAGAAGATCTGGTTGATGATATCTTCCCCGCTCTTGAGCTTCAGCATCTCCCAGCTCTCAAAGGCCGGGGTCCCCAGCGGATCGTAGCCGTAGGACTCGAAGATCCGCCTCACGGTGTCCAGGACCCTGTTCCTCTTGATCATCTCCTCGGGGAGGAAGTCCCTCGTCCCCCTCGGCGGCTTAAACACCACAGACACCTCCTGGAGATCCTCTCAACTCCCTACGCTCCTGAGAGACCTCTCATTTGAGAGGATCACCGAGCCCATAGACCTGATCCCGTCCATGTCGATCACCGAGAAGGGGGTTAAGAGTCCCCTGGGTGCATCTATCTCATCCCTGGTGAGAATGAAGGCAACCGCCCCTCGTGAAGACGATCATCCGTCCTACGCTCCAAACATAGGCAAAGATGATCCAGATATAAAATATTTCCTGACCTCCTTCTACTGGAGCCTATAGTTTTCCTAAGGCGGGGAAGAGGTCCAGGATCTGTTCCTGTACGAAGGTCTGGTAGTACTGATAGAGTATGCTGACGCAGAGCAGTATCCCCATCCCTGAGCCGAAGACGCCGAAGAACTGGGAGACGGAGGCGATGAGCCCCACGAGGCCCCCTCCGAGGATGGTGAGCGTAGGGATGTAACGCCTAAGCAGGTTCTCTATCGGCCTCTTGGAGCGCCTGAAGCCTGGGATCTGCATCCCGGACTGGATGACCTGCTCGGCCACCTTATCGGGGCCGAGGCCGCCCACCTCGATCCAGATGACGGAGAAGAGGATGCAGAGGCCGACGACGATACAGGTATAAATGACGCCTCTCAGGGGGTTCTGGAGGACATCCTCCAGACGGGGCGTCGTTATGTAGTATGCCAGCCCCCCCGTGATCCTCATCCCCTCAGCCGTCTCGTTGAAGGTCCCGATGAGGTTGAGGAGGAAGTTGGTCCCCTCGGAGTTGAACTTTGACCAGACGATCCGGGCTATCAGCTGGATGTTGGCGAAGAGGGCGTAGGTGAGGATGACTGGTATGTTGGAGACATAGAGGAGCTTCAGCGGCAGCTTCCCCCTGAACCCCCTGACCCGGGCGTAGGAGACGGGGATCTCGATCCTCATCCCCTCCATGTAGATTACCACGAGGAAGATGATGACGGTGGTCAGGAAGCCCAGCATATCTGGGTAGCCGTGCCCCCTGATGAACCAGTCGTGGACGCTCTCCCTCTTCAGGATCGACTGGACGAAGGCGAGGATGGCGCCCATGTACTTCCCATCCCCGAGGGGGAAGGGGCTGAAGGAACTCCAGAAGATCGTCTTGGTGATCCCCGCGACGATGAAGAGGCTTATCCCGCTCCCGATCCCCCACCCCTTCTGGATGAGCTCGTCCAGGAGCATGATTATTATACCCGCGGCGAGGAGCTGGACGAAGACGAGTACGGAGGCGGTGAAGCTGAGGTTGCGGATCACACCCCCCTCCCTATACCGGTAGGCGCCTCCGAGGATGTAGGCGAGGGCCTGAACTATGATCATGATGATCGTGAAGAACTTACTGGCGCTCGTGTAGAGGGCCCTATCCTCGGACTTTGAGAAGTCCACCTCGATGATGTTGGCGCCCGCAAGGAGTTGGAGGATGAGCCCCGCCGTGACGATGGGCCCGATGCCCAGCTCCATGAGCGTCCGGTAGTTCGCCGCGAAGATCACCCTCCAGAGGAAGTAGACGTCCCCCTGGGCCCCTCCCCCGGGGACCCCGAAGAGGGGTATCTCGCACATCACGAGGTAGATGACAAGGGCAACCCCCGTCCAGAAGAGCCTCTCGTAGACGCCGACCCTCCTCTCCGGCGGCTTGACCTCCGGCAACACCCGGGAGATCGGCCTGAAGAACTGCAGGAAACGGCCCATCGCCATCACTCGAGGGACTCGACTATCCTCCCACCCGCCTCCTCGATCTTCCTGAGGGCTCTCTCCGTGTAGGAGGGGACCTTGACCACGACGGGTATGGAGATCCTCCCCCTGCCGAGGAGCTTCCCGAAGCCCATCTCCTCCAGATCAACGGCTATGGGCTCGCGCAGGGCGGCGAGTTTCTCGGCGCCTACCTTCTTCATGACGAGGTCCTTGAGCTCTCCCACGTTGATGGTGGTCGGCCTCTTGTAGATGCTGGAGGGTGGCTTGAAGCCTATCCTCCTGAACCTGAGGGGGTCGTACTTCACGACGTAGGACCAGAAGTGCTTATGTCCACCCGCCTTCCCGACGCCCCCCCTCCCGCCGCTCTTCCTATGTTGGCCTACCCTGCCGTAGCCGCAGGTCCTCGAGCCTCTGAGCTTGCGTATCTTGCGGAGTTTATGAGGCAAAGGGTCCACCTTTGAATGAAGGACGAGTGAGGCTCTAATAAAATTAGCGGTCTCCTTGGACGTGATGGAAAGTCGGGGTCGCCCCTTTGCCCCTTTAGATCATCCTCAGGGCTAACTTGTTGATCTCCTCTCCCCGGTAGCCCGTCTCCCCACCCGCGCCGTAGGGACGCTTAATCTTCTTCTTGAATCCCTTCTTCGGGGGATGGAGCCGGAAGAAGGGCTTTATCCCCTTGAGCTTCGTGAGCTCGACCTCGCAGTTATACAGTGCCCTCGCGAGCTCCTCGAGGCTCTCGTACCCTAACTGCTTGAGCGTCTCCTCGTCTATCTTCCTCCCACCGACGGTCTCCCCCCGTTCCTTGAGGAGGCGGAGGATCGTCTCGTAGGAGACCTCCCCCCAGGTCACTCGGTCCTTCACCCGCCTCAGCATCCCGAGGTAGGAGGGGCGGTCGTCGAGGAGGGTCGCGTAGTTGGTCCTCCCCAGTCTCAACATCTCCAAGGTGTCCTTCACCTCCTTCGTGGCGTCGATGGCGCTCCTGATCCTTATCGCGAGCAGGCACTTCCTCTCCATCTTACCTCGCCCAGTCCCTCGGTGTCATCACCTTAACCGTCTTCTTCAGGGCGTCGAAGGTGGCGTAGGCGAAGGACACCGCCGTCTGAGTGGAGCCGAAGGTCTTCGACCAGCAGTCCTTGACGCCGGCGAGTCTGAGGATGACCTTAGCCGTATCCCCTATGACGAGCCCCAGCCCCTTCGGCCCCGGTATGAGGTGGACCTCGACGGACCCGCAACGGCCTACAACCCGGAAGGGGAGGGAGTGGGGCTCGCCGCAGGCGCACTCCCAGCTCCCACACCCTCTCCGGACGGGGAAGATGTTCAACTTGGCGTCGACTATCGCCTTCTCTATCGCAGTCCTCACCCGGCGGGCCTTCCCCAGGCCGAGGCCCACGAAGCCGTCCTCGTTCCCTACGGCGACGAGGGCCCTGAACTTGGACCGCTCCCCGGCGTCCGTCTGCTTCTGCACGAGGTTTATATCGATGACCTCGTCCCTGAGCTCGGGGAGGAGGAGGTCCACGATCTCGACCTCCCTGATCTTCCATCCCTGTTGGAAGATCTCGGCGAGGGAGGTGATCTTCCCCTCCAAGACCATCCTCCCGAGGCGGGTCCTCGGCACCCACTGCTCCTCTTCCATCACGCCCCCTCTACCCCTCCCGCTCAATTATTGAAGGCCTCCTCTATTCTTGCCTTGACCGTCTTGAAGTGTTCGGGCAGGTCCTCCGGCCTCAGCCCCCTCTCCAGGTATTTGGAGAACCTCCTTCGGTAGGCCTCGGGGTCCTCGGCGAGCATCTCGGCGTACCTCGCGATGTGCCGCCCCTCGATCCTATCCTCCGAGGGCAGCGCCTCCTCGCTGTGGGGGACATCCAGTCCGGCGTCCACCGCCCCTCGGACGACGGCGAAGACCCGTGCCCCCTTCGTGGCGCGCCTCAGCCCTATGTCGAGGATCGAGGACTTTATCCCCTTTGAGAGGGCCTTGTACCCGATGATCATGCCGAGGAGGTAGGCGGCTGGGATGTTCTCCCCTCCACCCTTCCACCCGAACTTCTTGACGAGTTCATGGGTGCTCGTCGAGACCTCGACATAGTCGCCCTCGGGCTCGGACCTTATGATCTGGACCCTGATGTTCCTCAGGCTCGGCCTCACCACGAGCCTCGGGCGGCCTGAGGTCGCGAGGATCCTCCGCGCCCTGTAGTCTGTCTTCCCCTCCCTCCTCCGCCTGTACTTCACCCGATAGGCCGGTCCCTTAGCCAAAGGTCCTCCTCCTCAACCCATGTGTCCTTATATATCTCTCGAGGTCCGCGAGGCTCTGGAAGGCCCCTCCCTTCGCCTTCAGGTACAGCATCCTGTAGGTGCGCGTCGTGATGACCCTCCTCTCCCTCAGGATCCTGAGCCTCCTCCTCAGCGCCCTGATCCTGTTCATCCACCTCTCCTTCCTCCCTACGGTGGCGTGCTTCGACCCCTTCCTGCTCCCCGGACCCCGTCGGAGGCCCTTCTTCTTCTTAGCGGCGAGCAGCCTCGCCCTCGCCCGGCTCTGGCTCTCCGAGGGGAGCCTCCTTATGATGCCCTCCCTTATGAGCCTCCTGATGTCGTCCCTCGTTATGGCGGCTTCCACGTCCTCGAGGTACTCGGGGTCTATCCAGACCCTGGAGACCCCGACCTTGAGTATGGAGGCGGCGAGCCTCTTCTTACTCCTCAAGTTCAACCTCCATCCCCCTCCCAGGGTTCAGTACGCGTATCCCCAGCTTCTCCGCCTCCATCAATATGAGGGCCCTCTTCCTCGCCCCGACGGTCCCCCCGATCCTCGCCGCCTGCCTCTCAGGGTCCAGCCCGTGGAGGTCCTCCACGTTGTATACCAGCACCTCCTCCAGGCCCGAGGGGTGGAGCGTCCTCACGGCCCTTGGCGTCCTGTACCCCGTGCTGGGGGCAGGGGGCCACCCCTTCTTACACCTCCGAACCCTGTTGTCGAGGCCCCTCGGCCTCCTCCAATTGGGCTTGAGCCTCTTATACCTCCAGGACTCGGGCCTGACGAACCTCGGCCTCTTCCTATCCAGCTTCTCCCTCAGGGCCAGGAGCCTCTTCCTCTCCTCCTCCATACCCCAGTCACTCCTTGCTGTAGACGTATATGCCGTCTATGAACTTCCTCGGGTCCTTCCTCCTGATCTTCGTGGCCTGCTGGATATTGGCGGCCGTCTGGGCCACGGCCTCGATGTCGATGCCCGTCACGATGACGTCATCCCCCTTCACGGTCACCTCGGTATCGTCCCCGACGATCTTCGCGACCCTGGGGCTCCGCTCCCCCGTGAAGTTCTCGATGAGGACCCTCCGACCCTCGACCCTCACGGTCATGGGGAAGTGGACGTAGACCATCTTGAGCTTGTAGGTGAAGCCCTCCTCAACCCCCTTGATCATGTTCCGTATATGGGCGGCGATCGTCTTCACGACGGCCCTCTCCCTCTTCCTCCTGCTCCCCGTCCAGACCCTGATGATGTCTCCCCGGTGCTCTATGTTCACGGAGGTATGGGAGAAGTCCCGGGTGAGGGAGCCCTTCCTCCCCTTGACGGTGACCCTCCTCCCCTCCACCCTCACCTCGACGCCCTCGGGGATCTCGACGTGGCTCTCAACGACGGTGGTCGTCAGGGACATGGTTCCACCTCAGTAGACGTAGGCGAGGAGCCTCCCCCCGATGTTCTTCTCCTTCGCCATCTGATGGGTCATCACGCCCTTGGGGGTTGTGAGGATGAGGAGGCCGAAGTCCTTTGCCGGGAGGAAGCGCTTCTCCCACCTCTCGATATCCCTGACCTTGACCGAGAAGCGGGGCTTTATCGCCTTACAATCGTTTATCCTGCCGAAGAGCTGGACCCTGAACTTCCCCGCCCTCCCGTCGTCTATGAACTCGATTTCCCCGAGGTAGCCGTGGGACTGCATGAGCCTCAGCACCTCCCCCAGTAGCCTCGAGGCTGGGCAGAGCACGCACTCCTTCTTATGCCTCATCTCGTTGTTCAGGATCGTGGAGAGGGCGTTCGCGAGCGGGTCCAACTCCATCTCTCATCCTCCCCCTACATATACTTCTTAAACCCTAACTTCTCCGCCACCTCTCTGAAGCACTGGCGGCAGAGATTGAGACCATATCTCCTGATGATGGGGCCATAGGAGCCGCACCTCCTACAGGGCCTCGTCCCCTTTCCGAACTCCTTCTTCTTCCCCTCACTCAACCTCTCTAACCACCTCTGCTCCGAATCTCTCCTTTATAAACTCTATGGCCTCCTCCCTCTTCACCCTATGGGAGCGCCCCACCTTGGACTTACACCTCCTCCTCCGGGCCACCCTGTACCCCGGCCGCTCTATGTTGACGACGACATTCATCCCGAAGATGCCGATCTTCGGGTCATAACGCGTCCCCGGGATGTCTATATGCTCCTTTATCCCGAAGGCGAAGTTCCCATTCTCGTCGAAGCTCCTCTCGGGTATCCTGCCCCTGACTGATGAGAGGGCCCTCCTGAGGAACTCCTCCGCCCTCTCCCCCCTCAGGGTGACCATGCAGGCGATGGGCTCCCCCTTCCTGATGCCGAAGGCCCTTATCGTCCTCTTCGCCCTGCGGATACAGGGCTCCTGCCCCGTGAGCTCCCTCAGGACGGTCCTGGCCTTCTCGAGGACCTCCCCCGACCTCCCGGTGCAGATATTCACGACGACCTTCCCGATCCTCGGCTCCAGCATCGGATTCTCACGGCGCTCCATCTCAGGCCCTCCTCGGGAGGGAGATAATGGGTGAGTCGACGCCGACGGGGAAGACATATTCGATGATCGTCCTCACCTCCTCGCCCTCAGGGGTCCTGAGGGTCACCATGGTGGGGAGCCCCGGGCGCCTCTCCACCCCCAGGATCTGGCCATACTTGCCCCTCGACTTCCCCCCGGTGACCAGGGCGAGGGCCTTCTCCTCGAACCTCAGATGGTCCTCCAACTCCTGGTCCGGCAGCCCGATCTTCAGGACGTCGTGCACCCTATAGACGTCCTCCACGGGGTGGAGGGGGTCCTCGACCCTGATCAGGAGGTTCCTTCCGTCGTGGAGGTTGAGCTGTATATGCCCGCCCTTCACCGTCGTCTTGGAGACGATCTTACAGAGCTTGAATCTGCTCTCCTCCCGGCTTATGGGGTGTAGGGTCAGCCCCTTCTTCGAGGGGAGGACCCTGAAGTACTGCTCCACGTCCGGGATCTCGACGACGTCCATGAGGCCCACCGGGAACCTCTCGTCGTACCTCACCCTCCCATCGACTTTGACCTTCCCCTCCTTTATGATGATCTTCGCCTCTCGACGGGTCTCCGCGTAGCCCAGAAGGTCCCGGAGGATGACGAGGAGGGGGAAGGACTCGGCGATCCCGTGGGGGCCTGGGCTGGGCCGTATCGCCCAGACCTTCTCCTTCCTGTGGATGGGCCAGAAGACGGGGGAGACCTCCCGCTTCATATGCCTCTTAGCCCCCTTCCTCCCCATACCATCTACCACCTACACCTTGGCCCTATAGCCACGCCTCTCAATGATCCTCTTCCTCCACTCGTCATCCATATCGAGCTTCGTGATCATGAGGTTCTCTGGGCGGAGGGGTATGTGGACCTCCCTGCCGTCGGCCCTCTCCTGCTTGATGTTATCCACGAAGACCAGCCCCCTCTCCGTGTCGACCCTCAGGACCTTCCCCTCCTGGAGCATCCACTCCCCCCGTCTCACCACGACGGTGTCGCCGCTCCTCACCGGGAGGGACTTGACCCCATGCTCGGCCCTGAGGCTGGGGGAGAGGAGCACCGAGAGGCGTTTCCTCCTCCTGTGCACCGGGGCCGTGAAAAGCCTCAGCCTGTTCTTCCCAGGGTCCTTAACCCCCCCGCCGGCCATGAGTCTTCCTCCTATACCACGGTCTTGGCTATGCTGGCGATCTTCGGCCACCTCTCGGTGACCTCCCTCGCCACGGGCCCCTTGATGTTGGAGCCCCTCGGCTCCCCGTCGGGGGTGATGATGATGGCGGCGTTATCCTCGAACTGGATCCAGGTCCCGTCCCTCCTCCGGTAGGGCTTCCTCTGCCTGATGACGACGGCGTTGAAGAGCCTCTTCCTCATCTCAGGGACCCCCTCCCTCACAGAGACCACGATCATGTCGCCTACCGCCGCCGACGGAAGCCGACGCTTCCGCCCCTTATACCCCACTACCTGGACCAGCTTGAGCCTCCTCGCCCCCGTGTTGTCGGCGCAGAGGATCACGGACCCCGTCGTCAGCCCCGTCGTCAGCCCCCTCCGGGGGAGGACCCTCCTCTTGATCCTCTTCGACATCTCACTCACCCAGCTTCTCCACGATCACGAAGGCCTTCGTCTTACTGAGGGGTCTGCACTCAGCTATTTTAACCTTATCTCCAACCTTAGCATCTATGCAGGGAGGGTTATGGGCTATGATCTTGCTGTGCCGCCGCTCGTAGCGCTCGTACTTCGGTATGTACTTGAGGTAGTCTATCCTCACCGTCGCGGACTTCTCCATCTTGTCGCTGACGACGACGCCCTCCAGCACCCGCCCCCTAATCTTGAGTCTGCCGTGGAAGGGGCAGTTGGGGTCATCGCAGGTCTTCTCAGGTCTCTTCAGCTCCATCACCAAAGCTTCCTCACCCTCCTCTTCACCCTATCCTCAGGCCGCCCGACCAAGTACTTCCCCTCGACCTCCACGACCACCCCACTTGGCAGCGTGAACCGGAAGGTCGAGGTCTCCTTCACGACGACCTTATCCCGCCCCCCATCCTCGATGACGAGGGTGTTCCTCGTCTCGTCAACGACCCTCCCCCTGATACCCCTGGAGCAGGGGTTGGTGCTCCCGACGACCTCCGCCTCCAGCCCTATGAGTTCGTGCCTCAGGAGGTTCCTCGGCTCTATTGGGGTCATCTTATGCCCAGCTCCTCCTCCCTCATCACCGTCAGGATCCTGGCGAT
>PIYN01000046.1 GCA_003601775.1 Candidatus Bathyarchaeota archaeon
GAGGCCTTCAAGAGGCTGGAGAGGTTCTTCGGGAGGGAGGTCTACGCGACGATGCCCATCGAAGCGGGAGGGGTGAACTCAGTGAACCCCCTCACCGTCGGGGCGAGGTGTGGTATACCGGTGGTGGACGCCGACGGAATGGGGAGGGCCTTCCCTGAACTCCAGATGACCACCTTCCACATCCACGGCGTCCCCTGCACCCCCATGACCCTCGTCGACGAGAAGGGGAACGTCGTCATCTTGGATGCCGTGAACGACCTCTGGGCTGAGAAGCTCGCCAGGGTCGTCACCGTCAGATTCGGGGGAACAGCATGGATCGCCCTCTACCCCATGACGGGGAAGCAACTGAAGGAGGCCTCGATATATGGCTCCCTCTCCCTCGCGAGGGAGATAGGACGCTCCATAAGAGAGGCGAGGACCATGAAGGAGGATCCAGTAGAGGCGATCTTGAAGGTTACGAGGGGTTACAGACTCTTCGAGGGGAAGATCGTGGACGTGGAGAGGAGGACCGTCGCAGGGTTCGCACGGGGAGAGGCGAGGTTCGAGGGAATAGGGGATTACAAGGGGAGCGAACTCTTGATCCAGTTCCAGAACGAGAACCTCGTCGCGATCAGGGACGGGGAGCTCCTCTGTTCAGTCCCAGACCTCATCTCCGTCCTGGAGATGGAGACAGGCCTTCCCATCACGACCGAGTACCTAAGATACGGGTACAGGGCCGTCGTCATAGGGATGCCCTGCGATGAGAAGTGGAGGACGCCGGAGGGCTTGAAGGTCGTAGGGCCGAGGTACTTCGGCTACGAGATAGACTACGTACCCATCGAGGAGAGAATGGGCTCAGGAGGTTAGAGGGCATGGTCCTCCGTATTGGGATAGACGTGGGCGGGACACACACCGACGCCGTCATCCTCGACGAGGGGAACAACCTCATCGGCGCAGTGAAGACGAGGACAACACCCGACGTAACCTCCGGCATCGTCGAGGCCCTAAACAAGGTCCTCGAGACGAGCGGCGTGGACCCCGAGGAGATCAGGGCCGCCATGCTGGGGACGACCCACTGCACCAACGCCATCGTCCAGCGAAGGGACCTCGCAAGGACCGCCCTCATCAGGGTGGGGAGGCCTGGAGCAGAGGCGATAGAGCCGCTCGTGGAATGGCCCACGGAACTCAGGGAGGCGATAGGGGATATAAGGTACCTCGTCCACGGAGGCCACGAGTACACCGGGGAGGAGATCGTCCCCCTGGACGAGGAGGAGGTCCGAGAGGTCGCCAAGGAACTCCGTGAAAGGCGCGCCGAATCGGTCGCCGTATGCTCCATCTTCTCCCCCGTGAACGCCGACCACGAGGAGCGGGTGGCAGAGATCCTGAGGGAGGAACTCGGACCCGACATATCCATAACTCTGTCGCATGAAATTGGGAGCATCGGCCTCCTCGAGCGCGAGAACTCGGCGGCCCTCAACGCCGCCGTCGTCAAGGTGGCTGGGAGGGCCATCGACGCCTTCGAGAGGGCCATGGTCGACGCGGGGATAGAGGGGGCCGCGATGTACCTCTCACAGAACGATGGGACCCTCATGTCGGCTGATTATGCCCGGAGGTACCCCATATTCACCGTGGCCTCAGGCCCCACGAACAGCATAAGGGGCGCGGCCTTCCTGACGGAGATCAAGGACGGGATCGTCGTCGACATCGGCGGGACCACCACCCTTGTAGGCGCCCTCATCAAGGGATTCCCGAGGGAGTCCGCTATAGCCGTGGAGATCGGCGGAGTCCGGACGAACTTCAGGATGCCCGACCTCATAGCCATCGGCTGCGGTGGAGGAACCCTCGTGAAACGCCGCAACGGCGAGATCGAGATCGGACCAGAGAGCCTCGGCTACGAGCTCGTGAGCAAGGGCCTCGCCTGGGGAGGGGACACGCTCACGACCACCGATATAGCCCTGGCAGCGGGCTACGCCAAGATCGAGGACCCCCGATGCGACCCAAGCCGCTTGAGAGGACTGGACCCTGACTTCGTCTCCAGGGCGGTTCGGAAGATCATCGAGAGAGTCGAGGAGTCCGTAGACAGGATCAAGACGAGCCCCGAGCCCATGCCCGTCGTCCTCGTCGGGGGCGGAGGCATCCTCATACCACCCTCATACTACGATAGGCTGAAGGGGGCGTCGAAGGTCCTAAGGCCCTCCCATTACCAGTTCGCCAACGCCATCGGGGCGGCGATAGCCCAGGTCAGCGGCCAAATAGATAGGGTCTACTCCCTGGAGGCCATGAGTAGGGAGGACGCGATGAGGGATGCAAAGGATTCGGCCATCAGACGAGCCATCGAGGCAGGGGCGTCCCCAATCACCGTTCAAGTGGTCGAGGTGGAGGAGATCGCCTTGCCCTACCTCCCCGGAAACGCCGTGAGGATAAGGGTGAAGGCGGCCGGAGACCTGGCCATGAGATAGCCCCATTTTTCTTAACTCATCGAAGTTGGATGAGGGCCCCTACCCCAGCCTAAGCCACTTCGGCCTCCCCCGGAGGAAGTCGGTGAGGAAGACCCTGAACCCCGGGAACCTCCTGTAAATATCTATAACTTCCTCGTTCATCAGGGCTGAGAAGTCCTGGAGCCTCTCGGCTATCCCCTTTGGGACGCCGACGGCCTTCCCCCCCTCCTCCCTCAATCTCTCCTCCAAGAGCTCCCTCGCGTCCTTGTAGACCCGCTCGACCACGACCCACCACCTCCTCCCCTCGATCCAGGGCCCCGTGAGGGTCCTCCCCGATGTGAGGTGCTTCCTCAGGAACCTCTCACTCATATCCCTCATCTCCACCGGCGGGCCCATGTGTAGCTTCGCCCTCCCCCTCTCCACCTCGAAGAGGATCACGTGGTTGGAGCCCTCGTCGCTCCAGACCGCCGTCCTATAGACCTTGAAGTCATGCTCCTCCAGCAGCCCCCTCAGGGCCCTCTCGGCCCTGTAGAGCTGGCCCCAGAGGACGTCTGGGACGTAGCGCTCACCGACCTTGAGGAGGAGGAAAAGGATGTCCGCCCCGCGCCCTCTCATCGCTTCCCCCAGCTCCTCTTCGCTATAGGGCTCCGTCGCGGGGGGGAAGAAGAACTCGAGGTGTGGCTCCTTGAGGAATTCTCTGGAGGCGGCTGTGAAGAGCCAGAGCTTCGGCTCCGTGACGGCGGAGGCGACGTTCCGCCTCTCATCCACGGGGTCGACGACGATCAGGGGCTCACGGAAGAGCTTCCTGCACTCCCTCTCCCTTCCCCTGTAATGGCCCATGGGGTCCAGCAGGGTCCCTTTCCTCCATCTGCTCGCGGCCTCGAGGGTCTTGAGGAAGGAGCCGAAGTGGAGGATGAGGAGCTCGCAGAGGTATCCGGAGAATCCCCCGACTTTGACCTCCGCCCCGTAGCAGCCTATTCCATGCATGAACTGCTTCAGGAGGAGGACCTCTCGCTTCATCCCCTCCTTCAGGCGCTCCTTGATGAAGCGCGTGTGGAGGGGCGTCCTATCCGTCGCCGAGCGGGGCCTCTCCGAAGCCCTGATCTCGAAGCAGGGGACGAAGTCTACGTGGAAGCCCTCCATCTCAGCCTGGATGTAGGGGTGCTCAGCGTAGGCCTCGACCCAGCCGCGGCCCACGAACTCCTTCACCACCTCGAGGACCCTCGGGAAGATGGACCTCGTATAAGTCGGCTTGAGGACGATGAAGATATCGAGGTCCCTGTCGCCGCTGAGCCACGTACCCTTGGCCACCGAGCCGTGGATCTGCGCCTCCCCCTCGATCCCAGCCTCGGAGAGCCTCCTATTCAGCCCCACGGTCACCCTCTCAACGAAGTCGAGGACCTCCCTCCTCTCCCCCTCGCCGGGCTGAACCCTCCTCAGGACCTCCTCGAGGATGTTCTCGACCATGGACTCTTCCTTCATTCCCACCACCCCTGGCCCCGTCGACCCTCAATTAAATATATCCGTCGCCAATTAAGGTATTGGGGTGTTCTACGTGAGTAAGAAGAAGATGACCCTGATGGAGATCTACATGAAGTATCATCCCCCATTAAAGACGAGGTTCGAGGAGGAGGTCGAGAAGTACTGGGGGAGGAGATGGGGCGTCAACACCGAGGTTGGAAGACTCCGAATGGTCCTCCTCCACAGGCCCGGGGAGGAGATCAACTCCATCAAGCCGCCCTATGAGCGGTGGAGGTATACCTACAAGCCGGACTTGAAGGAGATGCAGAGGGACTACGAGACCCTGGCAGAGGCTCTGAGGGAGGAGGGGGTCGAGGTGGTGGAGAGGCTCCCGGAGAAGGCGAAGCCCCCACGCCTCGTGAAGTCGATCTACACAAGGGACCCCTCCTTCGCCGTCCCCGGAGGCGTCATCATCGGGCGGATGTACGACGCCCTCCGCAGGGGGGAGGAGCTCTACACGATGCAGACCCTCGCGAAGATAGGATGCCCCATCCTGAGGACGGTGAACGGGTCGGGGACCATAGAGGGGGGGAGCGTCATGTGGCTCGACCCCAAACACCTCGCTATAGGCCTCTCCTTCAGGGTGAACGAGGAGGGGGCGAGGCAGGTAGCGGAGGTCATCAGGGCGATAGACCCGGAGATAGAGGTGAAGGCGACGCCCATCTTCGGCGGACACATAGACGGCTTCATCTGCATGGTGGACAGGAAGACGGCGGTGGTGAAGAGGGAGGGCCTCGCCTGGTCCTTCTGGGAGTACCTGAAGGACGAGCTGAAGTTCAACATCATCGAGCGGCCGAGGGACGTCTACGTCGCCGGGGTCGCCCTCCGCCCCGGGAGGGTCCTGGTGGCCTCGGGGGAGGATAAGCGAGAGGGTATCAAGCTCCTGGAACATGAGGGGATCGACGTGATAGAGATAAGCATAGATTCTCTGGTAACCCCGAGGAACAGCGGGTCGATACACTGCCTCACGATGCCCATCATTAGGGACCCAGAGCCGGTGGATTAACCTCCCTCTTTTTCTCCTAACCCGTCTCAGCCTCAAACTCGTGGAGGGTGGAGTAGATAGGCCCCCTCGGGGTGAGGGTGCTCCTCTTCAGCTTGAACCTGGTGACCACGATCTCCCCGAACTCCTCATCTGCCAGGTCCATGACCTGCCTGATCAGCTCCTCCCTCTTCCTCCCCGATCTAACCCGGGCGAGGGTGACGTGGGGGTGGAAGGGGTTCCTCTCCGGCCTGATGCCCAACCCCCTCAGCCTGGGCTCGATCTCCTTGAAGAGGGCGATCAGCTCGTCCCCTCCCCCCTTGAAGCCCGCCCAGATCACCCTCGGGCGGCTCAGCCTGGGGAAGACGCCGACGCCCCTGAGCTCGGCCCTGAAGGGCCTGAACCTCACCTTCGAGAGCTCCTCCACGATCCTGTCGAGGAGCCCCCTCGGGACCTCGCCGAGGAACCTGATGGTGACGTGGAGGTTCTCTGCCTCCACCAACTTGAGGTCAGCCCCCGTCCTGCTCAGGAGCCTCTGAGCGGAGATGAGCTTCCTCCTCACCCCCTCATCCTCCAGGTCCACGGCGATGAAGCTTCTAATCCTCGCACTCATCCCAATACCTCATGAAGCCAGAGGGCTCTCAGAGTAGAATCCACTCTCGAGGTTAAAATCTTCTTCCCTCTGCCAAAGAGTTTTATGGGGGTATCGTGGAGGAAGATCATAGTCGGTTCTCATATTGAGGTGATTGGTTGAGGATCGGGGGGATCGTGGACATCTCCACGGTCGACTGGTACGGGAACGTCACCCTCATGGTCTTCGCGGCGGGGTGCAACTTCAGATGCCACTACTGCCAGAACTCAAGCCTTATCCCCCTGGACTCGGGACAGGAGGTCGGAGTGGAGGTCATAGAGGAGCGGATCAGGGAGAACAGGATGCTCCTCGACGCCCTCGGCGTCACCGGGGGGGAGCCGACCCTCCAGCCCGAGGCCCTCAAGGAGGTGTATGAACTCGCCAGGAGGTGGGACCTGAAGACCCTCCTCGACACCAATGGCTCGAGGCCCAGGGTGATAGAGTCGCTCCTCTCCCAGGGGCTGGTGGACCACGTCGCCCTCGACATCAAGGCGCCGCTGAACCCCGGGGACTACTGCAGGGTAATAGGCCTCAGGGACTGCCGAAGGGTGGTGGAGAATGTGGAGAGGTCGCTGGAGGTCTGCGTCGACTACGGCGTCTCCCTTGAGATCAGGACGACAGTCGCCCCAGGGCTCTCAGATGGCGAGGACTTCATAAGGGAGATCGCGAGGACGATCAAGGGGAAGTACAAGGTCTACTTCCTACAGCAGTTCAATCCCCTGACCGACGTCCTCGACCCGGAGCTGAAGGAGAGGGGCTTCACCAGTAGAGAGACCCTCCTCCACCTCGCCCAGGTCGCCGTCGAGGAGGGGCTGACAGAAGTCTATATAAAGACACAGGAGAAGGGGTTGGAGAGGGTGGGGTGAGGTGGAGGAGAAGCTCCTTCTACTCATCACGGGGATGCCTGGGGCGGGGAAGAGCACCGTCCTCTCCCTCATCGCAGAGGAGGGCTACCCCACACTCCTCATGGGCGACGTGATCAGGGAGGAGACGGAGAGGCTGGGACTCAGCCCCACCCCGGAGAACGTCGGAAAGGTCGCGGTGGAGATCAGACGGAGGGAGGGGCGTGGGGCCGTCGCGAAGAGGTGCCTCCCCAGACTGAGGAGGCTCTTCGCCGAGAGCCCCGTCGTCTGCGTCGATGGCGTGAGATCCCTAAAGGAGGTCGAGGTCTTCAGGGAGGAGTTCAGGAACGTCCTCCTCGTCGCTGTCCACGCCTCACCCCAGACGAGGTTCCGCCGATTCCTCACCAGGAACAGGAGCGATGACCCCAAGACCTGGGAGGTCTTCAGGGAGAGGGATCTGAGGGAACTGGGCTTCGGCATAGGGGGAGCCATCGCCATGGCGGACCACATCATCATAAACGAGTCCAGCCTCGAGGACCTGAGAGCCGAGGTGAAGAAGTTCCTGAGGGAGAAGGTGGAGAGATGGAAGAGGTGAAGGTAAGGATCGAGGCGATCGTCCACCCAACGGAGGACGAGGGGAAGGTCTCACGAGCCATCAAGAACATATTAGGCGACATAGACCTGGAGAAGGCCCCCCTGGAGGGAGGGCTCCTCCTCAAGGCAGAGGTGAGAGGACTCGACTCTCTCTCACACCTGAGGAAGAGGCTGGAGAGGCAGAGGATCAGGGACGCGGCGAGGGCACTCCTCCTCAGGAGCATAGAGGGCAACAGGATAACCTTCGGACTGAATAGACAGGCAGCCTACGCAGGCCGCCTCTCCTTCTCCACCTCCGGCGAGTCCCCCCTGGGGCCGATAACCGTAGTCATTGAATGCAGCGACCCCGAGGCCCTGGTGAAGTGGCTCACGAGGAGGGAGGAACGAGGCGAGGGCAGGAGCCGAACTAAAAGGCGCTGAGCAGGGATCTACCCATGGAGTTCGGTATATTCCTCTCCCCACTCCAGAGGTTCCGCGAGGAGAGAATGCTCCTGGACGGACTCGCGGACTACTATGAGATCTTCCCCTCTGGAGAAGAGGACATTGAACTCCTACAAGGGGAGGATTGTAAGTTCCTCGTTCACCTACCAGAGTTGGATGGACCCTGCTTCGAGACCCTGGAGTTGGTAAGGTTCCTCAAGGTAGAGAAGGTCGTGGTGCACTTCAAGACAAAGAAGGAGATGAAAGACGACGAGAAGATAAGCCTCCTCAAGAGGCTCCTGAAGAGGGCCGGGGAATACCGTGTAAAGGTCTGCCTTGAGAACACAATTGAAGACGTCGAGACCATTAGGAGGGTGCTCGAGGCGATCCCAGGATTGATGTTCTGCTTAGACATCGGCCACGCAAACCTCTTCTCCAACAACCCCATAGACTTCCTGAAAGCCTTGAGCGATAGGCTGGAGCACATCCACCTCCACGACAACTTCGGCGGCAACTCAGAGAAGGATGACCTACACCTCCCCCCAGGCTACGGAAACATCAACTTCAAAGACCTATTCTTAGGGCTAAAATCCATCGAATATGATAAGACCCTGACCTTAGAGGTAAGCCCCAGATTCCCAATAGATATTAGGATTGAGAGCCTCCGCCTTATCAGGACATTGCTCAAAGAAAATTGAAGGAAAGGCCTTTAGGTTATTACCCCTTCCTTCCTGAGGGCCTCTATCTCCTCCGGCGTGTAATGAAGGAGTTTGGTCAGTATCTCCTCGTTGTGCTGTCCGAGCATGGGGGCGGG
>PIYN01000025.1 GCA_003601775.1 Candidatus Bathyarchaeota archaeon
AGCCGGCGCCACCAAGGCCACCATACAATCCGCCTGGGCGACGTCGATCCACTGGCCGATGCCTGTCTTCTCCCTGTAGAAGAGGGCCGTCGCGATGGAGAAGGCCGCGAAGAGGGCGGGCCCCAAGTCGCCGTAGGCCTGAGGGCTCCCTAAAGGCCGGCCAATACTTCTCCCAGCTAAGTAGGCATGACCGCTTATCGCCTCGGCGATGGAGAAGTAAGACGGCCTAGGCGAATAGGGGCCGGTCTGCCCAAAGCCTGAGAGCGAGGCATAGATGATATCTGGCTTGATCTCCTTGAGGGTCTCATAGTCCAACCCCAGCTTCTTCATGGTTCCTGGGGTAAAGTTCTCCACGACGACGTCGGAGATCTTCACCAACTCCTTGAAGATCTCCTTCCCCTTCGGGTGCTTCAAGTTTAAGGCCATGCCCTTCTTCCCCAGGTTCAAGACTTGGAAGGTGGGGCTCTCCCTCTTATGGAGCGGGGGGAACATCCTCGTCCTGTCACCCCATGGGGGCTCGATCTTTATGACCTCGGCGCCCATGTGAGTCAGGAGTAGCGTGCAGAAGGGCCCGAACCATACGTGGCTGAGATCCAGGACCCTCACACCTTCGAGAGCCTTCTTCATATCGCCAACCTCACCTAATCGCTCCAGAAGAAACGGCTACGCTATTTTAAATATCTTACGTCAGATCTTCGAACATCCTTAGGGTCTTCCTGCTCTCTCCCGCTTGTAGGCCTCGGCGCAGTGAATACAGCAGAACATCATCCTCGTGAGGGGGAAGACCTACTACTTCTGCTGCGAGGCCTGTAAGACCGCCTTCGAGGCGAACCCCGAGAGGTACCTCAGAGGATAAGGCCTCCAACCCCTTCTTTTTCGGGAGGAACAGGACCTGAGATATGGATCCCTGATACATTCCAAGTCCGGGGGAGGCACACCCCCTTAGGATGATCACTCTTCCAAAAATGGGAAATTCATCATGCCTTTTCCAATTATCGGTAATATTGACTTTTTTGGTTAGAAAACATTAATATATTGATCTTAGGGCAGAGGGTTTAAGAAAAGGGGGCTATGGGATAAATGAGTGAGGTAATCAGGCAATACGTCCTCGAGCGCCTTGCGGGGATCCGGCCTATCCGCCTCAGGAAGGAGAGGGGATCAATCTCTCTCCGTGCCATGGACTCCGCTACCCACCCTCTTAGCACGTAGATGGGAGTGGCTGTATTGAGGAGAAAGGAGGAGGTCTTAGAGGAGGAGGTCCGCTGGCTGATCATCAAGAGCATGCTCGAGGAGTTCCCGCGACTGAGGGATAGAGTTAAAAGATATTTGAAGAGGAAAGACCCATAGGTCTATGGGAGCAGCTTCCTGAACGTCTCATTTCTTTGAGCGATCTCCTCTGCCGTCCTGAGGTCGAGGGCGCCCTTGGGACAGAACTCCACGCATTTCGGCTCTCCACCGCAGAGATCGCAGACGATCACGACCTTTCTCCCTGGATGTAGCGTTATGGCGTTGAACTCACAGGCCTTCACACAGAGCCCGCACCCAACGCACCGCTCCTCATCGACGAGGATGACGCCCTTCTCCTCATCTACGCTCAACGCCCCCTGAGGACAGCTCCTGACGCAGGAGGGGTCCTCGCAGAGCCTGCAGGCCAGGGACGTGACCAAGTAGGGGGTCACCCAAGTTGTGCGTATCCTTGAAAGCCGGGCGTTGAACTCCCCCTCCTTCACGGCAGAGCAGACCATCTCACAGATCCTGCACCCCGTGCACCTATCGGGGTCGGCGGCGATGAACTTCCTCATCTACTTACACCCCCTCAGGGACGCCTACTTCCCTCGCGGCGTCCTCTAATCCGAGTTCTAGGAGCTTACGCTTCGTCGGGAGGCCTTCGGGGGTCCAGCCCCTCTCCCTGCAGTAGGCTTTGTACATGAGGTCGAACTCCTCCTTCGTCACGACCGCCCCCTTCGCCACGCCGCTCCTTATGGGGTCCGTCATGATCCTTGGAGCGGGGTAGTCGTCCTCTCGCTTCCACCCCTCCCTCACGTTGTAGGCCTTCTCCAAGTTGTATATCCTCTCCCCGGCCCTCTGAAGCTCCTCGGCCGTCGTCTCGAAGCCCGTCACCAGAGTGTAGAGCCTCGCCAGCTGGTCTGGGGTGTTGAGGATGCCGCGGATGAACTTGCAGAGCATCAGGGAGTCGAAGATGGACCAGAGGTCCTCCCTCTCCTTCACCAGCCTCCCGTACTCTTCCTTCGCCGTGAACCTGTCCACCCTTCCCTTAAGGTCGTAGTCATACATGCTCGACCTCAGATGGCAGCCGCCCCTGGTGGAGGTGTTGAAACCGAGGACCGACGCCTTCAACCCCCTGAGGTCGTAGCCGGGGTACTCCAGCCCCTTGTTATGCATGGCGAAGCGCTCTGAGCCCTTCCCCACTATCTCGGAGGCCCTCTTCACGCCTTGGGACAGGAGCCTTCCGATCCCCTCCTGATAGGCTATCTTCCTGATGACCTCCAAGAGGGCCTCGGAGTTCCCGAAGGTGAGCTCGATGCCTTCTGTGTCCTCCTTTGTGAGGATGCCCTTCTCGTAGCATTCCATCGCCCAGCCGATGGTGACGCCCGTGCTTATCGTATCGAGGCCGAGCCTGTCACAGAGGTCGACGGCCCTATTTATCGTCGGGTAGTCTCCGACTCCACATTCCGATCCCAGGGCGTAAAGGCTCTCGAACTCCACGCTCGCGAGGACCTCTCCCCCCTCATCCTTAACGAGAGTCAGGTGGTCGCAGGCGATGGGACAGCCCGCACAGGCGATGGCCTTCACGACCCACCGCTCCCCCACGTACTTGTCGCCGATCTTCTCGGCCTCTTCAAAGACGGCGTCCTGCCAGTTCCTCGTCGGGAGGGCCGCCACGGTCTGATGGAAGAGGAGACTCGCAGGGGTTCCCGTGACCCTATAGGTCTCCGCGTAGGGACCCTGACACTCCTCGTAGAGCTCCCTGCAGGCCTCCATCAGCCCCTCGAGGTCGCTCACCTTCACCCCCTTCGTCCCCCTGACCGCCACGGCCTTCAGGTTCTTCGAGCCCATAACGGCGCCCATCCCCGTCCTCCCCGCCTGCCTGTGCCTATCGGTGCTTATGTTCGCATACCTGACGAGGTTCTCCCCAGCCGGGCCGATGGCCAAGACCTCCACATCCCAGCCGCCGACCTCCTCCTTCACCCGATTCATAGTCTCTATGGTGTCGACGCCCCAGAGATGCCCCGCGTCGATGAAATGGACGGTGTCGTCATCTATGAAGAAATAGACAGGCTTCTCAGCTCTCCCCTTCACCAGAACGGCATCGTAGCCGGCCCATTTCAGGGCATGGGCCCAGAACCCCGAGGAGATGGCCTCCCCCATAAGGTTGGTGAGGGGGGACTTGGCCTGGACGATGTACTTCCCACTCGTCGGGACCATCGTCCCAGCGAAGGGGCCTACGGCGAAGATCAGGGGATTCGCGGGGCTCAGTGGGTCTACCCCCGGCGGGGAGTGGTCGTAGAGGAGGCGGATGGCGAATCCGTTGCCGCCGATATATTTCCGACAGAAGCCTTCTCCCAGAACCTCTACCTTGCTCCTCCGCTGAGCGAGATCAACATGGAGAAGCCTCCCGGCATAGCCGAACATAAAACTACTAACACCCCCTCTTTAATGGACTCTTACCTTCTAAAAGTATTTTCATCCTTCTCTATGCAATAAAAAAGATGGGCGGCTAACCTACTATCTCCTCTATAGGCTTATAGGGGATATCATAGCCGAAGTGTTTAGGTCCCAGTAACTTCAGTCCCTTCTCCGTTCGCCATATATCCTCCGCCCTCACGCCGACGACCACGACCTCCCTGCCATACTCCCACTCAGAGGTCCAGAAGTTCGATAGGCCCCAGCCCGTCTTGGGGTCGATGACGTTGAGGCCGTCAGGGCTCGTGATATAGGGCTTCTCATCGAGCCAGGAGATATGGTTCTCATTCTTGAACCAGATCTTCAGATGGTGCCCCTCCCATTCGCCCGTCCCCTTCAATAGGCTGTAGCCCCAGATGAAGCCATACTTCTCCTCGAACAACAGAGCGGTTACCTTCCCCTCGAAGACCTTGTAGGCCCAGCCATCAGAGGCCTTGATCATCGCCTCGATCGGGTCATCCCCCGATTCGACTGCCTTGTTGATGGCCTTGCCTATCTTGATGGTGAAGGACATCGCCCCGGGGATGGCGGCTTTCTTCATAACCTTACCCTCCACCGCCAGAGGCCCTCCAGCAGTTCCACCAGAGTAGGTGGAGATCCCCTCAACAATCTCCTCGGCCCTCTGCCAGCTCAACGTCTTCTCCAAGACCAACAGGTCGCCCCATGAGGTGGTGATGACCGCGGGACAGACTGGGACATCATGAATATTCAATGAGGTTATCGAGCACTCAGGAACAGCCCTATGGCCTGCCCCCGTCGCATCGATGATAGGCCATCCCCTATCGGGGTAGCGTATAAGACTCCGAATAATCATCTGATTTATTTCTCCGAGTAATTGTGAAAATATCTTCTTATCACCGATTATCTCCTTAAGTCTCTTCAAGCCGGCCTCCGCCCAATCCGGTCCCGGTAGCTCCGACCAGCTGTTCAGGGGTGCAAAGGTCTTGTCCTTCAACTTTATCTGGTCGTGGATGAAGGTCAGACTATCGAACCCTGTTCGAAGGACGCCACCGCTGGCGGCGAAGAACCCGGGAAGGTTCATCCATCTCAGTTTCTGCTCCACCCTGATACCGCCGCCGGTCCCGATCCCTGAGAGAACCACCACGTCGTCGGGTATCTCCTCTAGGGTCACGAGTTTGAACTCCTTCCCCTGGTCCAAGGCATCATCCACCATCTTCTCGACGACTTCCTCCAGGGGCCTTACGCCTCCTCCACCCGTGGCTAAGGCCATCCCACCCCTCGGTATAGCCAATAGATCCTCTCTCGAAAGAATCCTAGCCATCTCGATTCACCCAAATGACCTTTTTCAGTCTTAATATAAGACTTATGATCTACCCTTCCTTTTCCTTCTGGGTTGCGAAGTCGTGTGATTTCCAAAGTAAGAGAGGGAATCTTCGACCCGACCGCTGACGATAAATAGGTTGACCGATCCCTTATAGGATCGGTGCCTCTTTGAGTGAAGGAGGGTCTCACTTGCCAGAGCCTCTGGTCTCAACCTTCTCCATCGTCGCCTTGGATCTAAGGAACGGGGACCTGGGCGTCGCCGTACAGTCGAAGTACTTCTCAGTCGGGCCAGTCGTCCCCTGGGCCGAGGCGGGCGTGGGGGCCATAGCGACCCAGGCATGGGCGAACGTCTCCTATGGCCCTGAGGGTCTTGAGCTCCTCAGGAGGGGGCTCTCGGCTGAGGAGGTCGTCGAGGAGCTGACGGGGAAGGACCCGGAGAGGGATCGCCGCCAGCTCGGCGTCGTGGACGCGAGGGGGAGAGTCGCCGTTTACACCGGTGAGAGGTGTATTCCCTGGGCAGGGAGCAGGACGGGTCGGGGCTACACGGTGCAGGGGAACATCCTCACGGGGCCGGAGGTCGTCGAGGCGATGGCTGAGGCCTTCGAGAGGGCGAGGGGGGAGTTGGCCAAGAGGCTCGTCGAGGCCTTATGGGCGGGACAGGAGGCGGGGGGAGACGCCAGGGGGAGGCAGTCCGCGGCGCTCCTCGTCGTCAGGGAGGGGGCAGGTCCAGGGGGGTATAGGGACAGGTACATCGAGCTGAGGGTGGAGGACCATGTGACCCCCATCAGGGAGTTGAAGCGCCTCCTCGATATGAAGTATGCCTATATCCTCATGGGGAGGAGTAGGAGGAAGGCGGAGGAGGGCTGTCTCGAGGAGGCCCTCTCCCTCGCTGAGGAGGCCGTCGCCAGGAGTCCTGGGCTTGATAGCGTCTACCTAAACCTCGGGGGCATCTATTATAGGCTTGGGGATAGGACCTCGGCCCTGGAGGCCTATCGGGAGGCCATTAGGATCAACCCCATGGCCCGGGGATACCTAAAGCGCGTCATAGCCCAGTCCCTCGGCCTTGAGGAGGAGTTCCTGAGGAGGCTCTGAGGTTCACGAGGATGAGCTCCCCGATCCATCTCCTCGGGCCCCTGGTGCTGGACCTCTGGAGCTGGATGGATAGGATCGTCTCCACCTACGGCTACGTCGGCTTCTTCCTCATCTCCATCTTCGGCAACCTCACCGTCATCTTCCCTGTCCCCTACACCATCACCATCTACGCTGCTGGAGGTCGGCTGGACCCCCTCCTCCTCGGCCTCGTCTGCGGGCTCGGAGCGGGGATCGGGGAGTTCTCGGCCTACCTCGTCGGGAGGGGTGGGAGGGAGCTGGTGGAGGAGAAGTATGGGAGGAGGCTCGAGAGCATGAAGAGGCTCATCCAGCGCTACGGCGCCCTCGCCATCATCGTCTTCGCCGCCACCCCCCTACCCGACGATCTCCTCCTCATCCCCCTCGGCCTCCTCAGATACGACCTGAAGAAGGCCCTCCTCGCCTGCCTCCTCGGGAAGTGGCTGATGTGCACAACCATCGCCTACGCCGGGAGGTTCTCCTATGACCTTATCCTCAAGCTCTTCAAGGGCGGAGGACCCCTCAGCATGGTCATCGGCCTCGTCCTCCTGGCACTAATGCTCGTGGCGATGCTGAGAATTGACTGGACGAGGTTCCTGGAGCCAAGGAGGACGCCCACCAGTTAAGTGTCCTCCAAGCGGCCATAGGGGGAAGGGAAGATGGAGATCAGGATGCGCCCCATAGGCGTCGTCCACTCGCCCTACAAGAAGCCAGAGGATGCTCCACCACAGGGCGGGGAAACCGTCTCAAGGATCGAGATCTTCGAGGAGTTCAAGGAGGGCCTTAGAGACCTTGAGGGCTTCTCCCACCTCCACATCATATACTGGCTCCATAGGTCCAAAGGGTACTCCCTCCTGGTGAGGACCCCCTGGGACACAAGGCTTCATGGAGTCTTCGCCACGAGGAGCCCGAGGAGGCCCAACCCCATAGGATATGCAGTCGTCGAGCTGCTGGCTGTGGAGGGAAAGGTCCTCGTGGTGAGGGGTCTTGACGCCATCGAGGGGACGCCCGTCCTGGATGTTAAGCCCTACTTCTCGGGGATCGATGCAAAACCCCATGCGAGAGCAGGCTGGTTCGAGGAGATCGAGACGAGGGAAAAAGGAGATAGAAAGAGGGCCCCATGAAGAGTTAGAGGGCTGTGAAGCTCTCCACGGTCTCCTTGTCCAGGCGCTTGATGAGCTCGACGACAAGGCGGACGGCGTTCTCCGCGTCCTCGAGGCTGAGGAGGCCGACGTGGCTGTGGATATGCCTCGTCGGGACGCCGATGACGACGCTGGGGCACCCGGCCCTGTTTAGGTGTATCCTCCCGGCATCCGTCCCCCCCATGACCTGGGACAACTGCAGCGGTATTCCAGCCTCCTCCGCCGTCTTTATGACAAACTCCTTCAGGGGCTGGTTGGGTATCATGCTCCTGTCGTAAGTTATGAGGCTTGGTCCCTTCCCCATCTTCGCGGGGGCCTCCTTCGGCTTGATCCCCGGGACATCTCCGGCTATATCCACCTCGAGGACGATGCCGACGTCGGGTTCGACTACGTGGGCCGTCGTCTGTGCCCCCCTCAGCCCCACCTCCTCCTGGACTGTCGCCGCCCCGTAGACGGTGTTGGGGTGGTCGATCTTCTCCTCCTTGATCCTCCTGATCGCCTCCATCAGGACGAAGGCCCCGATGCGGTCGTCGAAGGCCTTCCCCATGGCGACTTTGCCGTTTCTTATCACGTTGAAGGGGGACCAGGGGACGACGGGGTCGCCGATCTTCACGCCCATCTCCTTCGCCTCCTCCCCTGACGTCGCGCCGACGTCTATGAACATATCCTTCTTCTCCACGACCTTCTTCCGCTCCTCAGGGGAGAGGATGTGGGGGGGCTTGGCGGCGATGACGCCGGGGACGTCGCCCTTGCTGGTTCGGACCACGACCCTCTGGCCCAGGAGCACCTGGTCCCACCACCCGCCGAGGGGGTTGAAGGTGAGGAATCCCGACTTCTCATCGATCCCTGAGACGACGAAGCCGACCTCGTCCACGTGACCCGCAAGGAGGACGTGGGGGCGGTCCGAGGACCCCTTGGCGACGAAGATCACCGACCCCAGCTTATCCGTGATCACCTCGTCCGCGTAGGGCTCCATGTACTCCTTACAGATCCTGCTCGCCTCACGCTCAAAACCCGAGGGGCCGAAGGCCTCCATGAGACGCTTCATTAAGCCCAGAGCCTTCTCATCGAACATCTTCCATCCACTTAAGGTGGATGAAACAGACCTTTTAGCCTTATCCCTCTGAGGAGAAGGACCCGGAGGAGTGCCCTCTCCATATCAGTTGACTATATAGTAGATGGGAGTGGATCTTGCCCCCATAGTACGGCTTATAAGGGTCTAATGGGGGAATCCTTATGGGGCCCAGGTGACCGAGCGGTGAGGTGATCGCCTGCAGAGCGATTTCACGGGGGTTCAAATCCCTCCCTGGGCTCCACTATGGGACAAGTGGTGGAAGATGCCTCTAAGGGTTTATAACACGTTGACGAGGAGGAAGGAGGACTTCACGCCGATCCATGGGAACAGGGTCTATATGTTCGTATGCGGCCCGACGACCTACGATCTCTCCCACCTCGGCCATGCGAGGACCTACATCGCCTACGACATCATCGCGAGGTACCTGAGGTACAAGGGGTACACCCTCTTCTACGTCATGAACATCACGGATGTCGACGACAAGATCATAAACAGGGCGAGGGAGCTCGGGGTCGAGCCCCTGGAACTCGCGAGGAGGTATGAGAGGGCCTTCTACGAGGACATGGCCTCCCTCGGCGTCGATACCATAAACCTCTTCGCCAGGGCCTCGGAGCATATCCCGGAGATCATCGACCAGATAAGGGTGCTCCTCGAGAAGGGATACGCCTACGAGACCGAGACGGGCGTCTACTACGACATCACCAAATTCAGAGACTATGGGGCGCTGTCACGTCAAGACCCCTCAGAACTCAGGGAGCACAGGATCGAGCCAGACCCAACGAAGAAGAACCCAGGGGACTTCGCCCTCTGGAAGAAACGGGGACCCGGGGAGATGGGCTGGGACTCGCCCTGGGGCTGGGGGAGGCCGGGTTGGCATATCGAGGACACGGCGATCACGACGCACTACTTCGGTCCCCAGTACGACATCCACGGGGGCGCCATAGAACTCATATTTCCCCATCATGAGGCGGAGATCGCCCAGGCCGAGGCGGCGACCGGGAGGAGGCCCCTGGTGAGGTACTGGGTCCACACGGGCATCCTCAAGATCCATGGGAGGAAGATGTCGAAGTCCCTCGGCAACTTCATCACCATACGAGAGGCTCTGGAGAAGTACCAAGCTGAAGTCCTAAGGTTCTTCTTCGCCTCCACCCACTATAGGAGCACCATAGACTTCAACGAGAGGGGGCTGGAACAGGCGAGGAGAAACCTTCAAACCCTTTATAACGTCATGGAGAAGGTCCGGAGGCTGACCCCAAAGGAGGAGATGGACGAGGACGAGGCGAGGCTCGAGGAGGAGGTGGAGAGATGCCGCAGGAGCTTCATCGAGGCCATGGACGACGACTTCAACTCCCCCAAGGCCCTCACATCACTCCTCGAGTTGTCCAGGGAAGTAAACAGGTTCGCTGACACCCATAAGGCGATAAATGAGAGGCTACTCCAGAAGATCCTGGGGGCCTTCAGGGAACTCGGGGGGATCTTCGGCATCCTGCAGAGGGAGGAGAAGGAGGTAGACAGCGAGACTCTAAAGGGCCTGATGGATCTGATCATCGAGGTAAGGCAGATATTCAGGGAGCGGAGGGAGTGGCAGATCTCAGATATGATCCGAGAGAGGTTAAGGGATCTGGGCATCCTCCTGGAGGACACCGAGGAAGGAACCTTCTGGAAGAGGATCAAGTGAACTTAGTTCCCACGCGTTCTCGAAGAGGTATACTCAGACCTGGACGAGGTAGTTCTCGATCTCCCACCTCGTGATCGTCCTACAGGTCTTCTCCCATCCCCCCGTCGACTTCAGATAGTCCTCGAACTCCCTCCTCTTCTGCTCCACCAAGGCCTCGGAGATATGCTTCCCCAGGGCCTCCACAACGACTCGATCCTCCGTGAAGGCCTCTATGGCCTCGCCGAGATTGCCTGGGAGGGTTCCGAAGGGGAGATCCTCGGCGTCCTTCAGGTGGTAGACGTTCTCATAGACTGGCTCACCCGGATCCAGCTTCCTCCTCACCCCATCCAACCCCGCCTTGAGGATCGCGGCCGAGGCGAGGTAGGGGTTGCAGGAGGGGTCGGGATGGCGGTACTCTATCCTCAAAGCTGACTCCTTCCCTGGATAGTAGATGGGTATCCTTATGAGGGCGGACCTGTTTCCAAGGCCCCAGCAGAGGTAGACGGGGGCCTCGTAATGGGGGACGAGCCTCTTATAGGAGTTCACCGTCGGGGCGACGACCAAGGACAGGCCCCTGGAGTGCTCCAGCAGACCGCCGATATAATGGATCGCCGTCTCAGAGAGGCCCTCCGGGGAGTTCTCATCAAAGAAGAGGTTCTCCCCCCGCCCGTTATCCACGAGGCTCTGATGCATGTGACAACCGCTCCCGTTCATCCCCCAGAAGGGCTTCGGCATGAAGGTCGCTATGAGACCATGCTTTTTCGCGATGTTCTTCACGGCGAGCTTGAAGAGGACCATCCTATCCGCGGTCTTGAGGGCGTTATCGAACCTGAAGTTTATCTCATGTTGTCCGGACGCGACCTCGTGATGCACCTTGTCAAGCCTGAAACCGACGCTCTCCAACTGCATGATCGTCTCCCTCTTCACCACCTCAGCCGGGTCGAGCGGAGGCATATCAAAGTAGCCTCCAGCGCCGAGGGGGCGTAGTGTCTCACTCTCCCTTGAGACGTAGAAGTACTCCATCTCAGGCCCCGTTATGAACTGCAGGTCCTTCCTCTCCAGCTCATCTACCACAGATTTGAGGAGCCCCCGTGGATCGCCCTCGAAGGGCTTCCCGTTGGGCCTGTAGACGTAGCAGAACATATACGCCGTGTTGGGGTGCTCCCAGGGGGGTATCACGAAGGACTCCGGGTCAGGGTGGGCGACGAGGTCGCTCTCGTCCAGGGTCGTGAAGCCTGGGATGGAGGAGCCATCGAAGCCTATGCCCTCTTCGAGGGTCTCCTCCACCACGTACTTTGGGATGAGCATCGCCCTGGGACGCCCGTTGATATCGATGATGATAAGCCTGATATAATGTATGTCGTTCTTCTCGATCAAATCCAAGATCGGTCCTACGGCGTCCCTTCCTCCCGACAGGCTGTAATCGCTCGGCATATCCTTCATTTCCAGGAGAGATGTATATTAACTTTATGGGGAAAATAGGATACAAACATCTAATGTTTTAAATATATGTTGAACAAATGATTATTGATATCCCATGGTAGAGCTAGATGATCTGGACAGACGGATATTGAAGGAACTCCTGAAGAACTCCAATCGGTCCTATAGGGCGTTGGCGAGATGTCTCGGCGTCGCCGTGACGACAGTGATAAATAGGATCCAGAGGTTGGAGGAGCTGGGCGTCATCACGGGGTACACCATCTCCGTGGACTATGAGAAACTGGGTTATGAATTGACAGTCATCACGGAGATCACCGTCTCGAAGGGGAAGCTCCTGGAGATGGAGAGGGAGATCGCGGAGATACCCTCCGTCTGCGCCGTCTACGACGTCACAGGCCTCACGGACGCGATGATCATCGCGAAGTTCCGGAACAGGAGGGAGCTGAGCAAGTTCACCAAGGGGCTCCTCTCCATGCCCTTCATAGAGCGGACGAACACCCACGTCGTCCTGACGACCGTAAAGGAGGACTTCAGACTAATAGAGATGATGTAGAGGCACCGTCCCTTTGCAGAGATCTGCTCAAAGGTATGAGACCCGGCTGTGTCTCAGAGAAAAAGGTTAGAAGAACCTGGGGTAGGCGAAGACCGCCGGCTCTCCCCCGGTGTGGAGGAAGACAACGTTCTCCTCCTTTGAGAAGGCTCCCTCCCGCACCTGGTCTATGAGGGCGGCCATGGCCTTGCCCGTGTAGACGGGATCTAAGGTTAGTCCTTCCTTCTCTGCGACGAGTTTTATCGCCTCTATGCATTCCTCCGTGGGTATCGCGTATCCCTCTCCCACATATCCCCTGAGTATTGTGACCTCTTCCTTCTTGACCGAGACACCTAACCCCAGGACCTTGGCTGTTTCGTTCGCCATCTTCGCTATGAAGGACTCCATGTTCTTGAACTCCCCTCCAATATCCACGCCCACCACCTCGATCCCGGCGTTGAGTGCCTTCACGCCCAGCACCATCCCCGCCTGCGTCCCCCCTGAGCCCGTCGCATGGACGATGTAATCAATCTTGATCCCCCTATCATTCGCCTGTTGGACGAGCTCGAGGACCGCATTCACGTAGCCTACACAGCCGATGGGTGTGCACGCACCGGCGGGGATGATATAGCACCTCCTCCCCTCGGATTCGAGCTCTGAGACCCTCCCGGCGGCTATCTGCTCCATCATCTTCATAGCCATCTCCAGGTCTATACCCCCCGTCTGAACCCCTGGCGGGATCTCGAAGAAGTGGATCTCCGCGCCGAAGATCTTGTCGAGGAGGAGGTTTCCGGTGTATTCCTCGGGCTCCTTGCCCAAGAGGAAGAGCACAGGCTTCATCCCAAGCCTCCTCGCCGCAGCGGAGATCTCCCTGGCGCAGTTCGACTGAACCCCGCCGAAGGTTATGACGGTGTCAGCGCCCTTTCTTTTAGCATCGGCCATGACGAACTCCAATTTCCTGATCTTGTTGCCGCCCCACCCCAACCCCGTCAGGTCATCCCTCTTAACGAAGAGCCGAGGCCCCCCGAGGGCCTCGGTCAGCCGTGGCATCTCCTCAAGAGGAGTCGGGAGGTTCGCCAACCTGATCCTGGGCACTCCACCGATCTGCATAACTCCCACTATGAAAAGATGTGAATCATCCTATTATAAAAATTGAAGGGTCTCAGGGTCATCGTCTATGTAAGGTTTATCTACTGAGCGGAGAGGTATAGACCAGGTATGGCCCATGCTCGTTCATCCCATCGAGTATAGGTACTTCCACCCCGAGATGAGGGAGATCTTCACCGAGGAGAGGAAGCTCCAGAGGTGGCTGGATGTCGAGGCAGCCCTCGCGAGGGCTCACGCCGCGGTGGGGAATATCCCAAAGGAGGCAGCTGAGGAGATCGAGAGGAAGGCGAACGTTGCCCACGTCTCAGTGGAGAGGGTGAAGGAGATCGAGAAGAGAACAAGGCACGACGTCATGGCGATGGTCGAGGCCCTGACGGAGGCCTGTGAGGGAGAGGCGAAGAAGTATGTCCACCTCGGCGCTACGAGCTATGATATAGTGGATACAGCCCTCGCGCTCCAGCTCCGCTCGGCCCTGGAAGTCCTCGAGGAGGACCTGAGGGAGCTCATGAGGGTGCTCCTCGACCTCGCGGAGGAGCATAGGGAGACGGTCTGCATAGGGAGGACCCATGGACAGCACGCCCTCCCCACGACCTATGGGATGAAGTTCGCCCTCTGGGCCTCTGATGTCGCGAGGCACGTGGAGAGGCTGAGGGAAGTCAAGAAGAGAGCGCTGGTCGGGAAGATGAGCGGCGCCGTGGGGACGATGGCGAGCTTCGGGGAGAAGGGCTTTGAGATCCAGAGGCTCACGATGAAATTTCTCGGCCTCTCCCCCGTCCCCATCGCGAGCCAGGTGGTGCAGCGGGACCGCCATGCGGAGGTCCAGTGCCTACTCGCCCTGATAGCTGGAACCCTCGAGAAGATGGCGAAGGAGATCAGGAACCTGCAGAGGACGGAGATCGCGGAGGTCTTCGAGCCCTTCGCCCGGGGGCAGGTCGGCTCCTCGACGATGCCCCATAAGAGGAACCCCCACAGATGCGAGCGGATCTGCGGCCTGGCGAGGGTCGTCCGGGCCCTTGTACATCCGGCCCTCGAGACCATCGCCCTGGAGCATGAGAGGGACCTGACCAACTCCTCCGTTGAGAGGATTACAATCCCCGAGGGCTTCATCCTGACGGATTATATGCTGAGGCAGATGATCGGCGTGCTTCGGGGTCTGGAGTTCAACTATGAGAACATCAGACGCAACTTGGAGATGACGCTGGGCCTCTGCCTCACGGAGAGGGTCATGATGGAGCTGGTGAAGCGGGGGATGGGTCGCCAGGAGGCCCATGAGAAGCTGAGACGTCTCGCGCAGAGGTGCTGGAGGGAGGGGAGGAGCCTCAAGTCAGTCCTCCTGGAGGATGAGGAGGTGATGAACCTCGCCTCCGAGGAGGAGTTGGACGAGTGGCTTGACCCGAGGAACTACCTGGGGACGGCGGTTGAGCAGGTCGAGAGGGTGGTCAGGTCCCTGAGGGAGGCTCCTCCGTAAAGGAAATATAACTGCGTGTGCTCTTTATATTAGTCTTCCGATTCAGAGGAGGGGGTTGTTAATTGGAGATCACCCCCTTAACACCTAAAAAAGGAGAAAAGCCACCTATTGAGGAGAAAAAGGAGAGGATCTCGAGGAAAAGGGTGACGAAGAAGGAGCTAATGAAGCGGGTGAAGGAGCTAGAGGAGGCGCTGAGGACTGAGCGG
The DNA here is from genome assembly GCA_003601775.1 of Candidatus Bathyarchaeota archaeon. Taxonomy (GTDB): domain Archaea; phylum Thermoproteota; class Bathyarchaeia; order TCS64; family PIYN01; genus PIYN01. The sequence continues at coordinate 14,721 of PIYN01000025.1, forward strand.
GAGAGGGCCGAGACCTACCTGAGGCAACTTAAGTATGCCAAGGCCGACCTCGAGAACCTCAGGAAGATGGTCAAGAGGCAAGTTGAGGAGGCGGTGAGGTCCGGGAACGAGCGGCTCATAAGGGAGCTCTTGGTGGTGCTGGACGACCTGGAGTTGGCGCTGGAGGCCGGCGGGAAGGCGGGGGACAGGGAGGCGTTGATGGAGGGGGTGGAGATGGTCCTGAGGAAGTTCAGGAAGATCCTCGAGAGCGAGGGCCTCAAGCCCATCGAGGCCCTTGGGAGGCCCTTTAACCCCGACCTCCACGAGGCCGTGATGAGGGTGGAGGACCCTGATAGGCCCGAGGGTGTCGTCGTTGAGGAGGTCAGGAGGGGGTATATGCTCAGGGGTAAGGTTATTAGACCGAGTATGGTCAAGGTCTCAGTGAATCCAAGGAGGGAAGAGAAGGAGGGCGCGAGGGATGGATGAAGAGAAGAAGGAGGGCAAGAGAGAGAAGATCCTCGGGATAGACCTCGGCACGACGAACTCGGCGGCCGCCGTCATGATAGGGGGTAGGCCCGTCATCATCCCCAGCGCTGAGGGCCCGACGATAGCGGGGAAGATGTTCCCCTCGGTCGTCGCCTTCACGAAGGACGGGCAGATACTCGTCGGGGAGCCGGCGAAGAGGCAGGCAGCCATGAACCCAGAGGGGACGATCAGGGAGATCAAGAGGAAGATGGGGACGAACTACAAGGTGAAGGTCTATGGGAAGGAGTACACGCCGCAGGAGATCAGCGCCTTCATCCTGAGGAAGATCAAGAAGGACGCGGAGACCTACCTCGGGGAGAAGATAAGGAAGTGCGTCATAACGGTCCCCGCCCACTTCAACGACAACCAGAGGCAGGCGACGAAGGATGCAGCAGAGATCGCGGGCTTCGAAGTAGCAAGGATCATCAACGAGCCGACGGCCGCGGCCCTGGCCTACGGCCTGGAGAAGTCTGAGGAGGAGATGAAGATCATGGTCTTCAGCTTCGGGGGCGGGACCAATGATACGACGATCATGGAGTTCGGGGGAGGCGTCTTCCAGGTCCTCGCGACGAGCGGGGATACCGAGACTGGAGGTGCGGATATCGACAACGCCATCGTGGATCTCCTCGTGGAGGAGTTCCGCTCCCAGACGGGGATCGACCTGCGGAAGGACAAGATGGCGATGGCGAGGTTGAAGGAGGCTGCTGAGAAGGCGAAGATCGAGCTCTCCACCCTCCTAACAACGGATATCGACCTCCCCTTCATCGCCTACGACGAGAAGGGCCCGAAGCACCTCCACTACACCCTCACGAGGGCGAAGCTCGAGCAGATAGCCCGGCCCATAGTGGAGAGGGTGAGGGAGCCGATCATGAGGGTCCTCGCCGACGCGAAGCTGGAGCCGAAGGACATAGACAAGATCATCCTCATCGGCGGGCAGACGAGGATGCCCCTGGTGAGGAGGTTCATAGAGGAGCTCATGGGGAAGCCGGCTGAGAGGGGCATCGACCCGATGGAGTGTGTCGCCATAGGAGCCGCGATCCAGGGGGCGGTGCTGGCTGGGGAGATCTCGGATATCGTCCTCCTCGACGTCACGCCCCTCTCCCTCGGCGTCGAGACCAAGGGCGGCATCTTCACGAAGATCATAGAGAGGAATACGACGATCCCTGTCAGGCAGAGCAAGATCTTCACGACGGCGGAGGACTTCCAGACCACTGTCACGATCCACGTCCTCCAGGGGGAGAGGGCGATGGCGAAGGATAACATCTCCCTCGGCATGTTCCACCTCACGGGGATCCCCCCGGCGCCGAGGGGGGTCCCCCAGATCGAGGTGACCTTCGACATCGACGCCGACGGGATCCTCCACGTCTCCGCTAAGGACCTCGGGACGGGGAAGGAGGCGAAGATCACCATCACAGCCTCTACGAAGCTCACCCCAGAGGAGAAGGAGCGGATGATCAGGGAGGCTGAGAAGTACGCGGAGCAGGACAGGAAGGCCCGTGAGGAGGCGGAGGCGAGGAACCTGGCGGACTCGGTCATCTACACGGCCGAGAAGACACTGAAGGAGATCGGGGACAAGTTGAGCCAGGAGCAGAGGGACTCCGTGGAGAAGGCCGTGAAGGAACTGAAGGAAGCCCTCTCAGGGAGGGATGTGGAGAAGATCAAGAGGAAGACCGAGGACCTGAGGAAGGTCCTACAGGAGGCAGGGACAGTCATCTACCAGCAGGCAGCACAACAGTACGCCCAGCAGCAGGCTCAGCAACAACAAGCCTCAGGCTCTCAAGGGTCAGGGGAGCGGAAGACCGTCGAGACGGACTACAGGGTAGTGGACGAGGAGAAGAGTAAAAGGCCCTGATCCTCCCTTTCCTCAACCCCCCTTAGGCTGGTGGGAGATGGTTGGCGGGCAGGAAGAAGGACTATTATGAGATACTCGGCGTCCCGAGGAATGCCACCAAGGAGGAGATCAAGAGGGCCTTTAGGAGACTCGCTCTGAAGTACCACCCCGACAGGAACAAGTCGCCGGAGGCGGAGGAGAAGTTCAAGGAGATCTCAGAGGCCTACGCCGTCCTCTCCGACGACGAGAAGAGGAGAATATATGATGCCTACGGTGTGGATGGGATCCGCGGGAGGTACACGCAGGAGGACATCTTCAACACCCGCTTCAAGGACCTCTTCAGGGACTTCGGCTTCGGCGACTTCGACGACCTCTTCAACAGGTTCTTCAGGGACTTCGGCTTCGGGACCTTTCAGAGGACGGTGAGGATCGGCCCCAAGAGGGGGAGGGACATCGAGACGACGATGGAGGTGACGCTGAAGGACGTCGCCTACGGGGCTGAGAAGGAGATCGAGGTCCCCAGGCTGAGGAGGTGCAGCGTCTGCGGCGGGACAGGGGCCGAGCCGGGGACGGGCGAGAGGACCTGCCCCAGATGTGGCGGCACCGGCAGGATCGAGCACAGGAGGGTCTCAGGCTTCGCCCAGATGATAAGGATCGTCCCCTGCGACCGATGTGGGGGGCGGGGGACCATCATCGAGCACCCCTGCAAGAACTGCGGGGGGAGTGGGCTGGAGAAGAAGGTCGCGAAGATAAGGGTCTCCATCCCGCCCGGCGTGGAGGACGGCTCCTACCTGATCCTAAGGGGGGAGGGGGAGGACGGAGAGAGAGGGGGTCCTCCGGGGGATCTCTACATTAGGGTGCGGGTCCGCCCCCACCCGCATCTCGTGAGACAGGGCTTGGACCTCCTTCATGAGGCTGAGATAGACTTCCCCCTCGCAGCCCTCGGGGGTAAGATCAGGGTCCCGACGCTTGACGGGGAGGCTGAGCTGGAGATACCAGCGGGGACCCAGAGCGGGACGATCCTGAGGTTGAGGGGGAAGGGCATCAGGGCCGGGGGAAGGACCGGAGACGAACTCGTCCGCATCACGGTGAGGGTCCCCAAGAGGCTGACCCGGAGGCAGAGGGAGCTCATAAAGGAACTCGCAAGGGAACTTGGAGTAGACCGAGTGAAGAAGGTTGGTTGGTGGAGGCGGAGGTTCTAAGACCTGAGGGACTCACGCCTCCCTCCGGTCAACGACCTCCCAGAGATCGGGGCCCGTCCCGATGAGGGTCACGGGGAGGCCGAGCTCATCCTCGACCTTCTCTATGAAGCCCCTCGCCCCATGGGTTAATTCCCTGTAGGACCTCACCCCCCTGCACTCTGGGTATAGGATATCTACCTTCGTCAGGGCGATCTGAGTCGCGCCGTTGAGCATGACCGCCCTCCTCGCCAGGCCGAAGTTGAAGGGCGCCGCCCTCCGCTTTCTCCCCGTGACCGTCGCGACCTCCGCCCACCCCCTCCTCACGGCCTCCTCCCAGGGGATCTCCCCCGGCAGCTCCCCCGGGCCAACCCTCGTGACGTAGGCCTTAAGGACGAGGATCACCTCATCAACTCTCGTCGGGCCGACGCCAACGTCGGCGCAGGCGGCTGAGGCCGTCACATCCTTCGAGGTGACGTAGGGGTAGGTGCCGTGATAGAGGGAGAGGAAGGTGCCCTGGGTCCCCTCGATGAGGACCTCCTCGCCCCTGTCCAGCGCCTCGTTCACCTCCAGGGGGACGTCGGCGAGGTACTCCCTCAACTCCGGTAGGTCCCTGGCGATCCTCACAGTCCTCATCGCCCTCTCGGCGTTACAGGGGCCCGTCCCCGACCCCGTCGTCCCGATCTTCCCCTTGAGGTGCCCCCGGGAATCCGCCTCTATATGCCTCCTCTCGATGATGGCGCATTGCCTATCCACCCCCAACCGATCGGAGACGCCGAGCTCCCTCGCCTCCCTCAGGAGGATCTCGGGGTTGATCACGACGCCGGGGCCGATGAGGAGCCTGCACTTCTCGTATGTGAAGGCCGAGGGGATCATGCGCAGTTTGTATACCTTTCCCTCCCTCACGACGGTATGACCCGCGTTCGGCCCTCCACCAGCCCTCGCGCAGATGGAGAGTCTATCCTTCACCGCGAGGTAGGAGATGATCTTCCCCTTCCCCCCGTCCCCGAAGAACCCGTCGACGACGACCGTGCATCCCATCACATTTCCCTCCAGACCGCTTCCACTCTATCCTCCACACGATTTAAGGCTTACCCAACCCTCTTTAGTTGCTCCAATACCCAGCATCGTATCTCCCCCGGATCCGGGAGGTCCGCCACGATCTCCCCATCTCTAATCAAGGGCTGGAGCAACGGCCTCATCTCCCCGCCGCACTTTGGACAACTCGGAGGTCTTGACGAGGCGGGTTG
>PIYN01000026.1 GCA_003601775.1 Candidatus Bathyarchaeota archaeon
GATGAAGATGGCGTCTGGTGTGAAGGCCTCTTGGATCTCGTAGGCCGTCGTCTTGAATCCGGGTATCACGTCCTCCTCCACGGCGAAGCCGATGTATCGTAGGTGGAGCTCCTTCGCCAGGGTCCTCGCGTAGATGCGCGCGGAGTCCCTGTCCGGGGTCTCGATGATCCTTGAGCCGTGCCAGAGGACGTTGACCTTCTTCTCCCTGTGGGAGTACCTCGGCATGACGGCGATATGCCTGATCCCGGCGTGGGCACAGTAGGCCGCGGTGGAGACGGCCGCGTTCCCCGAGGAGTCTATGATGACGCTCCTGCACCCCTCCTCCCTGAGTCTTGAGACGAGGAAGGCCGTTCCCCTGTCCTTGAAGCTCCCCGTGGGGTTGATGTAGTCGACCTTCGCCCAGAGGTCTTGGCCCCTCAGCCTCACGAGGGGTGTGTCTCCTTCCCCCAGGGTCACTTGACATTCTTCCTCGACCTTGGGTAGGCGGTCGCTAAACCTCCAAATCCCTTTTCTCATTTATGGTCAGGTAATAGTGTCTTCTATCTATTCGGAAATAGGTTGCGATAACCTTAACAATTTATGGAGGATTATTTGATCTTGTGCTGTCTGGGCGTTTCCTGTCTGAGAGGGATTTCGTTGCGGGTTATCTGCTCCCTAGGTTTAGGGAGGCAGCTGGGGTTTTGGGAGTCTCTGATGTCGTTGATTTTCATATCGAGCCGCCTGTCGATGGGAGGCCTGATTTGACGGTTGAGAGGGCGGGTAGGAGGTTGCTTGTGGTTGAGGCGAAGTTTAGGAAGAGGGTGGGGCGGGTTGAGAGAGATATTGAGCCTCGGGACCCCGATGTGATTGAGCAGGCGGTTAGGTATGCGGCCCTTGGGGGTTTCCCCTACTATGCGACTTGTAATTTGAAGCGGCTCGTTCTCTTTCAGTTGAGGCCTGGTGTCAGGGCTTATGAGAGTGAGATCGCTTCCTTTGAGTATGGGCGACGCCGTGATTGGGCTGAGGCTCTTCTGAAGATTGTGCTTGGTATCGTCTCACCCCGGGCTAAGCCCCTTGATGATACTCTTGTGGATACGTTGCATGAGGCCTTTAATGATCTGTATCCTGAGTTTCTTGCATCGTTGAGGGGGAAGTTGAGGGATCGGAGGTTTAGGGAGAGGTATGTTGAGTGGCTGGAGAGTCAGGGGATTGAGGCCACGGAGGAGAGTGGACGTCTTATCGCTGAGCAGACTACGTATCTTCAGATCAATAAGCTTCTCTTCTATCAGGTTATTAGGACGATCTATCCTGAGCATCTTAAGCCGTTGAGAGTTGCTGAGGATGAGTCGGTCTCTGAGGCTTTGAGTAGGTTCTACGCGGATGCGAGGGCGATTGATTATGCTCCGGTTTATGAGAGCGATCTTATCAGTGAGATCCCCTTCACGAGGAGGGCTGAGGAGCGTATTAGGACGTTATTGGATACCTTGAATGAGTTTGATTTCTCGAAGATGGAGAGTGATTTCCTTGGTCGTATATATGAAAAGCTCATCCCGCCTCAGGATCGTAAGCGGTTGGGGCAGTTCTACACGCCTAGGGGGATTGTGGATCTCATCGTTGAGCTTACGATTAACAAGCCTGATGCCGTTGTCTTGGATCCGGGGTGTGGGTCGGGGAGTTTTCTGGTGAGGGCGTATCATAGGTTGAGGGAGTTGAAGGGTATTCCTAGGGAGGTTAGGGGTCCTTTGAGTGAGAGGTTTCATCGGGAACTTCTCGAGCAGATTTATGGGATTGATATCAATCAGTTTCCGGCTCATTTGTCTGTGATCAATCTTGCGATTCAGAATCCGAGGGCGAGGATTGAGCGGGTGAATGTTCTTGTTAAGGACTTCTTTGATATTAGACCGGGACAGGCGACTCTAGTTGGCTTTGAAGGTTTAACGGCTGAGGGTAAGCCTACACTTGTTAAGTTGCCGCCCGCCTTTGATGTTGTCGTCGCAAATCCGCCCTATATTCGTCAGGAACTACTTGGTGCGAAGGAGAAGGAGAAGATTAAGAGGTTGATTGAAGATGAGTTCAAGGATAGGCTGTTTATTGGTGCGCCTCGTAAGAGGGTTAAGGGTGCTATTGTTCTTGATAAGAAGAGTGATATCTACATCTACTTCTTTGTTCACGGGATTAGGCTTCTGAGGGATAAGGGGTTTCTGGGGTTTATCTCCTCTAATAAGTGGCTTGAGGTTAGGTATGGGAGGGCCTTTCAGCGTTTCCTCCTCGATTATACGAAGATTCATTATGTGATCGAGTTTGATAGGGCGGTCTTTCCTGATGCTGAGGTTAATACGGCTGTTACTGTTCTTGAGAGGGAGAGTGATGAGGCTGAGCGGAAAGCTAATGTTGTTAAGTTCGTTCGTGTTAAGAGGAGGATGGAGAGGGAAGAGCTGCTCCGTCTGATTAGGGAGACAGAAGAGAGTTATGAGGATGATAACATAAGGATTAACCTTGTGAGGCAGAGTGAACTCACCCCCGGAAAATGGAACATATACCTAAGAGCCCCACCAGTATATTACAAGATTGTTAATCATCCTGCGGTTAAGCCCTTAGGTGAAATTGCGGAGGTATTCTTTGGATTGAAGACGGGATACAATCCCTTTTTCATTCTTTCTGAGAAGGAAGTTAAAGAAAGAGAAATTGAGGAAGAATACATAAAACCTATTCTTTATTCTCCAAAAGAATTAAAGGGACTAGTTGTTAGGAAAAAAGACATCCATAAATACGTTCTATATGTCTATAAGGAAAAATCGGCACTTAAGAGTACCAAGGTACTTGAATACATTAAATATGGGGAGAGGTGGAAAGTCAAAGTCTCACGTGGGGCTGAGCGCAAGCCACGCTACATACCTGAATTAGAGAGCGTGAAGAGACATAAACCCTTCTGGTATAGTGTTCCAAAACTTAGGGAACCTCATATATTTATAGCTCAGTTTTCAGATAAACAACTAATTATCGTATATAATGAAGCCAATGCTCTAGGCTCGGACAACTTTCTTTACATATTATGTAAAAGTCAAAATGAGGCTAAAGTTTTAGCTGGTTATCTTAATTCCTCAATAGGAGGCTTATGTGGAGAATTACATTCTCGTTCATATGGCGGAGGAGTTCTTAAAATACAAACATATGAAGCGAAACAAATTCCAGTTCTTGATCCTTCAAAAATTTCTCCTATTGAATGTTCTCGAATTGAAGAAGCCTTTGATCAATTGGTCAAGGCTGTTGAGTTGAGATGCCGTGCTGAGGATGAACTCGAGAGGGTGAAATTCAAGGGCCGAAAGGAGATCGGCCTCCTAGAACCCGAAGCTAGAAGAAGATTGGAAGAAGCCCTTGAGAACGAAAAACGAGCACGAGAACAACTCGACGAAGTCATATACGATATCCTAGACCTGACAAAAGAAGAGAGAAAACAAATCAAGAAGGGCCTAGAAGAACTACAAGAGATCCGACGCCTCAGAACAAAAACCTAAAACAATCACTTCAGCACCTTCCCCGTCTCCAAGTACCAGAGATATAGGTCCAACTCCCCCAAACTGAGGCCTGCCATCTCTGCAACCTCCCTCAGGAGGCCCTCAATCTCCAGATATCTCCTCCTCGTCAACGCCCTTGGCCGCTCTATGAGACCATATTCTACGAGGAGGTTGAGGATGTGGCGGTCTATGATAGCGACATCGGTGCGACCCACGTTCCTGAGGAAGTGACTCGCCTCCTTGTACCCGACCCCCCGGACCTCCCTGACGAGCCAATCCCTCAACTCCCTCGAGTTCCCAAAGGACTCAAGGACCTCCCTCAGCGAGTCTCTAAACCTCCTCGCCTCCACGATATACCTCGCCCTCGCCCTGGGGAAGCGGTGGCCCAGCTCCCTCAGCCTCTCGGCCAACAGAGCCTCAGGGAGCGTCAGGAAGCCGTCCCCGATCGCCCTCTGGATCTCGATGCACCTCTCAGCGCTGAAGTTCGCGGTGAGGAGGCAGAAGCAGAGCTCCTTGAAGATCTCACTGCTCGAACCCGCCCCCACCTCCCTAAACTATCCGAGCCTCTACCCGACCCCTGACCTCCGTCTCCCTCAGCCTCTCGACCGCCTCCACCAACCCCTGCAGCCCCCCGCCCCCCTTGGTGGTGCATGGCCCCCTCACGACCTTCCTCTCCAAAGCCTCCTCCATCTGGGGCATACTTCCTCAGAATCTGGCTATTAAACGCGACGATGACCGTGCTCAGAGACGTGAGAAGCGTCCTGACCGCCGGGCACATGACGACGAATCTGGGTAGGATCCCCGCAGCAAGGGAGAGGGCGATGATGTTATACCCCGCCGTCCACCAGAGGTTCTGGGCCATCTTCGAGGAGGTCTTCTGAGAGAAGTCGATCACGCCGGGGACATCCCTAGGGTCATTCCTCACAAGGAGGATTATCGGCGCTCTCTACCCTTCCAGAGTCCGTGTATGTTGCAGTACTCCCTCGCCTCGACCTCTCCCGCCTCTACCCTGAACTCTGCCTGAGGCTCCTCGCCCGGGCTGAGGAACCTCCTGTGGACCACCCCGTCTGAGACAACTTCTATCCATTCTATGTAATGCCGCTCCTCCATGGGGTGGGGGACAGACCCAACCTTCACGAGGACTCCCCTCTCAGTCCTCTCCACCACGGGGACGTGCTTCTCCAATCCAACGTCCTCGGCCTTCTCCACGAAGAGCTCCATCGGCTGACCACAGCAGACGAGTTGACCCTTCCCCGCATGTAGGACCTCGACGATATTCCCACAGATGTTACACCTATAGACCTGCAACCTCTCGGTCATTCTTATCCCTCAACTATACCTAACTCTACGTGTCTATTAAGGATCTCGTTACCAAGCTCCTCCAACGCTCTTAGATCATCCTCCTTCGGACGACCCCTCACAATGACAGGGTCAAGGAGCTCCACTTTAAGACTCGAGAGCAGCCCCTTGATCTGCTCCAGCATCCTCCCACCCCAGCCATAGGAGCCGATGACGGAGACGAACCTCAGCTTCGGCCTCAAGGCGTTGACGAGGTAGGCAGCGTAGACCGCTGAGGGGTGGAGACCGGACAGGACCGTGGGAGAAGCAAGAACCAAGGTGGAGGCGTCCACGAGGGCCATAGCGAGGTCTCCCAGGTCCGTTACGGTCAGGTTGAAGGGCTTCACGGCGACCCCTCGCTCCATCAGAGCCTTCACCAGGTGCTCGACCATCCTCCTCGTGCTCCCGTGCATCGAGACGTAGGCTATGACCACCTCATTCTTCACCTCGTCGGAGACCCAGTCCCTGTAGGCCTCGAGGATGAAGTCAGGCCTGTCGTGGAGGGGCCCATGGCTCGGCGCGATGAGGCCGATCTCCAGGGCCCCTATCCTCTCCAAGTGCCTCTTGATGAGATTCCTGAAGGGCATCATGATCTCCGCGTAGTACCTCTTAGCCGCCTCGTAGACCCTCGCCTCATCCACGGCGTAGAGCTCGCTCGTCGCGAGGTGGGAGCCGAAGAGATCGCAGGGGAAGAGGACCCTATCCTCCCTGAGGTAGGTGAGCATCGTCTCGGGCCAGTGGACCCAGGGAGCGAGGATGAACTCGAGGGTCTTACCCCCGAGCGGAAGCGTCTCCCCGTCCCCCACGGTCAAGAACCGGTCCTCTGAGATGAGGAGGAGCTCCCTCAGCATTTCCCCGCACCTCGCGTTGGTCACGACCTTCGCCTCGGGGTAGCACTCCAAGACCTCGGGCAGGGCCCCTGAATGGTCCTGCTCCGCGTGATTGGATACGACGTAATCTATCTCATCGACCCCCAGCCTCCTCAGGTTCGATAGGAGCTCGTCCCCCTTCGTCGGATCCACTGTGTCTATGAGCGCTGTCTTCTCGCTGCCCCTTATCAGATAGGAGTTGTAACTCGTCCCGTCGGGGAGGGGGATGAGCTCGTCGAAGAGCCGCCTATCCCAGTCCCTCACGCCCACGTAGTAAACACCGGGCCTTATCTCCCTGAAGGACACCCCTCACTCCTCCCTCTCAAAGAAACCCTTATCGGCGCCGCATATGGGGCAGACCCAGGTCTCAGGTAGTTCCTCGAAGGGAGTCCCCGGGTTCACGCCTGAGGTCGGGTCACCGGCCTCGGGGTCGTAGATGTAGCCGCAGACCCTACACCTATACCCCTCTATCTCCACTCACCCTTCAGTATTCCTCGCATTTAACCTGGAAGTAGCTCCTCGGGTGATGGCAGGATGGACACCTCTCCGGGGGCTCCTTCCCATAATAGACGTACCCACACTCCATGCAGACCCACCAGACCTCCCTCTCCTTCCTGAAGACCGTCCCGGCCTCCACCTCCTTCAGCAACTTCCGATACCTCTCCTCATGATGCTCCTCAGCCTTCGCGATCGCCCTCAACCTCACAGCGATCTCCTGTAGGCCCTCCCTCTCCGCGACGTCAGCGAACTCCGGGTACATCTTCGTGTGCTCATAGTGCTCCCCGGCGATCGCCGCCCTGAGGTTCTCCGCTGTGCTCCCGTAGACTATGGGGGCTACCGCTGTCACCTCGATCTCATCCAGTTTCTTGCCCGTCCTCTTCTTCAGCTCCTGGATGAAGCCGAAGATGGTGCTCGCGTGTTCCCTCTCGTTCTCGGCCGTGAGAAGGAAGATCTCCGCGATCTGCATGAAACCCTCCTTCTTCGCCACCTTCGCGTAGAACCCGTAACGGTTCCTCGCCTGGCTCTCCCCTATGAAGGCCCTCGCCAGGTTCTTAATCGTCTCCTCCACTCCTCATCACCTCAATCCTCTACTGGTGCGTAGTAGCACCTCTTGGGGGAGTGGACCTTCCCCTTCTTCCTCAAACTCTTGATGATCTTCGAGACCTCCTTGCTCTCCAAGCCGACCATCTTCGCGACCTCCCCGGGCCTGACGGGCTTCCCCGCCTTTATCATGGCGTCGAGGACCATCTGCTCCTTATCCTCCATTCAAAACCACCTCACAACAATCCTTGGTTAAATTTAAATGGATGTTCGATTTTATATAATTTGTGGTTCGAATTTCAAACCTTGAGATCCTGCGCCTGCTCAGAGAGAACTCGAGGATGCCCTTCCTGAGGATGGCGGAGATGCTGGGGGTCAGCGAGACGGCGGTGAGGAAGAGGGTGAGGAAGCTGGAGAGGGAGGGGGTGATCAGGAGGTACACGATAGAGATGGACCTGAGGAAGCTGGGCTTCAAGGTGAACGCACTCATCGGCGTCGACACCCAGCCGGAGCACTACCTCTCTACGCTGGAGAGGCTGAGGGGGATGGAGGAGGTGATGAGCCTATACTCCTCAAGCGGAGATCACATGATCCTCATCGAGGGCTGGTTCAGGGACAGCAAGGAACTCACGGAGTTCGTGAGGAGATTGGAGAGCCTCGAGGGAGTCACGAGAGTCTGCCCCGCGATAATACTGGAGAAGATCAAATAGAGGACCTCAGCCGATTACCGGCTTGATCCTCTCGAGTACATCCGGGACGAAGAGAGCTCCTAAGCCGCCGAGGAGGGCGTGGATCGCGACGAAGGCGTAGAGGAAGAAGAACAGCGGCCAGGCCCAGCCGAGGAAGAGGCTGAAGGACCAGTAGAGGAGGAGGTCCCCTGGGAGGTTATAGATGAGCCCTGCGATCATGTAGAGCACTCTCGAGTCGGGGGAGGGTCGGGCAGCTCTGAAGAAGAGGTCGACGACGACCCCTCCCACGACCCAGGTGGGGATGATGATCCATTTCACCGGCGGCCCCCCAGGGAGGAGGGTGGAGACGACGCCGCTGACGAGCTGGGTGAAGGTCGCGGCGCCTGTCTTTCCGACGACCTCCCTCACCGTCAGGAGGAGGATGGTGCCGATGGGTATCGCGATGACTCCGTATAGGCCTGGGAGGGGTGCGGGGATGAAGGCCGTCGTCAGCGTCGCCAGGGAGGACATGGAGCCGAAGAGGGACATCAGAGCTATGTCCCTCGTGGTAAAGAGCCCCTCGCTCATCTTAGGAGACCTCTCTGGCGTACTCGTCGGCGTCCTTCACCGAGATCCCCGCCCCGTCCAAGACGTAGTGCTCCCCCCCGGCGCAGGCCATACAGACGGGCCTCCCATCCTTCACCCTCGCCTTCGTCTCCATGATGTTCTCCCCACAGACCGCGCACCTCACCGAGGAGAAGATGGGGGCGTACTCAGGGACCTTGATCCTCAGGCGCCTCACCTTGAAGACCTCCTCGAAGGGCCTCTCCAGCTCCTTCAGGGACATCTCGGCGAAGAGCTCCATCATCCTCCTCTGCTCCTCAGGGGTCGCCTCCTCCCTCCTGGCGACGATCTTGTCCCAGAGCTCCGAGGCCTCGGGGTACGCCTCCGCCCGGGAGGACTCGAAGTCGGGGTCCAGTGCGACCCTTATCGCCGTCCCGTTCCTCTTCGCCACCGTCACCGCCGTCTTCCCCAGGTCCCTGTAGATCAGGGCGTTATTCCCGAAGGTGCATCCCGTCACCACCTGGATGCCGTCGCTGAAGCAGTTATTCGTCTCGACGATCGCCACGACCTCCTCCATCCCCCTGCTCCTTACACCCAATTCCCGCATCGCAAGGTACCCGGCCATCACCCCATAGGCCAGGTAGCTGCAGAGGTGGCCGTGTATCTCCCCGGCCTTATATAGGAGACCCTTGAGGTCCCCGGTCTCGATCATCTCCTCGATCTCCCTTCTGAGAGGATTTCCCCCGTGCATCTCCTCCACCCCATGTAGCAGTATTACTTTTCTTTATGTTTTTAATACCTTCCTCTGGGGGGTTAAAAGCCTTTCCAAGGGCCACGAGGTGGGGAGAAGGTTAATAACCCTCAACTCGGATCTACTCTAAGATTAGTAGAGAGAGGGTTCAATTGAGCGGGAGAGATGATGTTCTGAGCAGAGCCAAGGAGGAGAGGAGGCTCTTCGAGCGGATCCTCTCAGTCCTCCCCGGCTTCAAGGGCTACAAGGAGAAGGAGCTTAGGAGGGAGTCGGATAGGCTTGTCCGCGATCACCTCTATCGGCGGCTGAGGGAGGGGGAGAACCTCCTCAAGGAGTTCTTCCAGAGGCTCTCAGATAGGAGGGCCTACGGCGTCTTGGAGGAGGTGGACCGACTCGTGATGATCTTCGATAGGGTGAAGGCCCGGATAGACCACGCCTCCTACGGGTACAGCGGCTTCTTCGACGTCCTAAAGGTAGATGAGAAGGACCTGGAGGAGATGCTCTCCTTCGATGAGAGGCTCATCAAGGCCGTGGAGGAAGTCTTCGAGGAGACGAAGGCCCTCAGGGAGGTCGACGTGGAGAAGGTGGGGGATATCCGCAGGCACCTCGAGGCCATCAGGTCCAGCCTCAAGGAGCTGGAGGAGACCTTTAATCAGAGGAAGGAGAAGATCTTGGGGGTGAAGTGATGCCTCAGGTCATCGAGTGGAGGAACCCCGGACCGAGGGACCTCGTGTGGAGGTACCCTGAGGAGAACATCACGTGGGGTGCACAGCTCATAGTCAAGGAGTACGAGGCCGCCGTCTTCTTCAGGGATGGGAAGGCCTACGACGTCTTCGGCCCCGGGAGGCACACCCTCACGACCCTCAACCTCCCCCTCCTCACGGGGATCCTCAGAACCCTCGCGGGCTTCGGGGAGACCCCCTTCAAGGCCCAGGTCATCTTCGTCTCGACCCGGGTCGTTGACGGGAAGTACGGCGTGAGGGCCCAGACGACGGACCTCGCCCCACTGATGCTCCACGGCACCTTCTTCTTCAAGGTCGAGGACCCCGCCCTCTTCGTCAACGAGGTCGTGGGAGGCCAGGGCCTCTACACCACGGACGCGGTGAACGACTACCTCAGAGGGTTCCTCAACGAGAGGATCATCGACGAGATCTCAAGATACGACCTGGCGACTGTCTTCACGAAGCTCGATGAGACCTCCCTCGTCGTGAAGAACAAGGTCCTCGACGCCTTCAGGCGCATCGGCCTCGACCTCGTCGACCTCAGGTTCGAGGGCGTCGACACGACGCCGGAGTACAGGGAGCGCCTCTTCTGGCTCAGGACTGGGAGGGCGACGCCCAGCGAGGTCCTCCGCATGGAGACGGTGAAGAAGGCGGCTGAGGAGCTCGGCAAGTCCCCGGGGGCGGCCCTCGGCGCGGGGATGGTCCTCATACCCCAGGTGATGGGGCCGACGGGGCCGGCTCAGGTCCCCGCCGCCCCCGTGATCATCTGCCCCAAGTGCGGCTCCAGGATCCCTGCCACCTCCAAGTTCTGCCCTGAGTGTGGTCAGCCCCTCGAGGTCAGGGCTGTGGAGACGAAGAAGTGCCCTAAGTGTGGGGCTGAGGTCCTGAAGTCGGCGAAGTTCTGCCCTGAGTGTGGACACAAGTTCGAAGAGGAATCTGATTGAGATGTCCAAGCGCCCCTATGACCTCCTCTCAGCCAGCATCTTCATCCTCTGCTTGGGCGTCTGCTCCGCC
Source organism: Candidatus Bathyarchaeota archaeon (assembly GCA_003601775.1). Lineage (GTDB taxonomy): Archaea > Thermoproteota > Bathyarchaeia > TCS64 > PIYN01 > PIYN01. The sequence continues at coordinate 10,462 of PIYN01000026.1, forward strand.
CTCGTGGCAGCAGGGCTCATAGGGTTGATGGAGATGGCGCCCCTCGTCGTCGCCCTCATGGGCCTCTGGCTCATCGCCCTCTCGGCCATCCAGAGGGGGGAAGGCGAGGCCGTCTCCTTCGGCACCTTCTCCTGGGGCCTCATCCTCGTCGTGGGAGGGGTGATGGGCTTCCTCTACCTCAGGAACCTCTACACGGCCTTCTTCATCCCAGCCATCCTCATCGTCATCGGCCTCATCGGCGTCGTCGCATCCCTCCGCTCCAGGAGGTGAAGCCGATTGAAGACGTCGAGAGCCCTGGGCTACGCCCTCGCAGTCTCCCTCCTCCTGTTAGGCCTCCTCTTCGCCTGGGCCTCCAGCGTCCAGCACACCGCCTCCAGGCTGGGCGTCGCACTCCTCTCCATCGCCTCCTCCCTCGCCATCCTATACCTCCTGCAGAGGAGTAAGCCCGTGGAGGTCGTCCAGAGGGTGGAGGTCTCAGGGCCCATTAAGGCGCAGGAGATCAGGTGCCCCTACTGCTCAGCCCCCCTCGACCTGAGTCTGGTCAAGGTGGTGAGCGGCGTCCCGATGATAAAGTGCCCCTACTGTGGGCGATCCTTCGAGGTGACCGAGGAACCGAAATGGTAGCGAAGAGGATCAGCCCCCGCCCCTGCCTCATCTTTACGGTCCTCCTACTCGTCGCCATCGTCGTCCTCCACCCTCCGAGAGCGGCATCTGCCCAGACCATAGCCTTCCACCTGGAACATGAATGGGTGAAGATATGGATCAATAGCGAAGACGGCTCCATAGACCTCCTCTACGACATAGAGTTAGCCTGTGACAGCAACAATATCCGCGAGGTCTGGGTCGGGCAGCCAACAAGGGATTTCACGCTGGGAGAAGCCTACGACTCCCATGGGAACCCCCTGACAGTAGAGAAGGTTGTAGAGGGAGGCTACTTCGCCGTTAGGGTCCACTTCGCCACACCGGTCCAGAGCGGGGAGAGCATCAGGTTCAACGTGACAACGAGGGTCAGGGGGATGATCTACCTCGACAGGGAGAACCCAGGGAACGTCGGGATGCTCTTCACCCCCACTTGGTGGGAGGTCCCCGTCCTTGATTTAAGGGTCCTCATAGTCCTACCGGAGGGTGTAGACCTAAGGGAGGTGAAGACCCTTAAAGGAGTCCCCTACGACAACACCTCCCAGGAGGAAGGGAGACTCGTCCTCTACTGGGAGAGGAGGAACCTCTCGCCTGGGGAACGCCTCTCCTTCGGCGTCTCCTTCCCCAAGGAATACATAAAGGGTGGGATACGCCACACGGGCCTCGCCTGGCTCCTCTACAACTTCCTCCCCAGATACTGGTCGCTCATCCTCGGCGCGGGCCTCATAGCCGTCTTCGGCTCAGTGATGCTGATCAACGCCCTGAAGAGGATGCCCTACGAGAAGCCAAAGGTGACGATGGAGACCCTCGGGATAAGGAGGGGCCTCACGGCCGTGGAGGCAGCCTGGCTCCTGGGCCTCGGCCCCAAGAAGGTCGTCGTGGCGATCCTATATAGCCTCCTGAAGAAGCACGCCGTCTGGGTGGAGGAGCAGGACCCCGTCCTGAGACTCGAGGTGACGAGACAGCCCGGGGAAGGGCCACTCCTACGCTACTACGAGGTCGGCTTCCTCCGCTGCATAGGGGAGGACGGGACCCTCGGGGAGGAGTGCCTCGCGAGGACGGTGATGCTCCTCAGGGACACGGTGGAGGAGAAGATGAGGGGGTACTGCCGCAGGGATACCATCGAGTATTACAGGAAGATCGTGGAGAAGGCCTGGGAGGAGGTGAAGGCAGCCGGCACCCCAGAGCTGGCGGCGAAGGCCTTCGACGAGAACCTCCTCTGGCTCATCCTCGACGAGGACTTCAAGTCCAGAGCCGGGGAGACCCTCGGGGACAGGGTCCTCACCCCCGACCCCGCCTGGTGGTGGTACTGGTGGTGGAGGTACCCCCGCCCCGTCCCCCCGACCCGAGCGCCACCGCCCGGTCCGGAGGCGAGGAGGTCCCTGCCTGGAGGGGAGCTCGCCGATAGGGTCGCGACCTCCCTGGAGAGGGCGGCGAACGGGATCGTGAGGAATCTCGAGAAGTTCGCCAACTCCATCTTGCCGGCGGCCCCGAGGGCCGTCTCCAAGGCGCCGATCCGCCACGGCTCCAGCTGCGCCTGTGCCTGCGTCTCCTGTGCCTGCGTCTGCGCCTGTGTCTCCTGCGCCTGTGCCTGTGCAGGGGGGAGGGTCGGATGAGGGTGATGGATCGCTTGAAGAGGCTCCTCAGAGGGCCTCCGAAGATCCCCAGCGGCCTCTACACCTATCGAGGGAGCGGTGAGTTCGCGGGCCTGGCCCTGCAGCTCAGGGTCGAGCCCAGCGGGGAGGGCCTCCTCGTCATCAACGCCAATACCGTCCTCTACCTCAACAGGACCGCTGCGGCCCATGCCTACTTCTTCATGATGGGTCTATCCACCGAGGAGGCTGTGAGGGAGTTGAGGCGCCTCTATAGGGTGGGGGAGGAGGCGAGGAGGGACCATGAGGAGCTCATCTACACCATCAGCACCCTTGCCCAGACAGAGGAGGTCTGCCCCATCTCCTACCTCGGCGTCGAGAGGGTTGAACCCTTCTCCCAGGTCCTCTCAGCCCCTATCAGGATGGACCTCGCCCTCACCTTCCGCTGCCAGAACAACTGCCTCCACTGCTACGCCGGGGGACCCCACGAGACCCCGGAGCTCTCCACAGAGGACTGGAAGAGGGTGATGGATCGACTCCACGAACTCGGCGTCTTCATCTACACCTTCACCGGCGGGGAGCCCACCCTCCGAGAGGACCTCCCGGAGCTCCTCGCCCACGCCCAGAGGATCGGCGCCGTCACGGGCCTCATCACCAACGGGCGACGACTGAAAGATGAGGAGTATGTGGAGAGCCTCGTGGAAGCAGGCCTCGACTTCGTCCAGATCACCCTCGAGTCCCACCTCCCCGAGGTCCACGACGCCATCACCCAGTCCCCGGGGAGCTGGGAGGAGACGGTGGAGGGGATCAGGAGGATCGTGCCGACGCCCATCTACGCGACGACGAACACGACGCTGAACAGGATGAACGCGGACCACTTCCTCGAGACCATCCAGTTCATCCACGACCTCGGCGTCAGGGCCTTCGGATGCAACAGCCTCATCTACTCCGGGAAGGCCCCCGAGGTCGCCGAGGGGTTCGCCCTACCCATAGAGGGGCTGAAGGAGCTCCTCCCCAAGGTCCTGATGAAGGCGAGGGCCCTGGAGATGAAGTTCAACTGGTTCACCCCGACCCAGTACTGCGTCCTGAACCCCGTCTCCCTCGGCCTCGGCGTCAAGTCCTGCTCAGCCTGCAGGGCGAATATGTGCATAGGCCCCCAGGGGGAGGTCTACCCCTGCCAGAGCTACTTCGAACCCCTCGGGAACATCCTAAGGGACGACTGGGACTCCATCTGGAACCACCCCCTCTGCCAGGAGATCAGGAACAGAGACTACGCCCCAGAGAAGTGCCGGGGGTGCCCGGAGTTCCAGATCTGCGGGGCGGGATGTCCCCTCGAACTCAAGGAGAAGGGATACCTCTGTCCGGGTCCCCCTTGAGACGCCACTCTACTTCACGACCCCAAGGTACTCTCCATTCCAACTGATCTTGATCCCGTCTCCGGCCTTTATCTTTGGAGGTACGGGAAACTTCATCCCCATCTCGAGCACTGCAATCAGTTTTCCAGCATAGTTCCAAAAGACCTCCCTAACATCTTGGACAAAGGATTCCCCATCTAAGCCATCTCCTACATCCTCCACGATCTTGTCCACTAAAGCCTGATCCTCTGGGAGTAGGGTCCACTCCATAGCCTTTGCATTCTCCTCAACTTGAGCGACACTGCTGGCACCGACGAGAACGCACCCAACGCCTGGTCTCCTTGCAAGATAATTCAGAATAACCTGAACAATGCTTCTGCCATATTTCTCCGCCAAGGGCCTCAGCTGCTCGGTTATTCTCACGCAACTCTCTATGATGTGTCGGGGTATAATCGAACGTTCATCCCCTCTAAAGACCATGTCCCTTCTTATCTTCCCGGTCATTAAACCCATAAGGAGAGGAGTATATGTAATCATGCTGATCCTTCTTTCCTCGCAGAGCGGCAATAGGTCTCTATACGCTCTCCTTTGGAGGAGGTTATAGGGTACTTGGATGCTGGGCACCTCCATTAAGTCGCACCATTCTTTCAGCTCCTCTGGAGAGAAGTTCGACAACCCCACATACCTTATCTCCCCCGTCTCAAGGAACTCCTCAAGGGCGTTTATCGTCTCACTGAAGGGCGTAGCGGGGTCCGGGTAGTGGATCTGGTAGAGGTCGATGTAATCCGTTTGGAGGCGTCTTAGACTCTCCCTTACCGCCCGTCTTACACTTTCAGGCCGTAGGTCCTGTGTGGCTAAACCCTCCGGCGTTACAACGATACCACCCTTCGTCGCCAAAACGACCCGCCTCCTCCAAGGCTGAATAGCCTCACCAACAATCTCTTCACTGATACCTCCTCCATAGATGTTGGCTGTATCAATAAAATTCATCCCGAGTTCCACAGCCCTCTCCACTACTTCAATGGCCTCACCTCGCGTCTCGGGCCTAAATCCCAGTCTTCTACACCCTAAACCTATCGGAGATACATACAAATTAGATCTTCCTAACCTCTTTCTCTCCATGCAGTTACACCCCAACTCCCTATGTCATACTAAATTTTTAGTATGACAGAATTTCTTATAATAAGGGTGGGTATATAAGCATTATGGAGGGGTTCACTGTGGGGATGGATAAAGAGGGGTTTGTAGACGGTCTGATACAGTCCCTGAAAAATCCTACAAGGGCATCTATATTTTATCTACTGGCTAGAAGGTCGGAGTCCACCGCGACCGAGATCTCTAAGGATCTGGGGGTAGATGTCGACGTTGTCTATTATCACCTCAAACTTCTGAGAAGGGCAGGTCTGGTGTCAGAGCCCCGGGTCGTCGTGAAAAGGAACTTCGTGGAGAAGTTCTATTCAATCCATCCCAACTTAAAGGAGAAACTCTTAAGATCCATGAGGGAGCTCGCAGAGAAAGAGAAAGAACTGAGCACAGAGGAGTTTAGGAAGATCGCCATAGCCCTCCTCTCCGTAGTTCAATCAATTCTCGCGGCGTCTATAAGAAGGTTGAAGAGGGTGAGTTCAGAAGTCATCGATAAGATTAGAGAGGAGGAAAGCCTCGAATCCAAGATTATCCTCTGTTCTAAGGAAAGATATGAACAACTATTGAATAAACTAAGGAAAGTCGCCAGAGGCGATGTTTTAGACACCTTCGACCCCATCGCGAAGGATTATGTAATAGCCATCGTAGCTATACCCAAACTCAGCGAAGAGACGAGGAGGAAGAGGACTAAGAACGTCTAAGACGCCTTAAAGGCGTCAGAGCAAATCCTAAAGGGCTCCTATTTCCTTAATACAAGGGAGGCGTTTCGGATGAGGGTGGCCGTCAGGGATATAACAGGGGAGAATGTGGGCGATATCCCAGAGCCTTGCAGGAGATGCGCCTATTGGGAGGACCCCGGGGTCTCTGAAAGAGATGAAGCCGAGTTGATCAAGAGAGAATGGTTCAAGGAGACCTTGGAAACCTTTGGAACCTGTGGGAAGATCCTCTACGTCGATGGACGTGCCGTAGGTTACGCCCAATATGGCCCTTCTGAGAGGTCCCCGAACATAAAGAACTATGGATCCGGGCCAGTCGGCTCGGTTGAGGAGGGGGGCCGTCCCCCTCACCTGCCTCTTCATCCCCGATAAGGCCTTTCGTGGATTAGGCCTGGGGAAGAGGCTTCTGGAGGCGGTGATTCGGGAGCTGAGGAAACGTGGCTTCAGGGCTTTGGAGACCTTCGCGAGGAGTGGGGATGCAAATAACCCCTCAGGGCCCCTCGAACGGGGGTGATTTTTATGTGTGTTGACTCCACGCAGGTCTTATCCCTACTCCCTCTTCTTTTCCTTAAGTTTATCTATGATATGGAGGAGGGCCCTTGCGATGATGGCCTCTTTATCTTTGAGGTGCCTCCTCGATATCCACGATCATTAAAATGAGTAACTTATTTATAGAAGGAAGAAAAAAGTAACAATGAGGTCCGACTGATCTATTTTTCTTTAGTATTTTCCCTTTTTTCTTTGTATTTTTCCTTATTTAGCCATTCTATCCTTCTAATAAGCCTCTCTATATTTTCCATTTTTCCAAATGTCTCCAAGAACCTATATCCCTTATCCTCTAAAAAGGGTAAAAAGGGGGCGAGGTAGAAGAGGCCAAGATCTCCGCCGATATTGGATAGAGGTTTTATAGTCTGGAGGATCATTACTGCTGGGCCCTCGAGGTCTTTATCCACGATCCATCTCGCTATCTTCTCAATAAGTTCCAGCTCTTTTTCCGATATATCGGGATTATCAGGAGTCATTTTACTTCCCCTTAAATCATAAATAAAAAATGGCATTTAAAGCCCCAGCCATGTTCTGATAAGCCTATTTATAGCACTTGTGCATAGCCCCGATATCTGCATTATCGCATTGCCGACTGAGATCCCCATGTATGCGAGGAAGCAGTACTTTCCGAAGGTCATTAGGTATCTAAATGGCTTACTCAAGGGTCCTTTATGGAACAATGTGAAGAACAGGTAGATCATTGTAGTTATTATGAAGATCACTCTTACAAGGTTACCAAGACGACTGGGCATTGGCCCCACTACGATATCTCCAGCCTCCCTAATTACTGCCTTTAGATTTCCGACGATATCCGTTGCCACCATGGCCCTTACGCTTAGACCTGTTCCTACACCTATAAAGAGGGCGTATGGGAAGGAGGCTACCCATGCATACTTCCTATAGACTATGAAACAAGCCATGATGCCTAGTATAAAGGGCACCACCATGAGTGGCTTCTGTCCGGTAAAGAGGGGCATGAACCTATCTCTCATCGTTGGCACACCCGTTACGACAGAGTGCGCTACAACAGTTGCGGTATATGTATATTGGGCGAAACGGAAGAAGGGATTATCGCCATATAGTAGACTGAATGAGCACAGGGTAAGTAGCGCCGATAGCCATACCCAAGGATCCGTTGATATCATTCTATCACCTCCTCTTCTTCCTTTATACTGGAGAGTAACCTGAGATTGCCTAGAATAACGAAGAATACCACAAATATACTTATCAGTGAGTAGGAGTCCATCGCGGCGTGGCCCAACCCCTTTATGCCCACGAGTTTCTCGTACTGCGCTCCACCTAGGAACCCATTCGTAAGCCATACCTTATCTGGATATATCATCATATAAACCGAGTATAGAGCATAGGCGGCTGCTTGTGCGAATCCTATCATCGGGATCCCCCGCTCCCCGGTGACATATCTGACTATCCAGAAACCCCAATGCGGGCATGTCCATAGGGCGATGTCTCTGTAATCGTGGAGATCCTCGAATATTGGTAATTTGCTTATCGGATTTCCCATAACGTCTGTAGATACCAGAGCATGTACATCCGTCAAGAAGGAGACGACTGCCGCACTCCCCCCAGGTATATAGGGGAGTACTGCATAGTCTACACCATATTTCCATGGTCCCCCGTATTTTTCATCCACCCTGGCAGTATCGATGCAGTACTTCTGAAATTGTACTGCCTCTGTCCCTAGGGGTAAGGCAACAAGTCTCAATCCTTTTCTTGCCATGTGTTTTATGGCGGCTATCATGGCTGCAGAGGACTCGAGGTCGAAGGCGAAGACACCACTTCCACCCATTATGACAATGCTACCTGGGGGTAGGCTGTCGATGAAGTTATAGGCCTTTAGTGTGGCCTCACTCATACGGAATGGGACTCCAATTGGATAGACCGATGTGAAGATGTAAACACATAGGATGACTACCCAGATATGTTGGGACTTTAATTCTGGTATCTCGACCATCCTCATCACCTCAGATCTCTTCAGTCGCCCTCAGTGCTCCCTTCTCTAAGCCAAGGAGGATACGTATGCTTAGAACCACGCCACCAATCCCCCCGGTGATGGCTAAGGTTCTTTCTCCAGACATCCCCACGTTATTTAAGAGCCAGAAGGTTACTTTCTCGGCGTTGGGGAATATCCATTGCATCCAAGGAGCATTTAGCACTACCATGATTAGGGCTAGGAAGGCATATAGAAGGGTGCGTGCTGTCTTTATTCTAAAGGTTCTGTATACCCCGGAGATGAAGAAGAATATCAGTTGTCCGAGAATGGCTATGTGTAGGGTGATCTTCGTACTTAGATATGCTGTTTGATATAGGTTAGAGTATAGGCCAGACCATACTCCCATGATGCACCAGAGTACCATGAGAATCATCGCATAGAGTTGATAAGGCCAGTATCTTTCTCGTTTCATCACACTCCTGATATAATGAGAGAATATCGTTATTATCCCAACAAAGAGCGTCCAGCTCGCAGCGGCGGTATTCCATATTTGAAGTTCATTGGCTATTGCATCTGCTTGTGGTGAGACGAAGTACCAAGTTACCAGTCCAGATAAGGCAGCTATAATCAGTATAACGCGAACCAGATAGGTTCTTATATATGTTAGAGTTGCTGACATCTCTACACCTCCAATAGCTTTATGATCGCATCGCTACCCGCTAGTTTAAGTATCACGCCGACCACTACTATGATAAGGAGGATGAGCTTTATCCAGTCTTGACCTGCTATAGTTGCAATTACCTGAGTGTCCTTACTGATCATGGCTGAGGCAGCATATAGCTCCTCCCCTATTAGGAGGTAGTCACTAAATACCGATGACTCTGGTAATGCTGATAGGGTTCCTGTTATTATCTGTGCACCGACTCTAGAGGCCGTCTCCATGGTGACTATAACGTCAAAGAGGAAATACCCCATAAAGACTATCATCGCTGGTTTCGTTTCCAGAATATATCCTGCAGCGCCTACGGCATAAACAAATTGGCCACCTCCAAACCATCTCACATACTCCCCAGGCTTATACAGCTCGCTTTTTCCAGCAGCATCGTATGCGCTCTTAATGACACCCTCAGAAAAGGCAATGACTTGGGTCGAAGTACTTGTCGTATGGGTTGCAACCCCGATCTCAGCGGCTCTCTGAGCAACCTCTCCGAGAACGGTTAGACCAGCAATAGTTTGAGCATTACTTAGACCACTGATTCCAGTAAGAACCATTATAGGTCTACCCATCTCAGCGGCCCTGCCTATACCCTCCCAAGTTGCTTCAAGACCCTCCAACGGCCTAATCTCCCATACCTTTCCCCGCTTTCCATAGGAATAGGCGATATATGTCAACGCAGCCATGAGAAGCAGTAAGGTTAGTTGGAATATCCGGCCTTCCTGAAGTACCTGTTCAACCAAAGGTGACATTTGCATCTCTCAAGGTCACCTGTAGAAGTTCTGAACTTTATTTTATTTATATAATTTTCTCTTCTATATTAATCCGGGTAAATTTTATAAACAATTAATTCTTCCCTTTAAGGGATAGCAATGGTTAGGGTTCTGAGCAAGAAGGATCTTATCGACTTCATGTACGGGGCCGCGGTCTATGGGACCGGTGGAGGGGGCTCCGTCAGGATGGCCAAGGTCAGGATGGAGGAGGCCCTGAAGGAGGGTTTGGAGTTCAAGCTCGTCGACCCCGCTGAGATACCCGACGATGCTATCGTCGCTTGTCCCTACGGTGTCGGTGGTGGTGTGAGGGAGGAGATCAGGAGGCGCTTCGCCTCTCTACCGAGGCTCCCGAGGAAGAAGGTTGTCTCCCTCGGCGTCGACGCCTTGGAGAAGTTCTTGGGGAAGGAGATATATGCCTTCGTGCCGGGGGAACTCGGCGCGGGGAACTCCTTTGTGGCTATGTATATGGCCGCGCTCACGGGGAGGCTGGCGGTGGACGGCGATACGGTGGGGCGCTCCGTCCCCGAGGTCGGGCACTCGACCTTCAACATCTGTGAGGTCCCCATAACCCCCTTCGTCGTGGTGAGCCCCTTCGGCGACGTGATGATCGTCACCAGGGTCCTGAATGATTCGAGGGCGGAGGACATCGACCGATTCATGGCCGTCGCCTCGGGCGGAGGAGTCACCGTCATAGACCACCCGGTGGAGGGGAGGAAGCTGAGGGAGTCCATCGTCTGTGGAACGGTCTCGAAGAGCATAGAGGTGGGGAGGAGCATCCGAGAGGCCAAAGAGGCGGGTGGGAGCCCACTGGAGGCCGTCCTTGAATCCACTGGAGGTTACCTCCTCTTCACCGGCGCCATCGAGTCGGTGGAGCGTGAGGGGAGGGAGGGCTTCATCTGGGGGAAGACGAGGATAAGGGGCTCGGGGGACTACTCGGGCCACGTCATGGAGGTCTGGTTCAAGAATGAGAACCTCGTCTCCTGGCTTGACGGCGAGCCCTACGTCACCTGCCCGGACCTCATCACCCTCCTCGACCCAGCCACGGCCGACGCCCTCTCCAACTGGGGCGAGGACCTGAGGAAAGGGCGTGAGGTCGCTGTCATCGGCATCAAGGCACCGGATCTATGGAGGACCCCACGCGGGCTGGAGATCCTGACCCCCAGGTACTTCGGCTTCGATTTCGAGTACAGGCCGATAGAGGAGATCATGGAGGGACGGTGACGAGCCCTGAGGATCCTCGTCCTTACCCCGATCCTGGCCCGCAGGGGTCGAAGACGGTCCGTGGAGATGCCAGTGGCCCCGGACGTGGAGATCGCTTACAGGGCCCTGGATAGGGGCTCCGCAACTGTCGAGTCCTACTATGACGAGTACGTCGGCGCCATGGATATGGTGGAGAAGGCGCTGAGGGCCAAGGAGGAGGGCTTCGACGCCATCGTCATCAACTGCTTCATGAACCCGATGATGGAGGGGCTCAGGGAACTCCTGGATATACCCGTCGTGGGCGCAGGGGAGGCAGCGGTCCACATGGCCTCGATGCTGGGGGACAACTTCTCCATCATCGACCCCGGACCGCCCCACCAGACCTACTCCCACAGGGTGGCCGCCGCGGCGGGGCTCCTCCACAAGCTCAGGTCGGTGAGGTACCTGAACCTGGGCGTGGCGGGCCTGGGGCAGGACTTCGAGACGGTCCTCGGGCTGATCGTTGAGGAGGCCGTGAAGGCGGTGGAGGAGGACGGGGCGCACGTCATCGTCTTCGGCTGTACGGGGATGAGGCGCTACGCCGAGAGGCTGGCAGAGGAGATGGAGAAGTACGGCGTCCCCGTCGTGGAGCCCATCACGGCCGCCGTGAACGTGGCGGAGATCCTCGTCCGCCTTAGGCTGAGGCAGAGCAAGGTCTCCTACCCGAAGCCCCCTGAGAAGAAGAGGGTCTTCTAACCCTCCTCTGTTTTTTCTACCGTTAAGGTTATCTTTAAAGGAATGGACCTTCTTTTGATCGAATATGGGAGAGGGAAAGGTCATAGTCCAGTTCTCGACCGCCCCCCTCGGGGAGGGGGTGAGCGTCTCCAAGTTTGTCGCCAAGGCGTTGAAGGAGGTTGAGAGGTCCGGGCTGAGGTTCCAGTTGACACCTATGGCGACGATCCTCGAGGCAGAGAGTCCAAGGGAGGCCCTGGAGGTGGTCCTGAGGGCCCATGAGGCCGTCTTCCGCGCCGGGGCGAGGAGGGTCGTGACAGACATCAAGATCGACGAGAGAAGAGATAAGCCCCGGAGGATGGAGGATAAAGTGGAGAAGGTGATGTCGCTGCTGGAGAGGAAGGAGGAGTGAAGAAGATGAGGCTGTTCCATTACCAGACGGTCAAGGCCGTGGACGCTGGCGAGAGGACAAAGGGGGTGAAGGTGAGGTGGCTCATCACAGAGGAGACGGGGGCGAGGACCTTCGCGATGAGGCTCTTCGAGGTGGAGCCCGAGGGATACAGCCCCCTCCACACCCACCCCTGGGAACATGAGATCTTTATACTCAAGGGGGAGGGTATCGCGATAGGAGAGGAGGGGGAGCACCCCATCAAGGAGGGGGACGTCATCTTCATCCCGCCGGATGAGAGACACCAACTGAGGAACACGAGCGATGAAAAACTAATGTTCCTCTGCCTGATCCCCCTAAAGCCCACCCATTAACCCCGAATGCGGCCCCACGCCAACGGATCTGTTCCCTTAAATTAAAGGATAAAATTGAAATATTCCTCACTTTTCTCCATGGAATTAATAATTTCATGGATATCCACAACGTAATGTTTTTATTTCGGGTGGGGGAGTATCTCCCTTGGCGAGATGCCTTCCGCCCAATAGACGGTGGCTTCGATCAGACAGAGGCGAAACGCCTCCGGATGAAGGATCGATCTCCAGTGGCGGAAACAGGGATGACGACCTGAAGAAGGGCTGCAAGAGGCCCTCAGGTCGGAGATGGGCCGAGAGGTCTCCCCGAGGATTCCTGAAGCCTTGCGACCACGTAACTCCGATTGATCCTGTCGGACCCCACTGCTATCGAGGTGGGACTAAGCCATGCAAGTCGTACGCCCCCAGGCCACGGTGGGGGCGTGGCGGACGGCTCCGTAACACGTAGCTAACCTACCCTTGGGACGGGGATAACCCCGGGAAACTGGGGCTAATCCCCGATAGGTGAGGAGGCCTGGAATGGTTCCTCGCCGAAAGGGGGTCACACCCATGCCGCGTGGCTCCGCCCAAGGATGGGGCTGCGGCCGATCAGGTAGTTGGTGAGGTAACGGCTCACCAAGCCTCTGACCGGTACGGGCCGTGAGAGCGGGAGCCCGGAGATGGGCACTGAGACAAGGGCCCAGGCCCTACGGGGCGCAGCAGGCGCGAAACCTCCACAATGCGCGCAAGCGCGATGGGGCTACCTCGAGTGCCACCTGATGAAGGTGGCTTTTCCACGGTGTAAGGAGCCGTGGGAATAAGAGGGGGGCAAGACTGGTGTCAGCCGCCGCGGTAACACCAGCCCCTCGAGTGGTGGGGACGATTATTGGGCCTAAAGCGTCCGTAGCCGGTCTGGTAAGTATCCCGTTAAATCCAACGACCTAATCG
>PIYN01000047.1 GCA_003601775.1 Candidatus Bathyarchaeota archaeon
AGGGACCCCAGGATCATCTCAGCCCTCCTCAGGGCGGGGGAGGAGGGGGTGGCGAGGCTGGGGGTCCTGGTGAAGGTGGGTATGAGGAGGGATCGACGTGAGAAGCTGGTGAGGGTAGCGCCCTCTGAGTCGGTAGATAGGCAGATCTCCTCGGCTGAGCGGGTCTGCAGGATGTTGGAGTTCCTGGGTCTCCTCCATGAAAGGGGGCTCTACTTGGATACTCTCACCTACCCACACCTTGGGGGGATGGGGTTCCACATCGTCTCGCCGGAAGGGGAGGACCTCATAGAACTCGAGAACCCCCTGAGGGAGGGAAAAGGGGAGAAGGTGCAGGAGGAGGGGGGAAGGTACCGCTATCAGGGGGAGAGGATCGTCCAGTGGGAGCGCCCCATCTCCCCCGAGGAGTGCCTGGAGATCATCTCCAAGCTCGACACCTTCCCGGAGGTCACCGCCTACCGCGTCGGCCGTTCCTACCTGGGGCGGGAGATCTGGGCGATGGACGTGATGCTCCCCCTCAAGGGGAGGCTCTGGTCCCAGGCAAAGGCCTCAACCTACAAGCCCGTCCTCCTCATCTCCGGACGCCAGCACGCCAACGAGGTCTCCAGCACCAGCCACATACTGAGGCTCGTCGAACTCCTCGCCACGGATCCCGAGTACAAGAAGCTCCTGAAGAGGGTGAACCTCGTCGCCCACCCCATCACCAACGTGGACGGGGCCGCCCTGGGCTGCGAGCTCTACAAGCTGACGCCCCACTTCATGCTCCACGCCGCCTACCTGGGAGCCCTCGGCGTCGACGTCTCAGCGGACCAGTGGAGCCGCGACCCCCTCTACCCCGAGGCGAAGGTCCGACCGAAGCTCTGGAGGACCTGGCTTCCCGATATCTTCCTCAATCCCCACGGCTACCCCTCCCACGAGTGGGTGCAGCTCTTCGCGGGGTACGCCGCCTGGACCAGGTCACGCCTCCCGAGGAGGGGGAGGAGCTGGTGGATACCGAGGGGGTGGTTCATGCCCCGTCTGAGCTACGTGGAGGACCCGAGGTTCCCCAGGCATAAGGAGGTCGCCCTCGCCATTAGGGACTACATCGTCGAGGCCATCAACAGCGACCCACGGGTCAGGGCGGTGAACGAGAGGATGTACGCCAGATACAGGAAGTACGGCTCCTTCGACCCCGAGGTCTACAAGGAGAACCTATACCGTGGCGTCCTGATCTACACCGCCCTCAAGGGGACGAGGAAGACCCCCGCCTCCAGGGGCTTCATGGCCCGCCACCCAGAGATCACTGTCTTCGAGGCGGGGACAGAGGCCCCCGACGAGACCGCCAGCGGCCCCTGGCTCGAGCTCGTCTGCACCGCCGGCCTCGCCTTCGACCTCGCCCACCTCAGGTTCCTCCACGACGCACAGTACGAGTTGAAGCGCTCAGAGAGGGAGATGAAGGACTGCGTCATCCTCTCCGTGAGGAGGCCCCGCCCCGTCCTCCCGAGGAGGCCGCCGGGGACGGAGGGAGACCGAGGGAGCAGATGATTTAATTATCCTGCCTCAATACCTACTTCTGAGCCCAGCGGGGAGCCTACATGACGAGGATCTACGCCGAAGCCTATGGCTGCACCTCGAACTTCGCCGACTACGAGATCGCCTTAGGCCTCCTGAGGGAGGCGGGGTTCAGGTTGGCGAGGAGGCCTGAGGAGGCGGATCTCCTCATAATCTTCACCTGCGTGGTGAAGACCCCCACGGAGAGGAGGATGATCAGGCGCCTGAGGGAGCTCCAGGCGGCGGGGAAGCCCCTTGTGGTCGCGGGGTGCATGCCCAAGGTTGAGAGGGAGCTGGTGGAGGAGCTCGCCCCCAGCGCCAGTCTCATGGGGCCGGATAATGTCCTCGACGTGGTGGAGGTCGTCGGGGAGAGCCTCAAGGGCGTCAGAGTCCAAGCCCTGGAGGACCTGAGGGCCCCGAAGACCTGTCTCCCGAGGGTGCGACGGAACCCCGTGATCCACATCGCCCCGATAGCGACGGGCTGCCTCGGGGACTGTAGCTACTGCATCGTCAGGTTCGCGCGGGGGAGGCTCTACTCCTATCCACTGGAGGAGATCGTGGAGGACGTCTCCAAGGCCCTCTCCTCCGGCGTCAGGGAGGTCTGGGTCACGGCCCAGGATACGGCCGCCTATAGATACGGGGACGCACGGCTCCCCGACCTCCTCGAGGCCCTCTGCGCCCTGGAGGGGCGGTTCTACATCCGCGTCGGGATGATGACCCCGAACCTCGCCCTCTCGATCCTCGACGACCTCATAGAGGTCTTCAGAAGCGAGAAGGTCTTCAAGTTCCTCCACTCCCCCGTCCAGTCGGGGAGCGACGAGGTCCTGAGGAGGATGAGGAGGAGGTACACCGTGGAGGACTTCAGGCACCTCGTGGAGCGGTTCAGGGAGGAGATCCCCGAGGTGAGCCTCTCCACCGACATCATCTGCGGCTTTCCGGGGGAGACGGAGGAGCAGTTCGGGGAATCCCTCAGGCTCGTGGAGGAGGTCAAGCCGGACTTCCTCAACATCTCCCGCTTCTGGCCCAGGCCCGGGACCGAGGCGGCTGGGATGCGACCACAACTCCCGGGCTGGGAGACGAAGAGGAGGTCGAGGCTCCTGACACAGCTCTGGAGGAGGATATCGGCTGAGAGGAACCGGAGGTGGATCGGGTGGAGAGGCGAGGTCCTCATCGACGAGAGGGGACGGGGAGACACCTGGATAGGGAGGAACTACGCCTACAAACCCATCGTCCTCAGGGGAGACCTCCACCTCGGCGATTTCCCCCGGGTCCAGATCTTCGACGCCCATCCCCAATACCTCCTGGGAGAACTTCTGGATTGAAGATATGGATCTCAACACCCTTTCGGGGTTGGAACTATTCTGCCCCTTTAGGGAGGTCCCTCTTCCAAAGATGGAAAATCCACGCTGTCATTTTCAACTCTTGGAATATACAGACCTTTTCGGTTAGAAAAGATTAATATATCAACCTTAGAAGGGGATACTTGACGAAAGGGGGAGCGAAGGATGATCGAGATGGTTATACGGGCCCTCTGGGAGATCAGGCAGCTGGCCCTCCAGAGTAGACAGATCATCCTCGAGTTCTTCCAAAGGATCTTCAGCGCGGTCTTCCCCCATAACCCGTCCCTGGGCATCAACCACGTCTGGGTGCAAGTAGGGGACTTCATCATTCTGACCATCTTCCTGGTCCTCTGCGTCCCCATCGCCTCCTACATAATCAACAGTATATGTGGAAGTAGATACACGATTTAGAGCAAAAAAGGTGTCCTCTTCACCCTCCTAAAGAGTTTTATCGAGATTTTCTCATTGATCGGATTCTTTCAGCTTTTCTTCATAAAAAGGAAAAGGAGAAAAACGTGATGGAAGTCTTCAACTAAGGCCAAGCCATGTAGAGATGAGCCGATCAATTGCTACAGTCGCAGTTCCAACAAATTGCTGTATCGTGTTGCCTATAGCAATCCCCATGTACACTATTAGTGCATACTTCCCTATCGTTGCAATGTAGTTGAAGAATTTGCCTCCAGGCCCCCCTTTCGGCACCAAGATGAAGAGGAAGTAAAGTAAGGCGCATATCGTGAATACGATCCTTATGAAATATCCCAGCCGCGTTGCTGGCGAGCCTTCGAGGACCTTTGCGGTTTCGCTGATCACCGCCCGTACGTTGCCGACGACATCCGTCGCTATAAGCGTTCTTATAGATATCCCTGTACCGACCCCGATCATCAACGCCATCGCAACAGTCGAGACCCAGGCATATCTTCTCCAGACCACGAAGAGGGAGGTTATCCCCAGTATCAAGGGAATTATTAGGATAGGTTTCTGACCCGTATAGAGCGGATAGAACCTGTCCTTGAGGGTAAGCAATCCAGTCACTACGGAGTGCCCTATAACGGTGGCCGTATAGGTCGCCTCAGCCCATCGGAAGAATTTGTTATCGCCTAATAGCATCGAGAAAATGGCCAAGGTTAGCAACGCTGACAGCCAAACCCAAGGATCCGTAGAGATCATTCTTCCTCCCCTCCCATTCTGGAGAGCATGGTGATGTTCCCTAAGACGATGAATAGGACGATTAATGTGCTGGCGAACGCGTAGGAGTCCATGACCTTGTGGCCCAACCCCTTAATTCCGACCAGTGCCTCGTACTGAGCACCGCCTACGTATCCATTCAGCATGTAGACCTTCCCTGGATAAGCCTCCATGAAGGGGGAGAAGAAGGCGTAGGCTGTGCTCTGCGCCGGGCTTATACACGTGATCCCATATTGCGCAGCGACGATCCGGATTACGGATACGAATCCCCAGTGGGGGCAGATCCAGAGTGCGATGTCATGGTAGTCATGGAGATCCTGCATGAGGGGTAATTCGTCTATGGGCGTTCCCGCTAAGTCGACGCTGACCGTTGCATGGACATCCTTCAGGAAAGAATCGAAGACTACCATATCCCCTCCGGGCATATACGGCAGCAATACATAATCGACCCCGTACTCCCATGGCCCACCATATTTGTCCTTGTCAACTCTCGCGGCGTCGATGACATATTTATGGAATTGCGGGGCCTCTGTCCATACCGGACAAGTGACTAACCTCAACCCCTTCCTCGCCATCTGTTTTATCATGGCTATCATTCCAGCGGAGGACTCGAGGTCGAAGGCGAAGACCCCTCCTCCACCCATTACCACTATGCTGCCCTCTGGTAGGCTCTCGATTATATTATAGACTTCATATGTAACAGGGTCCATTGGGAAGGGAAGGCCGATGGGATGGATTGCCGGTATTAGGAAGAAGATCATCATCACTGCCCATATGTATTCTGACTTTAGCTCGGGTAGTCTCATTCTACATTCCCCCTGTTACTCTTAATGCTCCCTTCTCATGACCCAGAAGGATACGTATGCCCAAGATTATGCCTCCAATACCGCCGCAAAGCACCATTGCTCGGGCACCGGACATTTGCGGATTATTTAAGAGCCAGTATGCGATGTCCCCGGCTGTCGGGAAATAGGAGCGTAGATAGGGAGCGTTGAGGAAGATCATGACTACCGCAAGAAATGTTAAGACCGCCGTCCTGAGGGACCTGATTCTAAAGGTTCTGTAGAGCGCTGAGGTCATGAAGAATATTAGAAGACCGAGGATCGCTATGTGCAAGGTGATCTTAGTAGATAGGTACGCCGTTTGGTACAGGTCAGCGTAGATTCCATAGTGAAATCCGAAGGGTATCCATATGATTATTAGGACCAGGCAGTATAGGTGAAACGGCCAGTTTGTATCTCGGTTTATGATGGATCTGCCATAGCGTGAGAAGATCGTTATTAGGCCGACGAAGAGCGTAAAGCTGCTGATGCACATGTTCCATGTGTA
>PIYN01000027.1 GCA_003601775.1 Candidatus Bathyarchaeota archaeon
GAGGACGGGTAAGCCCGTGATACAGGCCAACGCCCTCGTCGCAAGGGTCCTGAAGGAACTCATCTCCTAATAAGGGGATCGCTCGGTATCCGTCGGCACGCCCTGGCCTCTCCTCCCAGAGAGCTGGAAGAACTCCCTAAGGGATGGAAAGGGATAATTACCGCAACTCCAAGATACCTCTGGGCTGGAGGAAGGGAGAATGGTTCGGATTCCCTGTGCTCTGACCATAGCTGGCTCAGACTCCGGGGGCGGGGCGGGGATCCAGGCGGACCTCAAGACCTTCGCGGCCCTCGGGGTCCATGGGATGACGGCGATCACCTCCATCACGGCCCAGAACACGGTGGCCGTGACGGCGGTCCAGGACGTGGACCCCGAGGTGGTGAGAGCCCAGATAGAGGCCGTCGTCGAGGATATCGGCGTCGACGCGGCGAAGACGGGGATGCTCCACACCTCCGAGATCATAGAGGTCGTCGCGGAGGAGGTCGAGAGGCACGGATTCCCCGTCGTGGTGGACCCCGTCATGATCGCGAAGAGCGGCGCGGCCCTCCTGAGGCCCGAGGCGAAGGAGACCCTCGTGAGGAGACTCCTCCCCCTCGCGACGGTGGTGACGCCCAACGCGATGGAGGCCGAGGCCATCTCGGGGATCAAGATAGAGACCCTCGAGGATGGAAGGAGGGCCGCGGAGGAGATCGCCTCCCTCGGGCCAAGGGCAGTCGTGGTGAAGGGGGGGCACATACTCCAGACCGAGGCAAAGGCCATCGACATCCTCCTCCACGAGGGGGAGTTCACCCTCCTCGAGGCCGAGAGATACGAGACGAAGACTGACCACGGGACCGGCTGCAGCTTCTCAGCCGCGATAGCCGCCGAGCTGGCGAAGGGGAGGAGCATACCGGAGGCCGTCGGGGTGGCGAAGGTCTTCGTGAACCGGGCGATAAGGTACGGGCTCCAGATCGGGCGAGGGCATGGCCCCCTTAACCCCATGGCGAACCTCTACAACGAGGCCGAGCGCTACAGGGTGTTGAGGGACGTGGGGGAAGCGGTGAGGCTCCTCGAGGGGACCCCCGAGGTGAGGGCCCTCGTCCCCGAGGTCCAGATGAACATCGGCATGGCCCTCCCCTACGCCACTGGCCCCGATGACGTGGCGGCGGTGGTGGGGCGGATCGTGAGGATGAGGCAGGGTGTCAGGGCCTCGGGGTGCCCGGAGTTCGGGGCCTCGAGGCACGTCGCGAGGACGATCCTCGCAGTGATGAGGTTCGACCCAGAGGTGAGGGCGGGGATGAACATCAGATACTCGGAGGAGGCCGTGAAGGTCTGCCAGGAGCTGGGGCTCACCGTCTCCTTCTACGATAGGAGGGAGGAGCCGAGGGAGGTGAAGGAGAGGGAGGGGATGACGACGACCTGGGGGGCGGAGCAGGCCGTTAGGCGGGCTGGGAGGGTCCCAGACGTCATCTACCACCTCGGCGACTGGGGGAAGGAGCCGATGATCACCCTCCTCGGGAGGACGGCCCTCGAGGTCGCGGAGAGGGCGGTGGAGATCGCCAAGAGGCTCAGCGGGACCTCGGCGTAGGGGAGGCTTCATCCCTGTCAAGGGAGTACTCCTTCCGCGAACTCCTGGGCAAGAAGGTCCTGATCCTGGGCGACGTGGGAGCGGGGAAGACGAGGCTGACGGCGAGGCTCCTGGAGGAGGCCGTGGACCTCGGTCTCTCCAAGGAGATAACGGTTATAGATATGGCACCGAGGACCCAGGAGATCCGAGGGAGGGTTGTGGGAGGCCGCCTCTCAGAGGTCACCGAGGCCTGTGGGAGGGTCAGGTACCTGGCGCCGAGGAGGGTGGAGACGCCGAGGCTGAGTGCATCCTCAGCGGAGGAACTCCTCAGGATGGTGAGGCTCAACGCCGAGAGGATCGGGCCCTTGCTGGAGGAGTACCTGAGGAGGCCTACCCCCATCCTCTTCATCAACGACGTCTCCCTATACCTCCAATCAGGGTCGATCGACCCGGTTCTCCGTGCCCTGAGGAGGGCTGAGACCTTCATCGCTAACGGCTACTACGGCGAGTACTTCGCCCGGGAGGACCACGGGACGGGCGTCTCCAAGAGGGAGCGGGAACTCATGGGCCTCCTGGCCTCCCAGGTGGATATCGTCATAAGGCTCTGAGCCATCGAACCCGCGAAAGGTTTATAATTATCTTATATCAGAGCCTTATAGAACGTCGATGGGGGCAGTAGGTATTAAGCAGGTCTCGCTGGCGGCGATGCTCATCGCCCTGGGGGTCGTCATCGCCCCCATACTCTGGTTCCCCGTCTTCGGCTCCAAGGCCTTCCCAGGACAGCACTTGGTGAACGCCGTCGCGGGCGTCCTCCTCGGCCCCCTCTGGGCGGCCTTCATAGCCTTCTGTATAGGCATCATCAGAATGAGCCTGGGGATCGGGACGATCTTCTCCATGCCCGGGGGGATCCCCGGCGGCCTCATTGTCGGCCTCTTCTACTGGCTCCTGAGAAGGAGCGGGGTGGGACATCCGGAGCTGGCAGCCCTAACGGAGCCCATCGGGACGGTCCTTATAGGGGCGACCCTCTCCGTCTACTTCGTCGCACCCCGGATGGGGATGGAGTGGGCCCTCATCCCCACTTGGATAGGCTGGTCCTTCAGTTGTATCCCGGGCTGCATATTCGGCTTCGTCATCTTAGAGGCCCTGAGGGCTGCGGGGTTCAACAGGGAGACCTTCGAGAGGTAGCCTGCTCTCCGGCCTTTACTTGTTGAGCGCCTCCGCTATCTGGATCGCCCTCTCGGCGACCTCGACCGCGGATCCCCCGAAGAGGTAGGAGACTGGTTCTATCCCGTACCCACCCTTGTCAACGACCACGTCCGGTAGGTAGCCGAACTCCTCGGCGACCAACTTGATGCCCAGGGACACCGCCCCCTCCTCCCCCCTCTCCTCCGGAGGGAGAGCCTCCCTATCGAATAATCCCACGCGGAGTTTCAGCCTCTCCATCGCCTCACGCACCGCCTCATCATATTTTATGTTGGCGGCGGCCCTCACGGAGGGGTCGATCTCCCTCGCTGTGAGGAGGACCTCTGCCAGATGCCTGGAGGAGCCGAACTCTGGCTCCATGAAGGCCCTCGCCCTCCCCCTCACCTCCACGATCCTGCCGGGTATCCCCGCGACATCTGAGATGGACCTGGCGTCGGAGGTCGCCACCACCATGTTCACCCGGACCTCGGGCATAACAGAGGGAAAGTCCTTGGAGCCCTCGATCATCTCAACGGCCTTCCTGAGGTCGTTCAGGACCTTGTACCTCTCCTCGATCTCCTCCGCCCCGGTGCCGAAAAGGCGGAGGCAGACGTCACAGGACTCCCGCCTCAGGTCTGGGACCCGCTGCTTATGGAGGGCGCAGATGAAGCCCCCGGACTTGAGCTTTATACAGAGGCTGCAGACCTCCATCACGGTCTCGGAGAGGCTCATCTCACCCCTCGCCAGGCCTTCGGCGATCCTCTTCGCAAGCCCCTCCAGGTCCTCCAGATCGAAGCCCCTCCTCTCCTCTCCCTCCAGCAGGGAGAGGTAGGAGCTCACTGCTGGCTGGGTGACCCCCAGCCTCCTCGCGGCCCGACTCTGTGTCCAGCCGTAGACGGTCATCAACTCCCGGGCGACGAGGGCCCTGAGGAGTGGGAGTAGGCGCTTGACGACGATCTCGCAGGGCGGCCTCATGACTCAACCCATAGAGAAGGTTGTAGCGGGCTCTTAAAAAGCCTTGATCGGGTGTATGACGGCTTAGCTGGGAACAAGGACGAGGGGATAAGACGGATAAAAAAGTGGATGTTCCCGGTCTTACTCCTCCGAGGGCATGGGAGGTAACTGGTCCAGCGGCGGCTTCAGGTCTGGTGGGAGGGGGGATTTGTAGGTGAGGCCCTTCATCCTCCTCTTCCACTCCTCCTTTGCCTTCCTCAGGACCTCGGGCTTCGTGAGGAGGTCGATCACCGTCGCCGCCATCACCTTGGAGGCGAAGATGGAGGACTTGTGGCCGATGCTCGTCCCCCCGGACGCCACGTTCTGCCAGGAGTGGCCGGGGGAGCCGACGATGAACATGGTGGTGCTGAACTGCTGCGTCGGCGTATTCCAGGCCACATCGGCGACGTCCGAGGAGCCCCCGCCCTTCCTCCCCTCCCCGAAGGGGTCGTAGATCCTGCTGTTGAGGTCGACGTCCATCAGCTCCATCGCGTCGGGTATGAGCTCGGAGAGCCTACGTAGCATCGCCATCTTCTGCTTCCTCGGGATCGACTTGGCCAGTTCCCTCGCGAACTCCAGCTCCTCCTCGTTGTAGGTCGGGGCCCCGATCTCCCTCATGTTCCCGACTATCAGCTCGGCAAGGGTGCGGTTGGGTATCCCGTTGTGGACGCCCGTCAGGAACCTGACCTTATGCGTCGTCCCCGCCATGAGGTCCGCCCCATCCGCGATCCTCAGGACCCTCTCATAGTACTCCTCCACCAAGTCCCGGGTCGGGGCCCTTATGTAGTACCAGCTCCTCGCGTAGGCGGGGACGACATTGGGCTCATGCCCCCCGTCCTCTATGACATAGTGGATCCGCGCCTCCTGGACTATATGCTCCCTTAGGTAGTTCACGCCGATATTCATCAACTCCACTGCGTCGAGGGCGCTCCTCCCCCTATGGGGCGACCCAGCCGCGTGGGCGGCGACACCGAAGAACTCGAACTTCACGGAGTTCATGGCGTTGCCGCTCCCCAGCCTCGCCGTGTTCATGCTCCCCGGGTGGTGGCCCAGACAGGCGTCTACGCCGTCGAAGACGCCGTCCCTGACCATGAAGACCTTCCCGACGAGGGTCTCCTCCGCCGGGCAGCCGAAGCACTTGATAGTCCCCGGGAGGTTCTCCTCCTCCATCGCCGCCTTCGCCGCGAGGGCGCCCCCCAGCGCGGCCGTGGCATAGCCGTGGTGGCCGCACCCATGTCCGGGTCCTCCCTCGACGATGGGCTCCCTCCACGGGACGGCCTTCTGGGATAGCCCGGGGAGGGCGTCCAGCTCTCCCATGATCCCGATGACGGGCTTGCCGGAGCCGTAGGTGGCGACGAAGGCGGAGGGCATCCCGGCTACCCCCCGCTCCACCTTGAACCCATGCCTCTCCAGTATCTCCGTGAGCAGCCTCGCCGTCTTGACCTCCTGAAGCCCCACCTCCGCCCACCTCCAGATCTTGTCGTGGACGTCGATGAGCAGCTTCTCATGCTCCGTGACCCAATCTATCGCGATCCGCTTTGCTCTCTCAGACATAAGCCTCCCTAAAGGGATGAGGGCTCAGATGACTAAAAAGTCTTTGTCAGGGTGGGAAAAGGAGATCTCGGTGGGTCGGGCCATAGGTCTTGAGGGCTCAGACAGGCCAAGTCTCCTTCCTATAGGCCATATCCCAGAAGAGGTACTCATATCTACTGCTCAGGAGGAAGTGTCTCCTCATCCTCTCCCTCACTGAGGCACCGGACTCCGAGGCAAAGCGATCCACCAGACCACGGTATAGGTCGACCAGGTCGATGTACTCCTTGGACCTGTAGGTGGAGCACCACTCGGAGTAGATGGGGTGCCTCCATAGGGCGGCATCCTCCCCCATCCTCTCCCCGATCTCCTGGTAGGACCACATACAGGGCAGCATCGCCGCCATGATCTCCCCCACCGTACCTGAGTAGGCGACGTAAAGGAGGTGACAAGTATAGGCCACGTTAGTCGGAGCCGGCTCCGAGGCCCTCAGATCCTCGGGGGGGATCCCGAGCCTCTCGGCGAGGCCCTCCAGCATCTCCACCTCGACGGTGAGGGAGGCCTCGAGGAGTGAGGCAAAGGTGCGCATCGTCTCCCTCTCCTCGGCCTTCGCCGCGGCTATGCCCAGGCAGCGGGCGAACTCCATGAGGTAGGAGTAGTCCTGCCTCACATAGAACCTGAATTTATCGAGGGGGAGCCTCGCCTCGCCCATCTCGACGAGGAAGGGGTGGGTGAAGATCCTCTCCCAGATGGAGGAGGCCTCCTCCCTGAGCCTATCGGAGAAGCCACCGGCGCTCAACTCTCCCCGTCCTCCATCTACCTAAGAATTGATCCGGCTCTCCCGTAATAAGCCTTTCACGCGCCTCATCCCCCGGGGGTTCAGCCTATGTACCCGAGCCTCCTGAGCCTCTCCATGACGAGCCTCCGATCCTCCTCGCCGAGACCCGGCCCCGCCGCCACTCCTTCCCCTGGTAGCCCGTAGACCGGCGGTCTCTCAGCCGCCTCGCTCCCCTCCTCAAAGATCTCCAAGAGGACCTTGCCGTCCACATCCCCTGGGATCGGCGCCCCGAGGAGGTGGAGGATCGTTGGGGCGACATCGGTGATCCTCGCCCCCTCTATCCTATGCCCCTCGCGGATATCAGGCCCATAGGCCATGAATACGCCGTTCCTCTTGTGGGTGCCCGTCCACCTCGGGTCGGAGGGCCTCTCCTCGAAGACCTTGGGGTGACCCAGCTTGGGGTCGACCTCGCACTCGAAGTTGTCGATGACGAAGATGATATCCGGGGCCTCCTCCACATGGGGCCCCTCATAGACCTCCTCCCTCCTGTAGACCCTTATCTTCACGGCCTCCCCCGTCGACGGGTCCCGGAGCCTGGAGAGGTCGCCTATGACCTCCTCTCGGACCTCCTCGTAGTCCTTGGGGTCCACACAGCCCTGGGGCATCCTCCCCTTCACGTTGATGTATATATGCCCGTAGTGAGGGGTATGAACCAGGGCGAAGGCCCTCGTCCTGGACCAGTCCGTCCAGTTGACCAGCCTGTCCTTAGAGAGGTAATCATAGGTGTAGTACCGCAGCCTCCCCATCCCCAGCAGCTTGTTGAGGGTGGAGGCGAGGGGGTAGATGACCTTGAACCTGCCCAGCTTGTAGTAGAGGTTCTCCACCACCCTACCGATCTTGACGAAGGACTCCATCTTCACGTCCCGTTTAACGGCTAAGTAGCCCATCCTCCTCAGCCACTCGTTCACGTAGAAGGTCCTCCTTATGGGCCCGAAGCCGTGGTCGGAGACCATGAAGAAGGTCGTCTCCTCCCCGAACCTCCGGAGTATCTCCCCGAGGAGGCTATCGAACCAACTCCAATAGGACTCCATGAGGTCCCTCCTCTTCCACAGGACGTGCTGCAGCCGATCCGTGCAGGTGAAGACGGCCATGTAGAAGTCGCAGGGGTAGGACTCCGTCAAGTACATCAGCGCCCTCCTCCTCTTCTCCGTCACCCTGTAGAGGTCCCTCAGGAACCTCCCCTCATCGAAGTACTGCCACTGCCCCACATCTATATCATAGTGGGAGACTACCTCGTTCAGCTCCTTCACCAGCTCAGGTGGATAGGCGAAACAGTGCCTCTCCGAGGGAGTGAACATGCCAGTGACCATGAAACCCTCCACCCTCCTCGGGGGGTAGGTACCGGGAATGTTCAGGAGCCCCGTGCTGATCCCATATTTGTTGAGGACGGACCAGAAGGGGGTGTGTTCCCAGAATCGAACTTCCGCCGGCGTCACCCCGTAGCTCCCCGGCCTCCGCTTGAGGAGGTCGAAGAGGCCGAGCTTCCCGGGGTTCTTCCCCGTCACCATGCTCACCCATGCCGGTATCGTCACGGGCGGGATGGTGGACTCCAACTCGCCGTGGGAACCCCTCCGAAGGACCTCGGCGAGGGTTGGGAGCACACCCTCTCTGATCAGGGGGGAGAGAGCCTCAAAGGTCGCGCCATCTATCCCGATCACAAAGAGGCGGGGGAAACCCCTCTTCTTCCCTGAAGGGGAGGGCATCACTTCATTTGAGGAGATAACTAAGGACATAAAACTTTTTATGTTGCCTACCTCCTTTCTGTCTAAAGGAGGTTCAAATAGATATGAGCGCATCAAGGGAGAAGCCCCATCTGAACCTAAAGTCCCGATAGGGACGGGGAATCATTATAGGGCACGTGGATCACGGGAAGAGCACATCCATCGGCCATCTCTTCTATGACGCCGGTGTTATTCCGGAGAAGACGATAAGGCAGTACGAGGAAGAGGCGAAGAGGCTGGGGAAGGAGACCTTCAAGTACGCCTGGGTCCTCGATAAGCTCAAGGAGGAGAGGGAGAGAGGCCTCACCATAGACCTGGCCTTCTACAAGTTCGAGACGCCGAAGTACTTCTTCACCATCATCGATGCCCCGGGGCACAGGGACTTCGTTAAGAATATGGTCACCGGAGCCAGCCAGGCAGATGCCGCGATCCTCATCGTCTCGGCTAAGAAGGGGGAGTACGAGGCGGGGATAAACCCCGGAGGGCAGACGAGGGAGCACGCCTTCCTCGCGAAGACCCTCGGCGTCGATCAGATAGTCGTGGCGATAAACAAGATGGACGACGCCACTGTGAACTGGAGTCAGGAGCGGTACGAGGTCGTTAAGGACGGCGTCTCGAGGCTGCTGAGGATGGTGGGGTACGACGTCTCCAAGATACACTTCGTCCCAATCTCCGGCTGGACAGGTGATAACCTGGTGAAGCGGAGCGACAGGATGCCCTGGTACGACGGCCCAACCCTCTTCGAGGCCCTCGACTACTTCGAGGTCCCGCCGAAGCCGATAGATAAGCCTCTGAGGATCCCGGTGCAGGAGGTCTACTCCATAAGGGGCGTCGGGACCGTCCCTGTGGGAAGGGTGGAGACTGGCGTCCTCTACCCCAACAGGACGGTGATCTTCATGCCCTCCAAGCTCACCGGGGAGGTGAAGTCCATCGAGACCCACTACACGAGGATACCCAAGGCGGAGCCCGGGGACAACATCGGCTTCAACGTCAAGGGCATCGCCCGAAACCAGATCAGGCGTGGAGATGTCTGTGGATACCCCGATAATCCTCCGAAGGTCGCCAACTCCTTCCTGGGGCAGATCTTCGTCATATACCATCCGACGGCCATCGCGCAGGGATACACGCCCGTTCTACACGTCCACACCGCCCAGGTAGCCGTGCGCTTCGCCGAGCTCGTCTCGAAGCTCGACCCCAGGACGGGGCAAGTCATAGAGGATCATCCCTCCTACCTCAGGACTGGGGATGCTGCCGTCGTCAGGTTCGAGCCCCTACGCCCTGTCGCGCTGGAGGTCTTCTCGGAGATACCTCAGCTCGGTAGGTTCGCGATCAGGGATATGGGCACCACCATCGCTGCGGGGATAGTCAAGGAGATACTGGGCTGAAGACGCTGACAGGTGGACCCGGAGTCTCCTCGTAAGGTTTATTTATCTGATGACCTTGGGAAGTAGGCGGTAATCGGAGATGGCCAGGTGGGCGAGGATAAAACTCACGAGCATCGATCTCCCTAAACTCGAGGAGGTCTGTGGTGAGATAAAGGAGATCGCGAAGAAGACGGGAGTGAAGATCGTCGGGCCGGTGCCGCTGCCCACGAAGCGCCTGAGGGTCCCCGTGAGGAGGACCCCCTGTGGGGATGGAAGCAACACCTGGGACAAGTACGAGCTGAGGGTTCACAAGCGTCTCATCGAGATAGACGCGAGAGAGCGGGTGATGCGCAGCATAATGAGGATCCGGGTCCCCCCAGAGGTCTATATAGAGATGGAGATACGCTAAGTTATCACTACATTTTCTAAGTTGAAGTACCTCTTTGCCAAGAATCTTATCATCTTTATGTTTCTTCCATTCTTCCCTATGGCGATCCCCTTGTCCTTAGGCTCCACGCTCACTATCGCGGCGCGCCCACCGTCGACGCGGTCGACGAGTTTTATCTCCCTTATCCTCGCCGGTCTCAGGGCCTTCCGTATGAACTTGATGGGGGAGTTGTAGTACTCGAAGACCTCGATCTGCTTGTTGGTCAGTTTCTTGAACCTCTTGATCTTCTCGCCCTTGCGGCCTATGGCGAGGCCGATCTCCCCCCGCTTCACGGCGAAGATGATGAGCCCCTCCCCCTCGTCCACGACGCAGTCGAGGATGGTCGCCCCTGTCATGTTCTCAAAGAGGGCCATGTACCTCATCTCGTTATCCGTGATCTTGATCCTGCTAAGCATCCTTGGACTTCACCAGACTCAATATTTTTGAATCCCCCGGATCTTTTATAACCATTGCGGAGACTATGAAGGGTTTTCCGCAGAGGGTTCCCAAGTCCACGCCGGTCTTACTGTGCTGGATCACCGGTATCTTCGAGAGCTTCGCGAACTCCATGATCCTCTCCCTCGTCTCCTTGGGGCAGTTCGAGGAGAGGACCACGAGCTTCCCCCTCCCAAGCCTCACCTCCTTCAGGACGGACCTGGTGCCGAGGAGGACCTTCCCCGTGGATACCGCCCGCCTCAGCTCGTCATCCAGATTCAGGGGGCTCATTCTCCTTACCCCTCCTCATAGACATATATAAGTCTACGCTCCCCGTCCCAAGGGGTATCGACTGCCCGATGATGATGTTCTCCACCACCCCCTTGAGGGGGTCGACCTCGCCCCTGAGCGATGCATCGACGAGGTGTGGGACCGTCAGCTCGAAGGCCGCTCGGGCGAGGACACTGCTCTTCTCGCCGCTCACCCCGTGACGGCCGATCTGCTGGATCTCCCCCGAGGCGGTCATGATATCTGCGACGAGCATGACATGCCTGACGTCGACGTCGAGGCCCTGCTCCTCCAGGACGCCCATCGCCTCCTCTATGAGGGCATTCCTCGCCGCCTCGATCCCGAGCATCGCAGCGATCTCGCAGATATCGTTCGTCGTCACCCTGGTGGGATCGACGCCGGGGATCGAGAGGACGCCCCCGAGGTCTGATCCCTCCGTCTTTATGACCCACTCCCCTCCCTCGAAGATGGTGAGCACCCTCCTTATCCCCGGGATGCCCTTGATCCTGATATTCGAGATCCTCTCTATGAAGCGCTCCGGGTCCTCGGACTTTATCTTGGAGAACTCTATGAGGAGGGTGTAGTCGTCCTCCCTCATATGGGGGACCGGAAGGACCCTCTCCACGTCCTCCGTCGTCACCCCAGCGTTCCTCATCCTCCCGGGGTCGAGGTTGATCCTTAGGACGTCTCGGCTTATATCGAAGTTTATCGACTCCACCACGTCCCCGATCTTGGTCTCGGTGATCCTCTGGGCGACCTCCCTGGCCTTCTCCGCGCTCTTCCCATGTTCCCTGTCGAGGTACACCGTCATCACGGGCGTCGAGGGCCTTCTCCGAGCGTCTACGATCTCTATGAGCCGAGGTAGCCCCAGGGTGACGTTCAGCTCTCGCACCCCTGCATAGTGGAAGGTCCTCAGAGTCATCTGGGTTCCAGGTTCCCCTATGGACTGGGCAGCCACCGTCCCCACAGCCTCCCCGGGCTCGACGAGGGAGGACCTGTAGCTCCTGACGACGAGGGAGATCACCTCCCTCACCCCCTCCTCCGTCAGATCCTCCTTGAGCAGCCTATTCTGGAGGGCCCTCATCAGCCCTGGAGGTAGGTCGCTGACCTTGGATAGCTCCTCCTTGACGTACTCCTTTGAGGCTGGGACGCCCTCCCCAAGGGAGAGCTTCACCCGTTCAATGAGCTGATCGAGGTTCACCGCCTTTCCGTGGTCGCTCTTCGAGGGGTCGATCCCGTCCTCCCCGTATCTGAACTGGATGATGTTGCCTAGGGAGTCCCTGACGGTTCCATCGTACTCGACCCTGAGGTGCTCCAGGGCGTTTATCAGGCGCCTCTGCATGTATCCGCTCTGCTGTGTCCTCACGGCTGTATCCACGAGGCCCTCCCTGCCGCCCATAGCGTGGAAGAAGAACTCTATGGGGTTGAGGCCGTCCCTGTAGCAGGAGTAGACGAAGCCCCTGGCCTCCGGCCTCGGGTCATTCGGTTTGAAGTGGGATAGGGTCCTATCGGTGTAGCCCCTGACGATGCGCTTCCCCCTGATAGCCTGCTGCCCTATGCAGGCCATCATCTGCCCTATGTTAAGGCTCGACCCCCTCGCCCCCGTCCTCGTCATGACGATCCCCGAGTTCTCCAAGCTCAGCTCCTCGTCCACGATCTCCCCGGCCCTGTCCCTCGCCCTCGCCAGCTCGTTCATGACCTGTATCTCGAAGGTATCCTCCAGGGTCTGTCCCGGGAGCCTCTCCAGTCTCCCCTGCTCATACGCCCTGATGAGCTCCTCGATCCTCCTCTCGGCGGTGCTGAGGGTCCTATTTATCTTCCTCCTCACCCGCTCCCCGATCTCCAGCTCATCCAGGGAGTAGGTGAAGCCCCTCAGGGAGAGGAACTCGTTGACGAGCCTGCATATGGAGTTGAGGAAGATGTGGGCGGTCTCGGTCCCGTAGTCCTTGACGATCCTATGGAAGATAGTCTCCGCCATCTCCGCCCCTATGGAGTTCTTGTCGATGACACCGGTCAGCAGCCTCCCGTTCTGGATCTTGACGTAGGCGTCGTAGGGGCATTTCTCCCTCAGACACTTGGAGCATCTACGGCAGATCTTCGCCCTCGTCACGAAGGTGAAGTCCCGGGGGAGGAAGAGGCTGAAGATGTCCTTACCAGACCAGAGGGGGACAGGCTCTCTCCTCAGGGGCTCCGGGAGGGGGCCGTAGTAACCCGCCGCCGCCAGGAGCTGGCCGACCTCCTCCTTTGTGAGGAGGGTCTCCCTCCGTGTGAGGAGGTAGGCGCCGGTGATGTAGTCCTTCGTGGCGCCGATTATGGGCGCCCCGTACCTCGGTGAGAGGATCTGGTCTTGGACCTCCATGAGGAGCCTCGCCTCCGTCTGGGCCTCCTTGCTCTGGGGGACGTGGAGGTTCATCTCGTCGCCATCGAAGTCGGCGTTGTAGGGCGGACAGACCGCCAGGTGCAGCCTGAAGGTCTTGTAGGGGAGGACCTTGACCCTGTGGGCCATTATCGACATCCTGTGGAGGGAGGGCTGCCTGTTGAAGAGGGTGATGTCGCCGTCCCTGAGGTGCCTCTCGACGATGAACCCGGGCTCTATGTTCTTCGCCAACTCCTCCCTATCGGCCACGTACTCGAGCCTTATCCGCTTGCCATCCGGCCGGATGATGTAGAGGGCCCCGGGGTACTTGTGTGGACCATTCCTCACGAGCTCCCGCATCTCCTCGATGTTCATCTCCGTCACAGTCTCGGGGACGGTGAGGCGCATCGCGATGTGTATCGGCACCCCGACCTCGTTGATGTCGATGTTCGGGTCTGGGGAGATCACGGTCCTCGCGGAGTAGTCGACCCTCTTCCCAGAGAGGTTGCCCCTGAACCGTCCCTCCTTCCCCTTCAGGCGCTGGGCGAGACTCTTCAGGGGCCTGCCTGAGCGGTGTCGGGCCGGCGGTATGCCGGAGACCTCGTTGTTGAAGTAGGTGGTGACGTGGTACTGGAGGAGGTCCGAGAGGTCCTCGATGATGAGGACGGGCGCCCCGGCCTCTATGTTCTCCTTGAGCCTCTGGTTGATCCTGATGATATCCACGAGCTTATGGGTGAGGTCGTCCTCGGCCCTGATCCCCGATTCGAGTATGATGGAGGGCCTGACATCTACCGGGGGGACGGGGAGGACCTGGAGTATCATCCACTCGGGCCTCGCCACCTCGGGGTCGAAGCCGAGGAGCCTGAGATCGTCGTCCCTTATCCTCTCGAACCTCTCCCTGATCACGCTCGGCGTCAGCCTGCGGGAGACCTCCTCTATGGTCCCATCCTCCCTGACCTCCCTCTCGACCTCGTAGAAGCTCGTCGGCTTCGTGAACTTCACATCGAACTGGGGCGTCCCGCAGTGGGGGCAACTCTTATACTTCTTGTACTTCCTCGCCGCGTTGAAGATCGCCTCCCTCGTCTCCTTCCTCGGCTTCCCGTAGAAGGCCTCCTCCTCCCTGATCCTCCTCTTGAACTCCTCTATCTCCTCGTCCGTCAGGAGGATCCTCCCGCAGTTCCTGCAGGTCGCCAGGAGGAGCCGGTAGATGGCCTTCGCGAACTCGACGTGGATCACGGGCATGGCCAGCTCGATATGGCCGAAGTGCCCTGGGCAGTTGACGGAGAGGTTCCCACAGGTCTTACACCTCTGCCTCGGCTCGAGGGTCCCCAGCCGACCGTCCATCAGCCCCAGGGGGATCGGGGCCCCATCCTCGTCATAGGTGTCGGAGGACTGTATCTCGACGACTGAGAGCTTCCGGATCTCATCCGGGGAGAGGAGGCCGAACTTTATGGCCTTAATGAGGCTCGGCATCTCAGATCATCCCTCCAACACGATCTTGGGGGAGAGGCATAGGCTCTGGAGCTCCTGCAGGAGGAGCTTGAAGGCGTAGGAGACCGTCACGGGCTCGACCTCGGCCTTGTCCCCGCAGATGGGGCAGATGTACCTCCTCTGCCTCATGTCGAAGTAGGCGAGGTTCCCGCAGCGCTTACATATGTAGATCGTGTAGGCATCTGACTCCTCCAGGAGCCTGTCCTTGAGCAGCATCGCCGCCCCGTGTCCGATGAGGCAGTCCCTCTCCATCTCCCCGAACCTGAGCCCCCCTCCCCTCGCCCTCCCCTCGGTCGGCTGTCTCGTGAGCATCTGCACCTGCCCCCGGGCGCGGGCGTGTATCTTATCCACGACCATGTGGTGGAGCTTCTGGTAGTAGACTATCCCCACGAAGACGTCGGCGTAAAACCTCCTACCCGTCACGCCGTCATAGAAGAGCTCCCTCCCGTCGTACCTGAAGCCATAGGCCTTGAGGGTCTCCATCAGGGAGTTCTTATCCTCATTGCTGAAGGGCGTCCCATCCACGGGCCTCCCCCTGAGGGCCGCCGCCTTCCCGGCGATGGATTCGATGAACTGGCCTACCGTCATCCTGGAGGGGATGGCGTGGGGGTTTATCAGGACGTCGGGGACGGTCCCTAGGGCGCTGAAGGGCATATCCTCCTGAGGCACGATCATGCCTATGACGCCCTTCTGGCCGTGCCTGGAGGCGAACTTATCCCCGAGTTCGGGAACCCTTAGGCTGCGGACCTTCACCTTGACGAGGGGCGCCCCCTCGATATTCCTCGTTATGAAGACGGCGTCGACGGTCCCCTCCTCCATAGGCCTCACGGCGACGGAGGTATCCCTTATCTGGAGGCCGCTCACCTCGAAGCCCCTGTACTCCTCGAGGAAGCGGGGAGGGCTCACCCTCCCGATGAGTATATCTCCCCCCTTCACCTCCACCTCGGAGGCGACGAGGCCGTCCTCCTCGAGGAGGCGGTAGGCCTCGCTCCCATGGTAGCCGGGCGTCCCGGGCTCGGGGATCGTGAACTGGTCCTTGGCGCCCCCGAGGTACTGAGTGCACTCCGCCTCGTAGATCCTGAAGAAGGTGGAGTGGCCGAGGCCACGCTCTATGGAGGACTTGTTGAAGATGAGGGCGTCCTCCATGTTGTAGCCGTTGGTGCTGAGGACGGCGACGACGAAGTTCTGCCCCGCAGGGCGCTTCAGATAGCCGTAGAGCTCCATGGGCTTCGTCTTGACGAGAGGTGTCTGGGGGTAGTGGAGGAGATGGGCCCTCGTATCCGTCCTCTCCCTGTAGTTGAGGGCGTAGATCCCCGGCGCCTGCTTCACCATCGCCGCCTGATAGGAGTTCCTCGGGGAGTGGTTGTGCTCGGCATAGGGGATGGTCGAGGCGGCGACGCCGAGGATGCCGTAGGGGCAGATCTCCATGTGGGTGTGCTCCGGGGTGAGCTCCCTCTGGGACAGGGCGATGTAGGCGTTCTCCTCCTCCTCGGCGTCCAGGTACTCGATGATCCCCTCCCTGATGAAGTCGTTCCAGGTCCACCTCCCCGCCATGAGGTTCCTGATATGCCTCGGCTTCAGGAGGAGCTTCCCGTCCCTGACTATGAGGAGGGGTCTCCTGATCCTCCCCTCGTCGCAGTTCACGTAGATCTCCCTATATCTGGGATAGTAGGCGATATTCACCTCGGAGCTGATCTCCCCCCTCCTCCTCATCTCCCTGACCACTTGGACCAGTTCCTCGGGGTCCGCCGTGAAGCCGATGAGGTACCCATCGACGAAGACCTTCGCCCCCTCGAACCTCAGCTCCCTGTCGCACTCCCTCGAGGGGACGACACCGAGCCTGTAGAGGACCCTCTTCACCTTCTCCGGGTCAGTCCCCACGGAGATGTTCGCCATGAGGGCGAGGTTCTTCACCAGACCACAGTTCGCCCCCTCTGGCGTCTCATTCGGGCAGAGCCTCCCCCAGTGCGTGGAGTGGAGGTCCCTCGCCTCGAAGTTAGGCTGGCTCCTGCTCAACGGGGACTGAAGCCTGCGGAGATGGCTGAGCGTCGAGATGAAATTCGTCCTGTCGAGGAGCTGGGTCATCCCGACCCGTCCCCGCCTCCAGTTCCCCGTCGCGATGGCATGCTGGAGGCGTGAGGTGATGATCCCCGGCCTGATCACGGCCGAGATGAGAATGCCCTTCCTCCTCGAGCTCATCCTCCTGAGCTGGTACCTCATATCCCTGTAGAGGCTCCAGAAGGCGGACCTGAAGAGCTCTGTGAGGAGGGGCCCCGCCATCTTGATCCTCTTGTTCTTTAGGTGATCCTTGTCGTCCTCCTCCCTCCTCCCCAGCTTCAGCTCTATGAGCCTCGCCGCCATCTCCCCCAGGAAGATCGCCTTGTCCAGACGGCTCTCTGGGGTCCCCCCGATATGAGGTAGGAGGTTTCGGTCTATGATCGCCTCCGCCCGCCTTATCCGGAACTCCCTGACCTGTCCGAAGGCGACCCTGTTCCCTATGTAGACCAGGGCATCCTCCACCGTCTGGACGGCGGCGGCCCTCTTGAATGAGGGCTCCAGCTCGTTGAGGATCTCCTCGTCGAGGGAGACCATCTCCGCGATCTCCCTGTCGGACTCCACGCCCAGAGCCCTCATGAGAACGACGAAGGGGAGGGGCGTGGGCACCCCCGGGAGTGAGACCATGATGGACCCCCGGGGCTTCAGGACCATCTCGATCCGAGCCCTGAAGCCCACGTTCGTGGAGAAGACCTTCGCCTTGTACACAGGTTTCGAGCTATGGGTATCCACCTCGACCAGGACCCTGTTCGGGGCGAGGTCCTCGAGGGCGACGAGAACCCTCTCGGACCCGTTGATGATGAAGTACCCCCCCACCTCCTCAGGGTCCTCCCCGAGCTTGATGTACTCCTCCGGGGAGTGTCTCGAGAGGAGGCAGAGGTCCGACTTGACCATGACGGGGAGCTCCCCGATGTTCACGCGTTCGAAGGTCTCCCTCCCGTCCTCGTTGACCGTGATCTCAAGGTAGATCGGGGCCGCATAGGTGAGGTCCCTGATCCTGGCCTCCCTGGGGTAGACGCTCCTGACGGTGCCATCCACCTCCACGATCTGGGGATCCCCCACGTCGATCGTCCCAAAGGTGATCTCATACCTGTGATTCGGCGTCTCCAGGGTGATCCCATGGATCTCGTCTATGATCTGCTGCAGTGTCTTCTTCACGAATTCGTTGTAGGATCGGAGGTGCTGCTTCACCAATCCCTCCTGGGCCGTGAAGGCCTTCAGCAACTCCCAGAAGTCTCTATCCGTTAGAGTCACGGCTCCCTCCTCCAATCATTCATGAACAGGAACTTAGGCCCCCTCAATACTGGTTCCCCCTCCTATTTCCGGAACACAGTCATCCGACTCAGAAGCCGTCCCTAATTCCTATCCAAGTGATATTTATAAACTTTATTGTATGATGGACCCACACACGGAGGATGTGAGAATAAAGGTTTAATACTGCTCAGAGTTAATTGGTTGGTGGAGAACGATTGGGGCGGTGTAAGGAGGAACGGGATTGGCCGAGATGATTATAGAGGTCCTTGAACGGAGCCTCGGGAAGACGGTCCTGGTCAAGCTCAGAGGGGGGAAGAGTCTCAGGGGGATCCTCGAGGGCTTCGACCAGCACGTGAACCTGGTCATAAGGGATGCCGAGTGTATAGGCGACTCCGATGAGGCGGAGAAGATAGGGACGATCATCCTCCGTGGGGATAATGTCGTGATGATCTCCCCTCCCCCATAGGATCCTGCACCTCATCGACGGGCTTTTGGTGTGAGCCATGCCGAGCAAGTATGGGAAGAGGGGTGGCAAGAAGACCCATATAAGGTGTAGGCGGTGCGGCAGGAGGGCCTACCACATCCGGAAGAAGGTATGCGCCGCCTGCGGCTTCGGAGGGTCGAAGAGGATCAGGAGTTACAGCTGGTCCAGGAAGCCGGTTACCCGTTCACACCGGTTGGTCTGAGCCGCCCAAAGGGGGCTCAGTGAACCCTCAGGTATTTATGCTTAGAGGATAGAGATCCTATTCGGTGTCATCTATCATGGGATATAAGGAGCGACCCGTGAGGC
>PIYN01000008.1 GCA_003601775.1 Candidatus Bathyarchaeota archaeon
ATCCACGTCCAATTCGTGTTGAAGATCCCCCAAGTGGTCCAGGCCCTGAGGGAGCGGGGTTGGCGGGTGGATGAAGACGAAGGCAAGATCCTCTACGTACCACCTCAAGAGGTATTATAAGACAGACATCGTCGACGATACCCTGTATCCTAGGGCGAAACTTCACCCCAATTCTCTACTTTCGTAAATGTTAGAAATAATTTAATGATTTAAATTATTAGAAAACTTTATAAAGATATTTTGAAATATCTACACATGCGTGTAAGACCCGCCCGAAGCAATGATGTCCGTGGAAGCGGAATGGGAGCGTGTAGGGCGGGCTCGCCCTTCTACCTCCACAAATAATCAAATGCTTTAATTTTTCCCTCAAAAATTCTATAAAAACAGTCATTATTATGTTCATATTTTTGAAAAGTCGCGCCTGCAATATAATCTGCTGCTTGAAGACAGTAGTCATTTTGAGAAAACTTATGTTCTACTTTAATCTGACTAGGGGATAATGGTGTTTTATGTTCCAAATCATGACACCAAACCCAATTTGCCTTTCTTTGAACATAGTCATTAAAAGCCTCTCTGTTGCTCTTCGATAAGCTTTTATCTATATATAATTCAAGTTTTTCAGATTCGTCCATCCATAAAAGAACATTCCGCATAATAGTATGAACAATTAAATAATTATACAATATATTCAAACTATGTCGCAATTTCAATGAAACTTTTTGCTTCTCTACAACTACAATTCCAATAATTAAGCTAATTTCATTAATTTTCTTCAAAACACGGCAACGAACAAAATCATTAGAATTAGTGAAATGAAGTTCTCGACCACTATATTTCCTTTGCCTATGTAATCTTTTGAGCAGGTGTTTTAATTTTTTACGAAGCAACCAAGGGCTTTCAGGGATAATATATGAAACAACAAAATAATTAGTTGATCTTGATGTAAATCCTAGATCACCGGATTCATCTATGAATATTTGCATTAATCATAAAATGCCATAACCATTTTTAATTTTTATCTTCCTCAAATTAACCCTTTCAGACCTCGTCTAATCGACCTCAAATCTGGTTCACAACGTCTCGAACTCCCTTGATCTCATCTCTAAGGCTCTTGACCTTATCTTTCAGCTCTCTGATATCTCTCTCATTCGTCTTCACCTTCATCTAGACTGCTCCAGCCTCAAAGGCCACGGCAAGCCAAGGCACGGTGCCAAGCAGATTCTCCCAGGCAATTGGGTCGATACCCAGAATCATCTTAACTATCCAAGCCAAAATGAGAATTATCGCAATATAAAAACACCCAATCTGTAAATGCATATTTCACTTCAATCCTTCGAGACATCCTCATCAAGAAAAAGATATCTTCCAGTACCTTTAACTTCTTCATTTGGAGAGGTTTCCTATTTTTTTATCCTCCCGTCCTTATGAGGGGTTCAAGTCTCCTCCCCTTCTCCAGCGCCTGCATCGCCCTCTGCAGCGCCCTAACGGTCTCCCTCAGCTCCTCCAGCTCCCGCCCGGCGCATCCTGTACCTCTCCTCCTCCAACGCCACTCTGGGAACTCTCTCAGGATCCTCGCTCAGGATGTTCAGCCACGGTAATGCCTTCAAGTACTCCCGGCGGACGTAGTCCTCGTCCTTGAAGGCCTTGTTGTACTCAAGTGGATCGACTGTGTGACCCATCATGAACTCCGCGACGCTGGGCTTTGCAGGGCTCTTCTCCCACCTCGTCCTGAACAGATCTCGGAGTTCATGGGGGCTTCTTCCCGACCGGTTGCTCTTAGACGGCTTATCGAAGGGGTAAAGCCCCAGCCTCTTCAAATGCCTGTGCCAGTATAGGTAGATGGTCTTCTTCTTCACAGGCCTGCCCAGTTGGTTGATGAAGATTGCCCCCGGCCGCCTCCCTCGAACCTTCAAGTAGTCCTTAACAGCCTCTAACGCATCCGACCCGATGAAGGTGTAGTAGGGCCTTACATTCCGGTTCCTCTTCCTCCCTGGTAGATCTACCCTCACGACCACTGCACCTCGGTCCAGTTGCCTCTGCAGAGAATCCCAGCCGTGAAGACTCCAGTACTGAACCTCCTCCAGCCCCATCCCACCTTGGAACATAGAGAGGAAGATCGCCCTGTACATCGGGTTAAAGCCGCCGAGCATCAACCGGAACTCCTCTACTGTCAGTCGTCCAACAGCCTTCGGACGGCTACTATGAAGCTGGAAACTCGGGTCTCTCGGGAGAGGAGCCCTATTATGCAGGAAGAAACTCCTAATCACGTTCAAAACCCTCCTCTTATACCCCACACGCCCATCTATCTCCGATACAAACCTCTCAGCCAAATCCAAGATCTCGTAACCACCCTTCGACCTCTGCAACTCCACCAACTCATCAGGATTCCACATGAACCCCTCCCGCCTCAACCACTCCACCCAATACTCAAAACAATACAAATAATTAGACGCCGTACTATCAGCCAAACGACTAAGCCACCAACGAACGCTCCTAAACCTACGAAGATCCACAAAAAAAGAGAATCCAAAGAAAATATATAACAATTTTCGATATCTACTTCTTTATGTAGACCGCCTGGGGCTCATCCGCTTCTTCAACCTCTATGGCCTGGTTTGGACAGGCGTTGACGCAGGCCATGCAGAGGATGCAGTCCTCAGGCCTCTTGGGGTGTCCCTTCAACTCGTTGCCGTACTCCGGTGCCTCCTCGAGGTCCCAGACACTCATCGGGCAGACCTGGACACAGACCCCGGCCCCCCTACACTTGTTCCAGTCGACGGTTATCTTACTCGCCATCTCTCAAACGCTCTTAATGGCTATGGATATTTAAATCTTATAACAGAGTAAAATTAACTCTAACCTCATCCGGAAGACGGAGAGATCCGGCGTGGATGTAAGTAGGCAAGTATGGCTTCTCCTCTTGAGGCTGGTCGATGGCTGTAGTGAGTATAATAAATGCCCTGTTTAATTGAGGTAAAGATCGATCTAAACGAACCCCTTAAGGCTCCTGCTCAGCTCTTAACGAGTAGGAGGGCACCTTCGATGAGCGAGGCAGTAAAGAGGATAGGGGATATGGCGAAGGCGGAGGAGGATCATGATCAGAGGATGGGGTTGAATTTAGTCAAGAAACCCTTTTTAATGATCGTCGGGTGTATGAATATCCAGGCAGATGGGCTTTGCGGGGGACTGACCGATTCCTTATAGCCTATGGGGGACTCATCCTCCTGATCGGGGTCTTCGCCCTATTCATCTCCATTATGAGCTTCGTCGAGTTCATCGACCTCTCCCCCATCCTCCGGCGCTTCGACCTCCTCACCTACACCGCCCTCATAGTCGGCGCCCTCGACCTCCTCTGCGGCCTCCTCCTCGCGGTCTCAAGGGGCCAGGAGGAGAAGGGCTTGGAAGAGGTCTTCATCGTCGAGGGTGAGGGGTGATCCCCATGGTGGAGAGGACTGAGGCGGTGATGGAGAGGAGGCTGGGGCTTCTCAGCGCCACGATGATAGGGATAGGGGGGACCATAGGCGCGGGAGTCTTTGTCCTCATAGGGAAGGCAGCGGGGATGGCGGGGCCGGGCGTCGTCTTCTCCTTCATAATCGGAGCCCTCTTAACCCTCTTCACGGCGATCAACTACTCCGAGCTCTCGGCGGCCGTCCCCGTCTCTGGCGGTGGCTACACCTTCACCCACTACGCCATCGGGAAGTTCCCCTCCTTCCTCACCGGCTGGTTCATGTGGTGCGGGAACATGTTCTACTGCGCCCTCTGCGCTGTCGGGTTCTCCCAGGCCCTCAGGTACTTCATCCCCTCCCTTGATGTGACCCTCCCCGCCCTCGCCGTGGTTGCCGTCTTCACCGCCATAAACGTGAAGGGGTCGAAGGAGACG
Source organism: Candidatus Bathyarchaeota archaeon (assembly GCA_003601775.1). Lineage (GTDB taxonomy): Archaea > Thermoproteota > Bathyarchaeia > TCS64 > PIYN01 > PIYN01. The sequence goes on from PIYN01000008.1 coordinate 3,881, forward strand.
GGAGGCGTCCAGAACGTGTTGACGGTCGTGCTGATAGCCATTCTCACGCTCTTCATCGTGGGAGGCTTCCTCCACGGCTTCCAGCCCAGCAACCTCGTGCCCTGGACCCCAAAGGGGGTTCTTCCCGTCTTCACCACGGTCGGCTACATCTACGTCTGCTACATTGGCTTCGAGGTCATCTCCACCTGTTCGGAGGAGATCAAGGACCCGGGCAAAAACCTGCCGAGGTCGATCATGATCTCCTTCTTCTTCTCCGCCCTCCTCTTCACCTTCGTCTCCCTCGTCTCCGTTGGGGTCGTCCCCTGGGACGAGCTGGGCCACTCGGAGACCCCCCTCTCCCTCGTCGCCGAGAAGACCCTCGGCCCCATGGGGGGGCTACTCCTCTCCGTGGCGGCCATCCTGGCGACCCTCACCTCCATAAACGCCTCGATGATCTCCTCGGCGAGGATCGCCTACGCCCTCGCCCGGGATGGCTATATGCCCGGGGCCCTCACCAGGATCCATGAGAGGTTTGGGACGCCCTATGTCTCCGTCCTCTTCTCCTCCGTCCTTATAGCCCTCTTCACCACGACGGGCGTCGTCGATCTCCTGAACTACGTCTCCGACTTCGGCTTCATCATAGGCCTCGCCCTGATCAATTACTCGGTCGTCTGGCTGAGGAACAGGCACCCGGAGATCGAGAGGCCCTTCAAGGTCCCCCTCTACCCCTACGTCCCCATCCTCGGCGCCATCTCCTCCCTCGTCGTCCTCCCCTCCCTCCACCCTGAGGCGATAGGCATCGGCCTCCTCTGGTCCATCCTCGGCCTCCTCGTCTACTACATCACTATGCTCGGTCCCACCCGCCTCAGGATAGCCTTCGGCGGGATAAACATCGGCCTCGGCGTCCTCTCCCTGATCCTCTTCCTCCTGATAATGGAGGAGGTGGTTTCCCTCCCCGTCGCCCCGGACCTCTACAACCTAACGATGATAGCTCTTCTCATCTTCGGGGTTCTACAGATCGTGGCTGGAATATTCAACATCAAGGACTGATCTCTACTCTTCTACCTCCCCCCTCCCCATGAGGAGGAGGCCGCTGATGGTGTTGAGGATCCCCAGGAAGAGGAGGAGGATGTTAAGGAGATCCATTCTATCAGTAAGGTCTAATGTCCTCCCAGTGTAGATGAAGTAGCCCGAGACGAGGACGAGAAGGAGTCCGACCGTGAAGGTCAACCCGCTCAGAACCACCCCGACACCCCTGGCGGCCCTTATGACCCCTCTCCTCTCCTCCTTCCTCCTGACTTCCTCCTCCCGCCTCTTCCTCTCCCTCTCCGGAGGCACCTTGATTCGTCCCGGGAGGACTACTGGGATCTCCTCCTTCCTCTCCTCTCCCATCTTTAATCGAATAGAGGGAGGCTTGTTTGGGTAAAATATCTTTTGGAGAAGTGAGATGGTCTTCGAAGTTACTGTGGTCTAATCTCCTCCTCGGCGCCGTAAAAAATGTAGGTTTGGGGCTTAGAACTCCGTGTGGCCTGTGAATCTGAAGCGGTGTACCTTGATGGCGGGCGTGGTGCCATTCGTCGTCTTCTCAACGGTCGACTCGTCGCCTATGGCGTCTATATTGCCGAGGGCCCTGAGGACGGAGTCGGTGAACCTCATCTGCTGGCTTGCGTGCTTGATCTCTCCGTTCTCTATCAGCCAGATCCCGTCACTCGTCATCCCACTGATGACCGCCAAGTCCCACCTTATCGGATTGACGTACCAGAACCTCGTGATGAGGACCCCCCTCTTCGTCTCCTCGACGAGCTCGTCCATGGAGGCGTCCCCGGGTGAGACCACTTGGTTCACGGGGAGCGGCATATCGATGAAGAAGGCCCTGCCGAACCTCATGATGGCGTGCCCAGTGCTCTCCTTTCCCTCCTTCAGGGCGGTGTAGGTATCGTAGCAGAGGTTCTCCGGGACCCCTCCATTCACGAGCATCAGGCCCCTCTTCGGAACGCCCTCGCCGTCGAAGGCTGATGGGGTCAAGGTCCTCAGATCCCGCCCGTTATCCCAGATGGTGAGCTTCTCATCGAAGAGCTGGGTCCCCATCTTCCCCCTGAGGAAGCTCCGCTCCTCTTGGTAGACCCTGGCCGAGAAGCCCAGGCGGCCGAGAAAGCCGAGGAAGGTCGATACGGCCTCGGGTCTGAGGACCGCCTCATACTCCCCCAGGGGTATCCGCTTCGGGTTCATGCTCTCGACGGCATCCCTCGCGGCGTCCAGCGCGACGGCCCCGGGGTCGATCTCCTTCACGTTCCGGGACCTCTTCACCCTATAGCCGGAGCCCTCCTGACCCGTGGGCCCGGCCTTGGTGATCACCTCTAGAGAGGCGACTGTGTGCTTGCTCTCCGCCTCGACGCCGAGGGAGTTCGTGATGGCAAGGCCCACGACGGTGGTCGTGAAGGAGCCCGCGGACCACCTCACGTTCTTGTCGTAGTCCTTCGCCGTCTCTATCACCCTCTTCACGCCCTCCGCCATCTCCTCCGGGGTATACTCCGCGGTCTCCTTGTAGTAGATCCCCCTGAGGGGGGTGATGGCCTTCGGCTCGGGGAGGGTCTTGAAATCGGGATCGGGTTTTGAGACCTTCGCGATCTTCAGGGCCCTCCTAAGCCCCTCTTGAATGGCCTCCTCCTCGAGGGAGTTGACACTGGTCATCCCCACCTTGTTCCTTTCCACGACGACCTTCAGGCTGACGCCGTAGTCTTGGGACGCAACATTCTGGTGGATCACGTTCTTTGTATACCTGGTGAGGGCCTCCCTTAGGGAGTAGACCTTCACCTCTGCCTGATACGCCCCCTCCTTGACGGCCCTATCCACCGTCTTCTTCGCCAACTCTAATAGGCTCATATCTATAACCTCCCTGTCACCCCAACCCTTACATTCTTGATCCTCGTCCTGCTGCACCCGTGTCCGACGTACATGACCTGGCCGGGCTTTCCCTTCCCACATCCAGTGATGCCGTAGATGGTCCATCCGTCCTTCGCGATGGCGTCGACGCTCCCCCAGAACTCGTAGCTGATCCCTGTGTAGGTCGGGTCTCGGACCACCTCAGCGATCTCCCCGTTCTTGATGAGCCAGCCTATCTCGGTGCCGAACTGGAAGTTGAGGCGCATCTGATCGATGGACCACATCTTCGTCCCCCTCATGAGGATCCCCTCCCTCGTCTCCTCTATGATCTCGTCGCTCTTCCAGTTGCCCGGGAGGAGATTGATGTTCGTCATCCTCACCAGGGGTAGGTGGAGCGGGGAGTCTGCCCTCATCGCCCCACTACTCTCCTCATCCCCGATCTCGGCCGCCGTCTCCCTCGAGGACTGATAACCCACTAAGATGCCCTCCTTCACCAGGTAGACCTTCTTGGCGGGGACGCCCTCGTCATCGTAGCCGAAGGTTCCAAGGCCACCCTCAGCGGTGGCGTCCGCGACGAAGTTGACGAGCTCAGAGCCATAGCGGAACTTTCCCCTCTTATCGAGGGTGAGGAAGCTCATCCCCGCGAGGTCCACCTCGGTCCCCAGCACCCTGTCAAGCTCGGAGCCATGCCCTATCGTCTCATGTATCTGTAGGCCGAGATGAGCGCCATCGAGGATCAGGTCGGTCCTGATCTCCGTGGGGCAGGTCCTCGCCTCGAGGAGCGCCTCCGCCTCCACCGCCGCCTCTCTCGCCCTCTCTGCGAGGTCCACCTCCTCTACGTTCTCATAACCCATCGTCCTGAAGTTGATCTGATAGGAGCGCCTCTGGGGGAGGCCGTTCTTCAGCACGATCCCCTGCCCCGAGCCCCCGCAGTAGACGATCCTCTGCCTGATCCTCGAGCCCTCGGAGGTCGCTATGTACTTCTCCTCCCTCCTCGCCTCTATGGAGTTCGTCGTAGTTCTGACATGGCTGCTCTTCTCCCTGAAGGCCTCGTCGGCTGAGATAAGGATGTCGAGGATCTCCTCCAAGGGGACCTTCAACGGATCCTTCCTCACCCTCGTCTCATAGGTATCCCTCACCACCGGCGTATCGGCGAGTCTCACCTCACCCCTCGACTTCAGAGCGCTCGCCCTCGCTATCTTCACGGCCATCTCGACTGTTTTTCTCACGGAGTCCGGTGTAACATCCCTTGATCCAGCGAAGCCCCAGCTCCCCTCCACTATCACCCTCACCCCAAAGCCTGAGCCTATGGAATGGGAGAGCCTCTCAGGACTCCCGTTCTTAACCCTCACGATCCTCCTCTCGTCCTCGACGAACCTAATGTCTGCGTAGGTTGCGCCAAGCTTAGAGGCCAACTCTAAGCCCATTTCAGCAAGTTCTTCGATCAAAGAACTCCCCCTCAAAGGGATCTTTCTCCGATAGGGGTTAAAATTCTTTGAGGAAGATGGGGGCATGGATCCAAGGCTTATTAAGGCGTCTATTTGCAATATGGATCTTGATGAGAGATGACCCTACCTCAGTGTGCGAAGTGCCCCGGGAAGTTCTGCTACCTCGGGGTGAGGGATCTCAAGGTCCTCCCCTCCTTCTGCCCCATGAGGAATTACCCTGAGAAGATCAGGGAGATCGTGAAAAGGTATAAGGAGGAGGAGGTCAGGCGGATCTACCCCCTCTCCACGATGATCGAGAGGGATGCCTACAACTGGAGAGAGGCGAGGAAGGGGACTGCCCCACGGGTGCCCGTCCGCCCCCGCATCAGGGAGGTGGCTGAGTTCTGCAAGGCCCTGGGGGTGAAGCGGGTCGGCATCGCCTTCTGCATCGGCCTCAGCGACGAGGCCGCGAGGGTGACGGAGATCCTGGAGAAGCACGGACTCGAGGTCTGCTCCGTCCTCTGTAAGTGCGGGGCCATCGACAAGGAGGAGTTAGGGGTGCCGGCTGAGTATAAGATCGGTGACCCTGGGAAGCCCGAGGTGGGGTGTAACCCCATACTCCAGGCGGAGTTGCTCAACGCGGCGGGGACGGAGGTCAACATCATCGTCGGCCTCTGCGTCGGCCACGACATGCTCTTCACCCGCTTCTCCAAGGCCCTCGTGACGACCCTCATCGTCAAGGACCGGTTCACGGGCCACAACCCGGTGATCAGCCTCTACACCAGATACCACAGAAACCTTGTGCTCCCCTCCGAGAAGGGCGGATGAGCGGTTATGGAGCCCCCGCTCGATGAATCTACTTAACTTTCATCTTTTGATATATCACCCTATACTTCTCCGCCTTCTCCAAGGTCCTCCTATGCTCCTCTGCCACCCTCTCGACCTCGGACTCCCTAACGTCCCTGATGACCTTGCCGGGGATGCCGAGGACGAGTTTCCCAGAGGGGACCTCCATCCTTGGGGGGACGAGGGCGCCGGCGCCGATGATGGAGCCCTCTCCGATCTTAGCCCCGTCGAGGACTATGGCCCCGATACCGACGAGGGCCCTGGGCCCGACCTGGGCGCCGTGGATGATGACGCCGTGGGAGATGAGGGCGTCCTCCCCTATGGTTACCGGTCCTCCCAGGGGGGCCTCGATGAGGCACTGCTCCAGGACGGTGGCCCGTCTATCAATCACGACGGTGTTGTCATCCCCTCTGATGACTGTCCCCGTCCAGACATTCACCCCCTCTCTGAGTTCCACCCTCCCGATGACCCAGACATCAGGCGCGAGGAAGACTGTGGGGTCGATCTTGGGTCTATGGCCGTTGAACTCGATTATACGAGCCAACCCGCACACCTCTCAAGGGAAAGGGGTGTAAGAAGGGAAAAAGATTTGGGGGTAGGTCTCAGGATATTTGGCTCCTCAGTCTGAGGGCTTGAGGTACTTATCAAACCACTCCAAGGTGTGCTCCAGTTTCCTGATCCTGTGGCTCGGTTTCCCCCTCCACCCGAAGGTGTGAGAGCCCTTCATGAAGAGGAGGAGCCTCGCCTCCTTCCCCTGAGCCTTGAGGGCCGTGTAGAAGCTCAGGGCCTGGTCGAACCAGCACCTGTAGTCCTCCAGGGTGTGTATGAAGAGGATGGGGGTCTCAACCCTATCCGCATAGGTCAAGGGCGACTTCTTGATGTAGGCCTCGACGTTGCTCCAGGGCGTCCCACCTATCTGATCTGGGCAGAAGTAAAAGCCGATATCGGTGGTCCCATACTCGGCGATCCAGCTGGAGATCCCCTCAACGGAGACGGCCGCCTTAAATCGGTTGGTGTGGCCCACGATCCAGTTCGTCATGAAGCCGCCGTAGGAGATCCCCGTGACGCCCAGCCTATCGGGGTCGATGAAATCCTTCTCCCTCAGCACGTAGTCGACGGCCTCCATCAGGTCTTGGTAGTCCCTCTCGCCGTAGTGCCTCCGGATATCGGCGAACTCTTGGCTGTAGCCCCCGCTCCCCCTGGAGTTCACGTAGAGGACCGCGTAGCCCCTCGCCGCCAGGATCTGGTTCTCGAACATGAAGCTATGCCCCCAGGCGCTCTTCGGACCGCCGTGGATGTTCAAGATGAGGGGGCACTTTCCCTCAACGGAGTGGGGCTTCAGCAGCCATGCGTCGATGGTCTTTCCGTCGCTCGCCTTGAAGGTGAAGGTCTCGGGCTTGACCAGCCTCACCTCCCTGAGGAGGGCGTCGTTGAAGCGGGTCAGGCGCCTCTCCCTTCCCCCCTCCATCAGGTACACCTCCGCCGGCCTCGTGGCCTCTACCTTCGTGTAGGCTATGGTCTCCTCGACGACGCTGAAGGCGGTGATGATGAAGTCGCCGGTGACGACGGGCTCGGGCTCCTCAGACTCCAGGGTGCGCCTGTAGAGGTTGAACCTGCCGCCTTCCTGTAGGGGGAAGTAGATGTATTCTCCCACCCAGACAGGCTGTGGATCGACGGCGTAGGGTCCCTGGGTATCGTAGTAGATGGAGCGGTTGGACTGCCTGTCCAACGCCCCCGTCAAGTTCTTCAGGGTCCTATCCTTCACGGAGAGGCACCAGACGGTCCTGTGGGTGGCCCCTCCGTGGGAGAGGTCGCTCCCCCTGAAGAGGATCCACTCGTCGTCCGGGCTCCAGGCGATGGGCCCGATGGACATCTTGCTCTCCGTCAGCTTCACGGGCTCCTCCCTCTCGGTTAGGAGGAAGAGGTCCGTGATCATGGGATTGAGCTCCAGGGTCCTCGCCACGAAGGCGATCTTATCGCCCTTGTGGGAGAAGGCGGCGTAGAGGACGTCCATCTTTCCCGAGGTGAGCTGCCCATAGTTGCCTGAGAGGACGTCGGCGGAGAAGAGGTGCCTCCTGAGGTTGTAGGTGAAGCCTCTCCCGTCGAACCATATCGGTATACGGTCGATGACCTTGACTCCCTCCTCTACCTTCTCGACAACGGGTGAGAGGAAGAGCACCCGGTCGCCCCTTGGAGACCACCGGGGGGCAGAGATCCCCTCTTTCCTCCTCAACAGTAGCCCCGGCTCACCCCCTGAGACAGGCATGACCCACAGCTCGCTCCCCCGCTCCCCGGGCTTGTAGAACCTCCTGGATAGAAAGAGGAGCTTCCTACCATCGGGGGACCAGCGTGGATGGAGGTCGTGCCTCCCCTGAGTGAAGAGGAGGGTATCGCCCTCTAGGTCCATGACCCAGATGTTTGAAGTGTACTCATCCGCCGTCTCATCAACCCGTAGAGTCACGAAGGCCACCTTATCGCCCTGAGGCGAGAGCCTGGGGTCCACAACGGAGACGATCCTATTGTAGTCCTTAATCTCCAGAGGTCTGACCATATCCCTCTCCCCAGTAAACTCTGGGGCTCCATCTAAAAAGGCTTAATAGATCTCCTCACTTCTGACCTCTCGAGGTGTCCTCAAGGAGGTTCGGCCCAGTCACGGTGGCGAGGGTCAGGGACTCAGCCGACCTGAAGCGACTCCTCACAGATCCTGAGTTGAGGTCGGAGGTCTTCATCGTCAAGCCTACCTGGTACAGTCTCCACCCGGGGAACTTCACGGATGCCAAGACCTTGAGGGTACTGCCGGAGGCGTTAGATGGCCGGGTCGTCGTCACAGAGTCCTACACCTTGGATCGCCAGGATGGAGCATGGGGTTCGTCGTCGATGGTGAGGAGGTTGACTGGGGGTGGATCCTGAGGCATCCGAGCTGGGACTGGGCTAGGGAGGAGGGGAGATGGGACGAGTTTCGGAGGCAGGAGAGGTGGTTCCTCGACGAATACGGCTTCACCGACCTCCTCGAAGAGTACGGCGTCGAGTACGTCAACGTCACGGAGGAGGTCTGGAGTGGAAGAACCGCGGATGCGAGGGCCGTGAGGGAGGCGGTAGAGGAGAGGTTCCCCCCAGGCTTCAGGGAGGAGTTCTATGGGTATGTGCCCCAGAGGCTCTACGACCTACGGGGTGCGACCTTCATCAGCTTCGGGAAGGAGACGACATCGTGAGTGTCGTCGGTGGAGACCTTAGGGCTACCACCTCCTTTGTCTCGATGTTCACTACGAAGCGGAGCTTCACGTATCGCTTCTTCTTGCCGTGTTTCCACTCGACCCAGCCTCCGGCCCTGTGCACCTTGACCCCGGTGGGGTCGATAGCTATAGCGACAAGTCCTCCACCGTTCTTCAGCGTCGCGTACGGGTCGGGGGTTCAGCGCCAGGATGCGTTTCCTCAGCCCGGAGTAATCGCCTGGTGGGAGCTGGGACACAAGTCTGTGCAGGGCGTGGGTGAAGCCTTCGAGCTGGCGGTGGGGCATAGAGTAGAGGAGGACCGTGGAGAGGAGCTGGATGTAGCTGTGGGCCAGCCGGTTAGGGAGGACGCGTCTTGCCGTGGTTCATGGCTTCCAACTCCTCATCGTAGCCCTCTATGATCCCCGTGTCGAGTACAAGTTCGCCTCTTCGGATTAGTTTCTCGTCAATCTCCTTCCAGCCCATAGCCATCAGGGTACAATTTGGGATAAACCATAAAATTATATTTAATATTTAAGACACAAAAATAATTGGATCTCTATGTCTGGAGAAGAACTTATCTCTATAATGAGAGCCACCTTTGGTAAACTGAGGGACGATCCAACAGTCAAAGCAGCGATTATGGGATGGGAGAAGACTCTCCAATTTGAGGCCACCGACATCGAAGCCTACTGGTACATAGAGACCTATGGAGGGGAGCTGACCTTCCATGAGGGGAGGGCTGAGTCGCCCGACATAACCCTCTCTGGGACCGGGGAGAACCTTGAAGGGCTTATAGCTGGGACCTTACAACCCATGACGGCGTTGATGAGTGGAGCTATAAGGGTTTCAGGTGCAATGACGGAGCTCATGAGGCTGAGCTCTATCATGGAGCCCCTTAAAAACGCCTATATGGAAGCAAAGAGGGAGTTCGGGGGGACCTAGCGGGTTGCCGAGACATGTTATAGGGATAGATGAGCCGGGGAGGAAGGCCCTCCTCTTGGGAAACGAGGCGGTGGCGAGGGGCGTAGTTGAGAGCGGGTGTCACGTAGCCGCTTCTTACCCTGGGACGCCCGCCTCGGAGATATTGACGACGCTGGGGCTTGTGGCAGACGAACTCGGCTTCTACGCGGAGTGGTCCACAAATGAGATGACCGCTGTGGAGGTCGCCAGCTCTCTGCGGCCTCAGGTCCTTCGCCTCCTGCAAGCACCTGGGGGTGAACTGGATGATGGACCCCCTTATGCACATAACCTACTTCGGCTTAGGTAAGGGCGCCATGGTCCTGGCCTCTGGAGACGACCCCCAGGGATGGAGTTCGGCGAACGAGCAGGATACACGCCTCCACGGATACACGTTGGAGCTCCCAGTTCTAGAGCCCTCTAACCCCCAAGAGGCTAAGGACATGACCATAGAGGCCTTCAAGATATCGGAAGAGCTTCACGCACCAGTGATCTTGAGGCTCGTCACAAGAGTATGCCACACCTCCGCCGACGTGACTTTTGGGCCCATCAGGAAGATTGAGAGGAGGCCTGTTGTCTTCTCCTCATTCATGGATGCCTACTTCAAGGCGATGATGGCCAAGAAGGCTCCGATCCCCTTTCTCCACGAGAGGATACACAGGGATAGGATGCCCAAGATGAGGGAGATCTCGAACAACTTTCCCTATAATAGATTGGAGATGGATGGCGACGAGAAATTGGGCGTGATCTCAACGAGCGTCTGCAATCTCTACGTCGATGAAGCCCTGAGCGTGCTGGGCCTGGAGGGAAAGGTCGCGCATCTGAAGATGGGGATGTCCAACCCTCTCCCAGATAGGATCATCGCAGAGTTCGTGGACTCGTTAGATGAAGTCCTCGTTGTCGAAGAGACAGAGCCCTTCGTGGAGCATAACCTGAAGGCCTTGCTCAAGGATCTCTCTCCAGGGCTAAAACTCTACGGAAAAGAATCGGGCCACATACCATTATCCGGGGAACTCAATACATCTATCGTCGCTGAGGCCCTTGCGAAGATCACGGGTAAGCCTTACTCTCGATACACTCAAGAGGTCTCATCCCTCATCGCAGAATACGAGCCGAAGATCACCGCCAGGCTCGTTACCCTGTGTGCAGGATGCCCTCACAGGGCCACGTTCTACGCAGCTAAGAGGGCCCTGGCGAGGCTCTCCGGTGGGAAATTCATAGGTGTCGGAGACATCGGGTGCTACGGCCTCGGGGCGTCCCCACCTCTGATGGCCTTCCACCACATCCTCTGTATGGGTGGGAGCATAGGGCTGTCAAATGGCATCGCCCATACCGGGATCGATGTCCCCATCATCGCGTATATAGGCGACTCAACCTTCTTCCACGCGGGCATACCCTCACTTATAGACGCCGCTTACAACGGCGCCAAGATAACGGTAATCGTGATGGACAACGGCGTTACCGCTATGACGGGCTTTCAACCCCACCCAGCAACGGGCTTCACTGCGACCGGGAGGCCCGCTAAAAAGATCTCCATCGAGGAGATCTGTAGGGCCTGTGGAGTCGAGTTCGTCGAGGTCGTCGACCCCTACGATCTAAAGGGAACCGAGGAGACGATCCTCAAGGCCCTCGAGTTCCCCGATGCGTCCGTGGTCATCGCCAGGAGGCTCTGTGCAACTGAACAGGTGAGGAGGTGGAGGAGGGAGGGCATAACCCCGAAGCCCTTTATAGTAGACCCTGAGAAGTGCACAGGCTGCAAGCTCTGTATCACGACCTTCGGCTGCCCAGCCCTTGTCTGGGACGAGGAAGAGAGGAAGACCAGGATAGACGTAACTCTCTGCATTGGATGTGGCGTCTGCGCCCAGATCTGTCCAAGCAACGCGATACATTCTCCAGGAGGTGATTGAGGTGAGGGGAAAGAAGAAGACTCTGGACCTAATGATAGCTGGCGTAGGGGGCCAAGGGAATGTATCAGCCTCAAGAATCGTGGGCACCGCCCTCATCGAGGCGGGCTATAAGGTGTCTATAGGCGAGACCTTCGGTATGAGTCAGAGGGGGGGCGCCGTAGTCAGCCACATAAGAGCCTCAAAGGAACTGCCCCCACCCCCACTTATACCTCCAATGGGGGCAGATATCGTAGTGGGCCTCGAGCCTATGGAGACCCTCAGAACCGTCCTCCATTACCTCACTCCGGGCGGGACCGTGATCACAAGTGTGAGGCCGATTACGCCACCCGAGGTCAACCTGGGGCAGGCGAAGTACCCCAAGGTGGAGGAGCTACTGGAGGCTATGAGGAAGCTTGCTTCGAAGGTCATATCCTTCGATGTGTATGAGCTAGCGGCAAGAGCGGGGTCGCTGCAATCCGCCAACATGGTTATTCTTGGTGCCCTCTCAGCGACAGGGAAGATTCCATGCGATGAGGAACTGCTGAAGAAGACTATAGCGGAGCGCTGGCCAAGGGCTAAGGAGGTTAACCTGAAGGCCTTCGAACTGGGGAGAGACGAGGCCCTCAAGCAACTCAAGGGCGAGTAGGGGATGGAAGGAATGAGCAGGAGTTTTGTATCGAGCAGGGTTTCATGGCTCTCGGGGGCCATGACCCGGGAGTTCATGAAGATGATGTGGGGCGTCCCAGAGCTGATCTCCCTCACTGCGGGGGAGCCGGACTTCAAGACCCCAGAGCACATCATCGAGGTTGCCAAGAGGGCCTTAGATGAGGGTTTCACCCATTACACCCCGACGGGTGGGATACCTGAGCTATTGGAGGCGATAGCGGAGAAACTGAGCAGGGAGAATGGGGTGGATTACGATCCTGAGAGGGAGATAATGTGCGTGCCCGGGACCCAAGAGGCTGTCTTCATAACGCTTTTCTCGACGATAGATCCCGGGGACGAGGTGATCCTAACAGACCCAACCTATCTGGCTTACGCCTCTGTCGTGATGCTCTGCGGCGGAAAACCCGTCAGCGTCCCAGTGACAGAAGAGGAAGGGTTCAGGATAGACGTTGAGGAGCTGGAGAAGAAGATCACGGATAAGACCAAGCTCCTCATCCTTAACACCCCAAATAATCCAACGGGGGCTGTCTACACTCGATCAACGCTCGAGGCAATAGCTGATGTGGCCCAAAGACATGACCTTCTAGTCATCTCAGACGAGATATACGAGAAAATCATCTATGACGGAGCCGAACACGTATCATTTGCCTCCCTCCCGAATATGAAGGAGCGGACGATAACCATCAACGGCTTCTCCAAGGCCTACGCAATGACGGGCTGGAGGATAGGCTACGTAGCGGCACCCTCACAACTCATAGAGAAGATGATGGCGGCAAACGGATACATAATCGTCTGCCCCAACTCGATAGCTCAGAGGGCCGCCCATGCGGCGCTCACCGGGCCGCAGGACTGCGTCGAGGAGATGGTCAAGGAGTTCGACCGCAGGAGAAAGGTCATAGTTCAAGGTATCAACGAGATCGAGGGCATTCACTGCTTCCTGCCGAAGGGCGCGTTCTACGCGTGGGTCAATATAAAGGAGACGGGTCTCTCCTCCTTCGAGTTGACCTTTAAGCTCTTCCAAGAGGCTAAAGTGGGCGTCTTACCTGGCTCCGCCTTCGGTGCACAGGGTGAGGGGTACCTGAGGATATCCTATGCAGCATCGATGGACTCAATAGAGCGGGCTCTGGAGAGGATAAAGCCTGTGATAGAGCGGGTGGTGGAGGAGAAGGGACAATAGTCCCTCTTTTTTTATCTGCTAACTACCTCCAAGACTTATCAAGTTAACAGGGAGATGGGTTAAATTTACAACGCATACTAACAATGGATAAGCTGAACCAATACTACTTTCTAATGATATGAAATTTCTCCCCTGAATTATATTTGTTCTACTTATACTTACTCCTAGGTCCTCCAGCATCTTGCTTATATACCCCCTATGGTATCCCCTCGGGCTCCTCTCCACGCACATTAATGCAACCTGTCCCTCCTCCAGGCCAGCCCCGGTGCTAAGAGGTTCCTCCGGTCGTCCTTTTCAGTAGAACCGAAGAGAAGATCTACAGGTTCTGCATGGATGCAAGTGAGAGATCGAAGGGGCTGCCTAGATGACTTCTCTCACGCCTTTGAGAGAGTGGCTAAGAGGAAGGCTGACCGTAAACTAAGATTGTAAGCTCTTCTAGAGAACACAACAACTTAGCGGAGAGAAGAGAAATAAACACTAAGAGCCCCCAAACTTACCCAGAAGAGATGGATACACCGCCTATAATCCAGGGAAAGGACAAATACGCTATCAATCAGACGGCATTCTTCATCCTAGTCACTCAGACCTCCTTAAAAAGCAATAATCCTTAAGGCACACTAACTTCTAAAGGCCAAGGGGTCTTCAAATACTCCTCAACAATTCTACATGGCACTAAGAGAACAAAGGCCCAGCCACTCAAGTTACGCTGCCACACCCCTTCCTAGCAACCCTAATCTCATCCATCTTACCTCTCCAAGAGATGACGGAGTTAAAGGCAGAAAAGAAGGTTAATCATCATTAGGAATGCACCTTTCTATAACACCAACGCGCAAATCAGAGCACATAAGCAGGGATACCCCGGGGAAGGGAAAGATGCACTTTATTGTTTCTTTAAAGGATTCTATATCCCCACCTTTTCCTCCCATTTATGGTGTATAAGCTCAAATTTCCTTTGTTTTTCTCTGAATATGACTATAAAGCGTCGGAATATAGAATCTCTTCCAAGAACGACATAAGGAAGATCTCTCTGTAAAGGCGACGTTCTTTCTGGATTAAACGGCACAAGAACAGTAAAATTATTAAAATCAGAAAAGATAGTCCCCTTATACAATAAGGAGAGACGTTTCAATCTTACTCTAAAGAAGTCAGCTCTTCCACCAGCCGTGAAGACCTTAACGAGGTCCCTTTCTGCGACCTCCTCCGGTATCAGTTCAAGTATATCAGCAATCTCATAAGGTATGAAAGATACATTTGCCCCCGAATCCACCAACCCTATCGTCGTAAGGCGCTCCTTTTCAGAAACTAACTCCACCTGAATCAAGGGTAGAAGAATAGTTTGGCCATTCTCCAATCTATATTGAAGATATCTGCATTCTATCTTAGATCTTGGCCTTTTTCTACGAAAAAGGGACATTTAATGCCCTTCTACTTCATAATAACATTACTGTATCTGAAGGAACTTTAAAGATAAGCGGAGTTTTATCCGGATACTTCTCTCTTGCCTCCCTAAAAACATCTTTACCACGATCACCTATCGAAACGATCTTTTCATCCACGATCGCTATCCACTTATTCACGTACTTCCCCAGATCCTTCATCGACAATAAACTCTCAAACGAATTATTAATCATAACCATCCCTCATCTCATTTACTCTTCATAATCTCTTTTATAATTTTATCGTCCCCCTAAAAGATATTTTAAAACATAAATAACACTAAGGTGAATAGAGCCACAGAAAATGATAGGGATTAAATAAGAAGGTAACACACCAGGATTCTCGTGGTTAACCGCAGCTAAAATCTCCAACTCGAAGCTATCAACCACTGATGTAAATGGCCCTTCGACTTTTTCCTAAAATTAAAAAGAAGAGAATCTTCACCCACTAAAAATCAATTATCAAAGAAATAGAGGAAGGGGAGTTGAATGGATCTCTTAGAGAAACAAACGACCACGAGGGCAATCAAAGAACACAAACAACCTTGATCTCAATCTAACGCAAAAGCACTATTTATCCTACGTAGAAACACTAAGAAATATGGCTCGGGGACTTAGGGAGATCAAGGTCATAAACCCCATACCAGAGGAAAAATACGAGGAATACAAGAAATGGTTAAGAGGGAAGTTATCAAGAAACCTTCGAGAGAGACCTTACTCATCTAATAAACAGAGATACTCGGATCTCCAGTCCCTTCTCACCCGGAAGCCCATCTTCCTCCTAACCGGATAAGAAGGATCATTAGAAGTCAGCATACATGTCACTTGAACTCTAATCTCTCCCCTTTAATCTGATCAAGACTTTTAAAACAAATCTAACAGCTAAAACGGGCCATAAGAACGCCACAATTAGTTAAAGATCAATAATAATTAAATAAGATTCTATCCACATTAACCGATGGCGATGAGTGTTCACAAAGACCCTGAGACAGGTTCCTCAAGCATCCGATTGAGAGTTGCGGAGGCAAAGCAGCCACGAGATATTGGGAGAGGCATGGCGAGAATAGGTCTCAGCGATATGCGTGCGATAGGGGTTGGAATGGGCGATGTTATTGAGATTCAAGGAAGGAGGAGAACAGCGGCAAAGGTCTGGCCAGCCCACTCCAAGGATCAAAGGCCTGGCCTAATCAGGATAGACAGTTATATCAGAAGAAATTGCGGCACACAAATTAATGAATGTGTCACCGTAAAGAAAGCCAAGGTTAGCTACGCCACCTATATCGAACTGGCGCCAGTGGATGTCAGGATCAGTGTTAACAATAATCTTGTGAGATTTGTGAAAGATCGGATGATAGATCGCCCTGTGACACGAGGTGACATAGTTCCAATCCTAATGTTTGGTCACCTTATACCCTTCCAGGTAGTGGATACTAAACCCTCAGGCATCGTCAAGGTTCGAGAGGAAACAGAGGTCAGCCTCCACGGCATACCCTTCTCCGAGATGTACAGTGCGAGAAAAAACAAGAAACACCTTCGATTCAGATGCCTGAAATGGGCTGAGGCAATGTACACGGCAGATGAAACCTGGTTCTACATCCCTAGTAGGGAGGAGAGAAGCACAGACGAGACAACCATAGAAAAAATTGCGAGGAAGATCGCAGCTGAAGAAAAGAAGACCATCGAGATCCGCGTCGAGCTCCTCGAAAAGAGGGGCTCCATAGAACCCGAAGGATTCCCATGGGCAGAGATAAACCCAGAAGGCGAAATACGTTACACATACCCCAAAGAGTGGCTGGATGGAGCACTCTCAAATAGGCTCTACACAGACGCCATCTAATCCCAATAGCCTAATCCACAGAACTCTCAGCTCTTCAACATCTCACTAAACATTCATTCCATAAAATCTTGGAAGAAGTCTATGTCCCCAAGTCCCTAAAGACCCTCTTGGGATGGGTATAGACGTTCATCCGCCTCCCCCTGGCAAAGCAGATGAGGGTGACCCCCAACTCCTCCGCGACCCTGATGCCCGACTCTAAGGGTCCAGCCTGAGAGACTACTACAGGTATCCCGACCCTTGCCGCCTTCAGAACCATATAACTTGACTGCCTTCCAGAGGAGACGAGGACGCAGCGCGAGAAGTCCCCTCCACTCAGGGCGAGTACGCCAATCACCTTATCGACGGCGTTATGCCTCCCCACATCCTCCGCATAGGCCAAGACCTCCCCCTCCACATCGCAGAGCATAGCCGAGTGGGTCCCACCCGTCGCCCTGAAAACTTCACCACGCCTATTCAACTCCCGGACCATCTCCAGGACAACATCAGGTCTGAGAGAGACCTTGGCACCGACCTTGGGAGGCCTCAATCGGCCCAAGAGGTTGATGAGGTCGGAGGTGGAGCCGCAGGAGGTCGTGACCAAACGGTTCACCTTGGAGGCCTCAAGCCTCGCCCGTCGATCCGTCTTGAGGGAGACGTAGACCCGATGATCTCTGGAGCGGACTCTTTCAACTTCCTCCACGGAGTCTATGATCCCCTCGGCGAGGAGATGCCCCACGGCGAGC
The DNA here is from genome assembly GCA_003601775.1 of Candidatus Bathyarchaeota archaeon. GTDB lineage: Archaea > Thermoproteota > Bathyarchaeia > TCS64 > PIYN01 > PIYN01. Next base: position 20,909 of record PIYN01000008.1, read on the forward strand.
TCCCTCTCCAGCCCAGGTGAGGCCAGAAAGGTCCTGAAGAGCTCCTTCCCCACGTAGACCTCCACAGGGACGTCCACAGCCACCTCATCCTCCACCCACCGCCCCTTCCAGTCCCCATCGAGGCTGAGCCTCAACACCCTCCTACGCGCCTTAGCCGACATGGAGACCCTCTGCGCCGTGATCCGAGAACTACTTCACCGCCCTGATGAGGTCCTCCATCTCCCCCAAGAACCTCTCAACCTCTTCCACGGTGTTGTAGAGGTAGGTCGAGGCACGGACAGACCCCCGAGGGATCCCGAGCAGCTCCTTCATCAAGGGGAGGGCGCAGTGGTGCCCGGACCTCACGGCGATCTTCGCGGAGACGTCGAGGGTGAGAGCAACATCGTGGGGGTTCATCCCCTTAACGTTGAAGGAGACGATCCCGAGGCGATCCTTCGGGTCCCTGGGACCATAGATCTCCACGCCCTCCATCTCCGCCAGCCCCTCAACAAGCCTCTCCGTCAGCCTCCTTTCATGCCTCTCCACCTCCCCCATCCCCACCCGCTCCAAGTACCTCACAGCCTCCCCCAGGCCGATGACCTGGGCGATCGCCGGAGTCCCAGCCTCAAACCTCATGGGACTCCTCGCCAACTCATAGCTCTCCAAGCTCACGTCAGCTATCGTCCCCCCGCCGATGCAGAGGGGCTCCACCTCGTAGAGGAGCTCGCTCCGGATGTAGAGACCACCAGAGCCAGTGGGACCCAACATCTTATGCCCGGAGAAGGCGAGGAAGTCGACATCCATTCTCTTGACATCTGTCTTGAGGTGGGGGATCGACTGAGCCCCGTCGACGAGTATGTAGGCGCTATGCTCATGGGCGATCTCGGCGATCTTCTCCACAGGGACGATGCACCCCAGGACATTCGAGACCTTCGTCACCGCGACGAGCCTCGTCCTATCATCTATCACCTTCTCAAAGTCCCCGAGGTCGAAGCGCCCCTCAGAGTCAGACCTGACTACCTCCACCTCCACGCCATAGCGACGGCCAACCCTCAGCCAAGTGATATAATTGGAGTGATGCTCTATGACCGTCGTCACGATCTTATCGCCCTTTCTCCAATCCAGGGCGTTGGCGACGAAGTTTATCCCCTCTGTCGTGTTCCTCATCATAGCGACATTCTCCCCAGAGGGGGCGTTGATGAACCCAGCAATCGTCTCATGGGCTTCTTCATACTCCTGACTCGCTCTCTGCGACAGACGATGGACGCCCCGCTCCACGTTAGCCCTATATTCATGGTAGAACTCCACCACCTTCTGGACGACCTGCTCAGGCGTCAGGCTGCTTGCTGCATTATCGAAGTAGATGATCCCCTTCTTGAGTATGGGGAAGTCCTCTCTAATCCTCTGAACATCGAACAACTCCAATCCCCCTAAACTAAAGGAGGGGGTACACGGGGTTTAAGGGTTTCCAAGCCCCTCAACAGAAAACTTAGTGGACGGTCACGGACTTCGCCAGAGACCTCGGCTGATCGGGGTTCAACCCCTTCTCGACGGATATGTAGTATGCGAAGAGCTGGAGGGGGACTACGTACAGGATCGGCGTGAAGATGGGGTCTCTCACCTTCGGGACCTCGACGTAGTCATCCGCCAGCCTCTTGATCTCCTCATCCCCCTCCTCCACGATGGCTATGATGGATGCACCCCTCGCCTTCATCTCCATGATATTCCCGATGATGGACCTATGGGTCTCATCCCTTGGACAGACGAAGACGACGGGGAAGCCCTTGTAGATGAGGCTGATGGGGCCATGCTTACTCTCACCGGCAGGATAGGTTATCGAGGGGATGTAGGTGATCTCCAGTAGCTTCAGGTTCCCCTCAGCGGCCGTTGCGGTGCTCACCCCACGCCCAAGGAACAGGAAGCAGCTCTTATCCTTATACTTGATGGCGAGCTCCCTAACCCTCCGCTCCTGCTTATCCAAGAACTCCCCGATCTTCCTCGGCATGGCACGGAGCTCCCTCAAGAGCTCCTCAGCCCTCGCCTTGGTTATCTTGCCCCGCTTCAAGCCAAGCTTTATCGCCAGGTGCGTCAAGACCGCCAACTGAGAGGTATAGGTCTTCGTCGCCGCTACCCCGATCTCCGGACCAGACTGCTGGCAGAGGTAGACCCTTGAGACCCGAGTGAGCGTTGAACCTATCACGTTGGTCAGGCCCAGGATCGTGGCCGCCTTGTTCCTTGCGTACATAACTGCCGATAGGGTATCCAGTGTCTCGCCGGACTGGCTGACGGCGAGGACGAGGGTGTCGATGTCCAAGGCCTCTCCATACCGCTGTATGAACTCCGAGGCGATCACAGGTATCACATGGACCCCAGCGACCTTGGAGAAGACGTAGGAGGCCGCGAGGCAGGCGTGGTAGGAGGTGCCGCAGGCCACCAGGTAGATCGACTTGGCCCTGTCCATGAAGGTGGCCATGAGGTCGAGGTACATCTCCTGGACCCTGAGGGAGTTCCTAAGGCTCTGCGGCTGCTCGTGTATCTCCTTCAACATGAAGTGGGGATAACCCGTCTTCTCGGCCATCTCAGGGGTCCAGGGGAAGACGCTGGGCTTCCTCTCGACGACCTCCCAGTCCTCCAGCCTCCTGATCTCATAGCCGTCCTCACGGATGATGGCACACTCCCCATTCTGGAGGACCACAGCCCTATTCGTCAGGGGGAGGAAGGCGGGTATGTCAGAGGCGCAGTAGATCGCCTCCTTACCCACCCCTATAACCAGGGGGCTCTCCTTCCGAAGGCAGATGATCTTGTCGGGCTCCTTTGTGCAGATGGCGACCACCGCGTAGGCGCCCTCAAGCCTCTTCGCCGCCTCCCTCGCGGCGACGGTGAAGGGGAGGCCCTTCTTCATATTCTCCTCGATGAGGTGGACGATGACCTCGCTATCCGTCCGGGAGGTGAACTTATGTCCCTTCTCTATGAGCTCCTCCCTGAGCTGGTAGAAGTTCTCGATGATGCCGTTGTGAGCGATGGCGATCTCCCCTCTGCAGTCCACGAAGGGGTGGGCGTTCTCCCGCGAGGGAGCCCCATGAGTCGCCCACCTCGTATGTCCTATACCGATCCTGCCGGGCATGTCATCGAAGTTCAGGAGCTCGTGTATCTCATCGATCTTCCCCCGATCCTTCTTCACATACAACTTGCCACGATGGATAGTCGCCTGACCCGCGGAGTCGTAGCCCCGGTACTCGAGCCTCTTCAACCCCTGATGGATGATGGGAGCCGCATTACCTGACTTAAGGATGCATCCAAATATACCGCACAAGAGTGCTCCAACTCCTGGTAGTAATATAATACAGTTATAAGGAGACTTAAAAGTTTGGCTGTCATTACGAGGAGAACGCTACCTGACAGAACCCTAAGATAATACCCAGGTTCTCCAACTTGGCGCATATAGGGCTCAGAGATGGTCCTTCAGCCACTGTAGGACGGAGTTGATGAGGGGTATCCTATGCTCCATATAGTCGTGGTCTGCGCCCTCTATCAGAATCCACTTCTTCGGCCCACTAACGGCCTCGTAGAGGGCTCTACAGGTCTCAGGTGGGGTCAAGTTATCCTTGGAGCCCGCCACGACCATGATGGGGACTCTCACATCCCTGATGACCTCGACCGGGTTGAGGTTTGCGAGGACCCATGGCAGCTCCGACCTGAGGAGATCGGCGCTGAGTCCCCTTAACTTACCCTTACCCATATTGAGGAAGACGGGCACGATCGTCTCCAGGACCCTCTCGCTCGCAAGGGGTCTTAGGTCGGCGGCGGGACTTATGAAGACCCCGACCTTCAGCCTTGGATCCTCGCTCAGCCTCTTCGCTGTGGGGACAGCACCCATCGAGTACCCGATCAAGCCAAGCCTCTCAGGGTCGACGAAGGGCTGTGAGGCGAGAAACTTGATCGCGTCTCGCGTGGAAGGGTCCAGCCCTCTCAGGCTAAAGGTTCCCTCACTACCCCAAGCACCTCGGTAGTAGAAGACGAGGGAGACTACGTTGTTGAAGGCGAGTTCCTCCGCCAGGTCCATGTTCTTATTATCGCCAGGGTAGCCGTGGCAGAGAACGACGGCGGGGAACCTCCCCTCAGCCCTGGGCCTGTAGATCCTGCCAAGGAGCCTGTACCCTTCGCTCTCAAAGGAGATATTCTCCACTAAGATGCTCAAAATAAGTCCTCCGAACAGGTGATACTCTAAGACAAGATATTTATAGTTAACCTGTCCCCTCTGGACTACTATATTCCACTCTGTCCTCAAGCTCTTCGATTACTCAGATCCTGCAGATCTCTCCCTCGAGAGCCTCATGGCCTCCTCGAACCACTTACTCACGATCTTGGGGGAGATCCCCAGCTTCGTGCTCAGGTCCTCCGGCGATATCTTCAGGAGATCCGGGACCTTCTCCAGGCCCAACTCCTTAAGCCTCTCGGCCATCGTCGGTCCTATGCCCTTCACCTCCCTCAGATCCGGTGCCAGCGCATGTTCCAACCTCTCCTGCATCCTCTTCAGCCTGGCGTTCAGCCTATCCCTCTCTCTGGTCAGGGCCTCGACCTGGGCTCTGAGCTCCTCGTTCAGCCTCCGCGCCTCCTTCAGGTCTTCGGCCATCTTCTTCGTCGTCTTGAAGAGGCTTTCATGTATCTTTGACATGACCTTCTCCATCTCATCAAGGCGGGAGTCCAGTTCCAGAGTCCCTGACGTGGATTCCAGGTACTTCTCATACGCCGAGGCCCCACACCCCAGGATGAGGAGCCCGGCGAAGAGGAGGAGTACATAGGGGATCCCTCCAGCCGTCGCCTCGAAGACTGGGTGGATGGAGTAGCCCTTGGTGCTCCAGTATACTATGTCGCCGAGCCAGGTGATGAACCCTACAATCCCCGACGTGAGGCAGATCCACTTGAGGAGCTCCAGGCCAGGGACGAGAGGCTCGCCCCTATTCTTCCTCATTTCTCCCTTCTGTTCCTCTCCACTCTCTTCCGTCATATCACTACACCCAATCAGTCATCGCTTTTGTTAGAAAATGAATAAACTTACTAAAGAGGTTTGTGGAAGAACGCATAGGTCTGTCTACAGGACAATCTGGTTCTCGTCTCTGCACGTCACTTATATCTTTATGATTGTGTTAAAGAGATAAGGAAGATTAGATGCCTGCCGATAGTGGCTCCCCCTCAGAGCCTTCCTCTTTACCACCGAGCCTCAAGGCGGTCTGCGAGGGCCTCAGGGCGAGGGCGGCTGAGAGGATCTCCGACTACTCGCTTCGCTTAAGCCGGGTCAACGCCCTCTACGATGGGGTGCTACGTCATCTCATCGTCTCGAACTTCAGCACGGCAGAGGCCTATGAGACGGCCCTCAAGTTCTTTGGGGGCGAGGAGGTGCGCTTCGCCGGGATCGATGGGACGAGGTACTCATCCCCCTTGATGGACCTCGTCATCTTCTTCGGAGGGGCCTACGCCTCGATGGGGACCATAAGGTTTCGGGCAGATGGTCCCCCTGAGATAGAGTACGAGGATAACTTCTTGGATAAGGGGGTTAGCATCTCGACGGTCGTCCCCCTCTTCATCAACGAGATCCCCGAGGTCGACCAGACCTACTTCAGCTTCGACCCCGAGGGGACCCCCGTCTCCCATCCCCTCGCCGACCAGTGGTTCGTCGACAACTCCATGATCGCCAACTCAATGATGACCTTCGCGGAGTACTACCTCGCCTACAGGCTGATCACGGACCCCAGTAGGAGGGTGAAGGTCCTCTTCATGGACCGCTCCCTCTCAGGCGAGAGGACGAGCCTCCTCTACGATACCTCGAAGCCCTCCATCTGGAAGAGGTCCTCCTCCCTCCTCGGCTTCGAGGTGGAGGGGGTGAAGATAGACGAGAGGGACCTGGCCTACGGGAGGTACTACGTGGTGAACGAGGAGCTGAACCTCCCCCCTCCCAGGGGGGACTACCTCCCCTACGCCATCATCCACCTCCTCGAGGGGGAGGGACCCCTGGACCTCAGGGGGATCTGCGAGAGACTTGGAATAGAGGAGCTTGACCGTGTCTCCAGGGTCGAGAGGTACCTGAAGAGCTCTAAGATCCTCAGGAGGTACCTAGATCGGAGGGGGATCTTCTACAGCCTGAAGCCGAGGTATAGGACGACGTGGAGGAGGCTGAGGAGGGCCGTTGAGGTAATAGGGGAGCGACTCTTCTCCTACCGAGGGGGAGAGGGAGAGAAGGGCCCTGTGATGAGGATCAAGAGCGGTGGGAGGATGAAGTGGCTGACCACCCTGGACCTCTCCTTCCTCACCCTCTTCTGCCTCCAGATGATCGTTGAGGAGTGCTGGAGGCGGAGGGTCCTCCTCATAGGCCTGACCAAGGACACGGCGGCGAGGGACTTCAAGCGCCAGTTCCTTCCCATCATGGCGAATGAGGGGCTCCTCAAGGGTGAGATTAAGCCACGGAACCTGGAGGCGCTCCCGAACACCGATCGGATGATCCTCCAGGTCGTCTCGATGAGCAGGGCGGAGTCCATCTCCGTCCCCTGGAGCCTCGTGGAGTACGACTCCTGCTTCAAGACCCTCATCCCAGACAGGGGGCGGAGGAAGGGCTACGTCAAGGGGGCGAGGAGGAACAAGATCAGCTTGGAGAGGCTCTTCCTGAAGAGCTACATCCAGCTCTCCCAGGCCGAGTCCAACCCAAGGCTCCGGAGCAACGTCCTCCTCATGGACCGCCTCATCTACCCGGAGTTTGACCTCGCCGAGGAGACGCTGGTGCGGTTCTGGAACGAGTTCAGCGGCGCGAAGGAGCCCGTGGAGGTCATCCTCTACCGGGACAACTCCGTGAGGAACCCCCTTCAGAACCTCGTGATGGTGATCCTCAGCTCCATGGTCTGTCCCAGCATCCCAGAGGTCTTCGGCCACAACAAGCCCCTCTTCATAGCCGATAAGATCGCTAAGTGGAACTACGGCTACTTCAAGAGGATCGTCGACGGGACAAGGAACTGGATCCTCAATAACCGTAAATTGAAGGAGTTCCTGTTCTATATGGGAAGCTTCAGGGAGAGGAGGAGTCTGTTTGAAGCAGCGAGGAGAGGATGAGAGGTTCTTCACGGACTTCGGCGGGAGGTTCCATGGAAGGCTCTCCGCCGTGGTACCCGCCCGGAGGGGGCTGGGGGAGGCGACCCAGACGACGGGGACGGCTGCCCAGTGCAGGTGCCTCATAAAGGTGGAGTACCACCCGGACCTGATGGGGCTGCTGGAGGAGGGGATGCTCGTCGCCGTCAAGAACTTCAAGCCGAGGACTCGGGAGGGCGGGGAGAGGTACACCCTGATGGAGGTCTCCAGGGTCTGGCCCATCCACTATGGGCTGAGCGGCCTCTCCGACCAGAGCTACTACCCGATGCAGTTCGAGATCATACAGCAGTCCGAGAGCGACTGGCGGAGGGAGGACTCCTCGGTGATGATGATCGAGATGACGGCCGTCCCCATCAACTACGACCTCATCATCTACCCCGATAGGGAGGAGCCCGAGTTCAGGAAGGGGTTCTCCTACCCCATCCCGGCGAGCGAGGCCCACATCCTCAACGAGAGGATGATCCACCTGATGTACAACAAGAGCATCATCGAGAAGCTCGGGATCAGGATGGAGGAGCTGACCGAGGAGGCGAGGGGCAACCCCCGACTCGGCGTTATCAAGATGTTCGAGGCGGAGGAGTCGAGGATACCTCTCTTCATAGACTTCGAGAACCTCGTCCGCTACCACTTCGGCGTCTTCGCCTTCACGGGAGGGGGGAAGAGCAACCTGCTAAGCAACATCCTGAGGAGGATCCTCTACCACACCCCCGACATAAAGGTCGTCCTCTTCGACATCAGCTGCGAGTACCCCTTCCTCCTCCTCGACATCCTCACGGACCCCAGCATCCCATCGAAGGTCATCCTCGAGAACAGGGTCGAGTCAGCCGAGCAGCTCTTCAACACCACTGTGAAGCCGAGGAGATACGAGGACGACAAACGTGCCCTCAAGGGCTATGAGCTCCTCCTCGAGGAGGGGCGGGTCGGGTTCTACACAAAGCCCAGGTACGTCGTCCCCACATACGGCGACTTCCTCAGCCAGCTGAAGGCCCAGAGAGGGCAGAGCTCGGATAGGCCGCACTACCTCGACGCCATAAACGTCATAGAGAGGGCAATCTTGGGGTACATGGAGGAACACGGCCTCACGGAGGATATGAGGGTGGACGAGGCCTTCGTGAGGTACATCGATGGGGTGGCGACCGAGGCCGTGAATCAGTTCAGGGTCTCGGAGAAGAGCGGCCTCTACTCCTGGGCGACGACCAGGTCCTCCCTCCTCGAGGTCATAAAGATGAGCAGGAAGGAGAAGGCTGAGAGGAGGGGCGGCTACAGCGTGGAGCAGATACTGGACCTCCTGGAGGGGGAGGAGCGCCTCATCTGCATCTCGATAGCCGACGCGGTCACCATCAAGGAGCTCGTCATACAGCTCACGAGGGTGATGCTCGCGAGGAGGAAGAGGCGCTTCCAGGTGAAGCCCTACATCCTCTTCGTCTTCGACGAGGCACAGGAGTTCATACCCGACATGCAGAGCAGCGGGGTCGACCGCAGGTGCTCCAAGCAGGTCGAGACCCTCCTGAGGCAGGGGAGGAAGTACGGCCTCGGAGGGTGCGTCGCGACCCAGCGCCTCGCCTACCTCAACACCAACGCCCTACAGCAGCTCCACACCTACTTCATCGGAACCCTCCCCAGGCCCTACGACCGCAGCCTCATCAGCAGCACCTTCATGATCGACGAGGGGATCCTCGAGAGGACCCTCGAGTTCGCCCCAGGAGAGTGGCTCCTCTCCAGCTTCATCGCCACGGGGATGGAGAACGTCCCCATCTTCCTTAGGGCCGACAACGCGGAGGACGAGCTGGAGGCCTTCCTCTCAAGGCTTTAGGCGGGAGGGGCCGTGAGGAGGCCGAAGGATCGGGACTACGTCGAGACCGTGGAGGGCCTCCTCTTCTGCCTCATCGGATACCTCCACCCCCCATGGGGCTACACGGCCTACCTGAAGTACGTGCCGAGGCCGGGGGGGAAGTGGTCGAGGGGCGGGGTCCAATATCAGCGAACCCTCTCCTACTACCACGTGACCCAAGTCGAGGAGACCTTCAAGATCCTCAGGGAGCACTACCCCCAGTACCTCTTCCACTGCCCCATCCGAAACATAACGATCTCGATAGTCCCGAGGGAGAGGGTGAGGAGGTACTACATCCCAGAGGACCGCCTCCAAGAGATCCTGAGGGGTGGGGGAGACGAACTCGAGGAGGAGGTGAGATGCCTCGTCGAACTCCTCTCAGACCTCTCAGGCGTCCCCGCGAGGAGCTTCGGCGTGACGGGCTCCATCCTCCTGGGGACCCATAACCCCCGCTTCTCGGACATAGACCTCACGATCCTGGGGACAGCGGCCTCCCAGAGGGTGAAGGAGGCCTTGATAGAGGCGAGGAGGGAGGGGAACACACCCATCAGGGGGTTGACGCCGGGGAGGGCGGAGAAATGGATAGAGGAGAGGATGAGGAGGTTCCCCCTGAGACGAGAGGAGGCTCGACTCTTCCTCGAGCGGAGGTGGAACTACGGCTACTTCGGCGACAGGTACTTCTCCATCCACCCCATCAGGCTTGACGAGGAGATCAGGGAGGAGTACGGAGAGAGGCGGTACACACCCCTCGGCATCGCGAAGGGGAGCTGCACCATCACCTCCACAAGAGAGGCGATCTTCCTTCCATCCATATACAGGGTGGGAGAAGTGGAGACAGAGGGATGGAAGGACCTGGACATCAGGGAGGTCGTCTCCTATGAGGGACTATACACCGATGTACTCCAGGAGGGCGAGCGGGCTAAGTTCAAGGGACTCATCGAGCGGGTCGAGACGGGGGGCGGGGAGCCCTATCAACGAGTCCTCATAGGGAGCGCGAGGTTGAAAGGAAGAGACTACATCAAGCCCCTGGTACCTAAGGGAGGAGGCCCTTAAGAGGGTCCATCGATGGGTTAACTATAAGGGTATTATATCATCCCACGTTTAGACGAGGTTTAACGAAAGGGGTCGACCCGAAGGGATGGAGAGAACCTACAAGGAAACGTTAAAGTGGTTGTTCGGCCTCAGGAGGTTCGGCTCCAAGCCGGGACTAAAGAACATACGTTATCTCCTGAGTCGGATCGGCGACCCCCACGAGAGGTTCAAATCCGTCCACGTGACGGGCACAAACGGAAAGGGCTCCACAACGGCCATGGTGGCATCGATCCTCCAGGCCGAGGGCTACAAGGTCGGGAGGTTCACCTCACCCCACCTCTCAAGCTTCACCGAGCGCATAGTCGTTAATGGAAGGCAGATCCCACCTGGAGATGTTGTCAGGATCGTCGAGGAGATCAAGCCCGTCATAGGGGAGATGGTGAGGACCCCAGGACTTAGGCACCCCACCTTCTTCGAGGTCGTCACAGCCATCGCCTTCAAGTACTTCGCCGAGCAGGGAGTGGACTTCGCCTCCGTAGAGGTGGGGATGGGAGGGAAACTCGACGCCACGAATGTTATCCACTCCCTCGTCTCCGTGATAACGAACGTCAGCCTTGAGCACACAGAGGTCCTGGGGAAGACCGTCCTCGAGATCGCCGAGAAGAAGGCGGGGATCATCAAAGAAGGCGGGGTCCTCATAACGGCTACAAAGAACGACGAAGTCTACAACCTATTCAAGGAGGTCTGCAGGGAGAAGCACTCTAGGATGTTCCGGGTCGGCAGGGACATAAGGTTCAAGAAGCTGCACTCAAGCCTCGAGGGGCAGAGCTTCCAGCTGAAGGGTCTGGTGAACGACTTCGACGAGCTATTCATCCCCCTAATCGGGGATCATCAGCTGCTGAACGCGGCCTGCGCCGTCGGGGCGGTCGAGGCGTTGAGGTTCCACGGCATCACTATATCGAGGGGGGCGATAGAGGAGGGGCTGAGGAGGGTGAGATGGCCAGGGAGGCTGGAGATAGTGCAGAGGCACCCGTTAGTTGTGCTGGACTGTGCGAAGGACGCCGAGGCGGCTAAGGCCGTGAAGGAGGCTCTGCTGAAGGAGTTCACCTACGACAGGTTGATCGCCGTCGTGAGCATCTCCTCCGATAAGAACATCCCCGCTATGATCGAGCAGTTCGCGCAGGTGGCGGATCTCTTCGTGATAACGGCGCACAAGGTCATGGGGCGAGCGGCCAAGCCATCCCGCATCGCCGAGGAGGTGAAGAAGCAACTCAAGCCCTATGAGATAGTGCCGGACGTGAAGGAGGCCGTCCGGAGGGCGATGGAACTGGTCGGCCAAGGGGACATGGTGATCGTCGTGGGCTCTGTATTCCTCGTGGGAGAGGCGAGAGAACTATGGTTCAGGCCAACCGTAGAGGAACCTGACACACCAGATTGAAACGCAGTTAAACTGGAGGGAATGGTAACCGGGGGCATGCTCCTAAAAGGGGGTGGAAGAGCCTGAATCGGCGCTACGACTCCTCCATGAGATCTGGGAAGAGGGTCCGCACGACGAGGATCAGGGGGGTGGCGATCACCGTTGATAGAATCGTGAGGAGGGTCCTCTCGACCGCGGAGACCGGGAGGATGCCTATGAAGAAGAGGGGAGGTGGGTTGACGAGGAAGATGAAGATGAGATTACCGAGCATATGCCCGGCCATCGTGGCCGGGAAACTGCAGAGCGCCACCCCCAGGGAAAGCCTCCCCTTATCCCCGTTCTGAATATAATCCGCGATCCTCCCCCTGAAGAGAAGGACTATGGCAAGGCCCAAGAGGTGTAGGACAGGGTAATACGCAGGATCACGGCCCATCCGCATCCAATACCAACCTGCTATCAAGATAGCCAAGACCGCGGCAGCCAGCATCCAACCCCTGACCCCGAAGACATAGCGTCTGCCCAGCGCCGCCGCCACAAAGGCCGAGACCAAGGCAAGGGGGGTGAAGAACATCCCGAAACCCCCACCAGCCAAGGTCTTACCGACGATGGCCCCAAGGAAGGCGGTCAGGGGGCCGAGGACCGGTCCAAGGATGAGGCCATAACCCATCTCCAACGCTCTGACTATTGGGATAGTACCTTGAGCCCCTATCATCGGGAATCCAGGCAGAAAATTACCAAGGGCGTAGACTGCGGCCAAGACGGCCATCAACGTGACCTCCTTCACCTCTAACCTCATCTAAATCCCTCGACGCGTACTGCCATCGATAGAATGAAAAGGAAGATGGATTTAACCTTTTTAGGCTCTTACACCATCTCCTTCTCAAAACATACAATCAGACCAAGTAGAGGGGAACTCCGACCCCTGTAACAGCAGATAGGAAACCGCTTATCAAAACTTCTCTTTGAATTGAAATGCAAAATCTTAAAAACATCGCTAAAAACCTTCCAATGAGACCACAGGGAGGGTGGTATCAATCATGGGCGGCGAGGGGAGACGGACGACGCAGATCGCAGGTACCTCGATCCTCGCAGCCCTTGTCGTGGTCTTCGACTATACCCTCAAATTCTCGGGTCTGAAGATCCCCTTCCCATGGCTCCCCTTCCTCAAGTTCGACTTCACCGGCGTCCCCATCGCCCTCTCACTACTGCTCTACGGCCTACCCTCCGGGGCCGCCACCTCCCTCATCGCCTGCCTCGCCATCCTTGCCCGCAGCGGCGACCTCGTGGGCGCCACCATGAAGGCAGTGGCTGAGTTCTCCACGGTCCTGGGTATCGCGGCAGGTCTATACCTAACGAGACGATACAGAAAGATCATCTCCGCCCTCATCGGCATCGCACTCCGGATCGCCACGATGAGCGCGATGAACCTGGTAATCCTCCCGATCTATTATGGACTTCCATATAACGTTGTGATCGCCCTGCTACCGATGATAGGGGTATTCAACGCGATTCAAGGGGCGATAACGGTGGGTGTCGGATACCTCCTCTATGAGGCGTACATCCGCAGAGTCCCAGCCCACCCTACTTTGCTATCAAAGGATTAGAGGAAGAGGTCCCTCTCCCGCGGCCTCACCAGGTCCTTCGCAGTAGAGGTCTCAGACCTGGGATAATGATAGCCACGTATAATCGCCACCGGGATCCCCTCATCGGCCTGCCCGATGACGAGTTCTGCCGCCGAGGCGAGTTCATCGGCGATGGCCGTCTGCTTAACCCTCAACCTATACCCGAAGAGGTCCCGCTCCCCACGCCTATCCCTGATGGCGCTGAGCCCATGGAGCCCGATGGCGACGTTCACCTCCCCCATCCTATGGGCGCGACCATGGGTGTCACAGATAATGACCGCTACCTCCTTGCCTGTGAGCGAGCATATGCGTTCCTTGATCCTCCTCGCGGAGGCGTCGGGATCCTCAGGAAGAAGCGCCACAACATCCTCCCCCGGAACATTCGACTTATCGACGCCACAATTTGCGCAGACGAACCCCTGCCTCGTCTCCGTGATGAGTAGGCGAGGGCCCATGCGTCTGATGGCCCTCGAGTCCCTCAGTATCACCTCCACCAACCTCGGATCCTTCTTCGTGAAGGAGGCGATGTTCTCAGCAACCTTCGAGGGCCTGACCTTCCTCAGGTCAACCGTCCTCCCCTCGGCACGGGAGACGATGATATGCGAAACAACGATGACATCCCCCTCCTCGATCGACAAACCCTGCGCCCTCACAGCCTCCAATATCAGAGAAGCCACATCATCCCCCGCCTCAACGATAGGAAACCCCTCAACCCCGATAATCTCAACCTTCACCATTCCAACTGAAGAAAGAGACCAAGGGTAGTAAAAACTTCCTATTCAAAGAATGAGCCAGGACCAATAACGAGAGCCCCACACCGCATCATCTACCCAAGACCCTTAACATCAATAAAATCTCGTTAGCCATATCCGATTCCCCTGAAGAGCTCAACAGGGAGAATTGAGATTAAATCAATAAGACATATTAGGCTTCATAATAGCTTTATTGGCCACTTCAACTATTGCCTCTACCTGCTACTAATGATCGTCCTGATCCTTCTCATATGCCTGCTCGCGTTCTTCACTTCAGGTTAAAGAGGAGATGACCCTTCCCCCCTCCGAAATTTACTGTGAAAAGGGGTGGTGCGGCCGCCGGGATTTGAACCCGGGTCGTCGGCGTGGAAGGCCGGTATCCTGGTCCAGGCTAGACTACGGCCGCCCCTTTCATTTGTAAGACCAAAGCCTGGTTTTAAGAATTTTCATATTCTGTCTCTCCTTGTCCAGCGGTTGGGGGGTTTGAAGCTGCTCTGCGCATCTGCTTTGGTGGGAGAGTTGCTCCGTTGAGGGGGATAGAAACGTTATTTTGGGCCCATTTCCTTCACATAAACGTTGGTGCTTTGATTCATCGCTGGGCGAGTTCGTGAGGTGATAGGATGGAGATTCGGAAGGTTCAGGAGACTGGTGGGGGGACTCTGTTGGTCTCGCTTCCCAAGAGCTGGGCGAGTCGGCACGGGATCTCGAAGGGTTCCTTCATCGCCATCGAGGAGAGGAGGGATGGCTGTCTGCTGCTGGATCCCCATCCCAAGGAGGAGAGGGGTCCCCAGGTAGTGGTCATAAGGTACCCCCTTGAGGATGTCCAATATATCGAGTGGGGAATAATAGGCGCATACCTCCTGGGCTATGACTACATCCAAGTGGAGGCGGAGAGGAGGATAGACTCCTCAGATAGGGCGAGGATAAAGGACGCGATTCAGAACCTGATCGGCCTTGAGATATTGGAGGAGACCGCGGGGATGATCAAGGCCCAGTGTCTCATAGACGCATCCCTCGTCAACCCCCATAGCCTCATCGAGAGGGAGAAGGTTATAGCCCTGAGCATGTTGAGAGATATAAAGACCATACTGCTGGAGGCGGATCAGGACCTGGCGAGGACGGTGATAAGGCGCGACGACGAGGTGGACCGCATCTACTTCCTCCTAGTACGCCTCCTGAGGAGCGCCGTGCAGCGGCCTAAGATCGCCGAGAGCTTCGAGATCACACCCCTGGACTGCCTTGACTACCGCCTCGTCGCAGCCCTGTTGGAGTCGATCGCCGACCACATAACAGGCATGGCCCAGGAACTCCTCAACGTCTCGGGGTTAGACCTCGACGGGAAAATCAGGGCGACATTGGATCAAGTCTTTGAGGTCCTCGAGGGGATGTTGGAGAGGGCCATCGAGGGCTTCCTTGCACAGGAGCTTAAAGTATTGAGGGAGGTGCGGGAAGGATACAAGCGACTGACCCGGTTGTTGAACATCCTCACAAGGGTGATGACAGAGTCGGGTCTCCTACGGAACTCGGCTCTGACCTCCATCTTCTCCTATATGAGAGAGATTGGGCGGGACTCCATAGATATCGCTGACCTCATCGGGCCGGATCAGATCCTGAGGGTCCAGGAGATTCTTTAAAGATCTATAAAGATTTCATAGATAAACCTTATTTTAGCCTCTCTGTTTTGCGATCAAATGATCGGTGATGGTTGAGTATGGTAGGAGGAGCCTGGGTGTCGTCGCCACGGCCATCTGTGCGGCCCTCTATGCCGTGGGGTGCTACACCACCGCCTATATCCCCTCCCCTTGGGGCTTTGGCCAGTTCCGACCAGCCGTTGTCATCCCCTCCTTCTTCGCCACCATCTTCGGGCCCCTGCCGGCGGCTGTGGGGGCGGCGATTGGGACGCTTATCGCCGACTCTGTGAAGCACGGCTACCTATACCCCGGCAGCCTCATCGCGGCCGTCCCGGGTAACTTCCTCGGCTTCTACCTCTTCGGCCGGATAGTGAGTAACAGGTTCAGCTGGACACGGTTCATCCTAGCCTCCAACCTCACCCTCACCCTGGCCAACTTCATCGTCGCCGCCCTCTATATCCTCTGCTACAAGGTCCTCTACATGAACCAGCTCACTAACCTGCCTCCCGGGGCCCTCGCCTTCCTCATCGTGGGGCTTACCATCTGGTGGTTCGTGACCATGCTCCCCTTCGTCCTGCTGATCACCCCACCGCTCATAAGGGCGACGGCGAGTGCCTTCCCCTCCATAGTCCCAAGAGAGGTGAGGGAGCACAGCCTCAAGGAGGAGCTGCCGGAGACCGCCTTCAGCTCAGCCTTACTCACCCCAGGGATCATCATGCTGCTGATCGGGCTGGCCACTTCCTACACTAGCCTCGGGCGCTACCTGACGAGCTTCTTCGGGGACCCGACGAGGTTCCTGGTCGAGTTGATGTTCTACCTCAGCGGCGCCATCCTATCCCTCCTGGGCCTCCTCTTCCGAGTGAGGGCGCGTGCCCCTGAGAAGGTACCCGTGGTCTCCTTGAACACCCACTGACTAATGGAGAGGCAGAGTGATCCTCAGGGGGCTTCCGCCATCTTCAGAGTCTCACTCAAACCTCCTGGGCCTCTTCAGGCGGCTGAGGAGGACGATCTCAGAGGGCTCCGACTCGTCTAAGATGTGGTATCCAGTCTCCCTGGCGAGTGCCTCTGCGAAGGCCCTGATCTCCTGGTGTGTGGGCATATCCTCGTAGGTGAGCCTCATTCTGTAGAAGCCCACGGCCATCGCGGCCTTCGGCTCCACATAGGTCGGGTTCGCCTTCGCTATGAGGCGTGCATATCCCTCTGGGTCCTTCAGGTTCAGTCCCCTCACCAGGGTGTGCCTCAGCACCGTCGGTGCCTCGAAGCTCTCGAGGAGCTCCAGGGTCTCGTTCAGCCTCCTCCACCCATCGGGGACGAGGGGCCTGCAGACCCTCTTATAGGTCTCTTCATCGGGGGCTGAGACGCTCACGTAGAGCTGTGAGGGCTCGTGACTCAGGTCCGCGAGGACGTCTGGTCGGAGGCCGTTGGTGACGAGGAAGACGGTCTTGAAGCCGTGTCTGAAGAACTCCCCGATGAGGTCGCCGATGTAGGGGTAGAGGGTCGGCTCCCCCTCGAGGCTCACCGCCGCGTGGACCGGGTTCATCGCCAGCTCCACCAGTCGGGGGTCCACCCTGGGGTTGCCCTTGAAGCCGGAGATGGCCCTGCGGTGGGCCTCGATGGACTGCTCCACGATGTAGGCGGGGTCCTCGGCCTCTCCCTCCTCGAAGCGGGTCTGGTCCCAGTCCACCCCGAGGTCGCTCGGCGTCGCCCTCCAGCAGAAGAGGCACCTCTGGAGGCACCTCCCAAGGCTCGGCGTCATCTGGAGGCACCTCAACGTCCTGATCCCATAGAACTTCTGCTTATAGCAGAACCTCCTCTCCCCCGTCCTCAGACTCTCCCTCGTCCAGTGGCAAGTCTTCACCGCACTATGGGTCCCTGCCAGCTGATAGCGCTGTCTTCTATAGGTCCTCAGAAGCTCCTCGGGGAGAACCATTACATATCCCAAATCTTCGAGTTCCTTGGACTGATATAAATCTAAGGGAGGTAGCCGAAAGTTTATTATAGTTATGGCTATAGTATAATTGAAACTATAGTAGAGGTGTTAAGGTTGGGGTTGATCGAGGATGCCGTGTTAAGGGTTAAGACCCTTGACGTGAGGGACTTCGCTCTCATATCCATCTTCAGCGCCCTGATGGCCGTGACAACGATGTGGGCAATTCCGCTCCCCTTTGGCGGGATCACCCACCTGGGGAACACGGTGATGTGGACGGCCTCCATCCTCTTCGGGGGGCTGATCGGGGGGATCGCCGGCGGAATCGGAGGTATGATCGTGGATCTCCTTGAGTGCCCCATCTGGGCGCCCTTCACCCCCTTCTGCAAATTAGCGAGTGGACTGGCCTGTGGGCTCGTCGCGGGGGAGCCAAGGGACCTGAATAGGGTGACCGTTGTTCGTATTGTAGCGGCTACGATCGTCGGGGCCGCGGTCAACTGCCTCGCCTACGCCCCAGTCTACCTATACCTCCTCGGCTATCAGAGCATGATCACTTGGCTTATCTACTTCGTCCTCCCCAGCCCCACGAGGCTTATCACCTACATCAGCACCCCCATCCTATCGATAGCGACCCTAAAGGCCTATCCAGGCATCCAGAGCTATAGGGAATCGGTAAAGAACAGGATCATATCCTACAGGAGGTGAGGAGGAGCATGGACTGGTGGGAGAAGTATTACATCGTCGACGCCCACGCCCACATACGTCTTAGGGACCCCCTCTTCGGCGTGGAGATGTCGCCCGAGAGGTTGAGGAGGCTTATGAAGAAATACAACTACGCCCGATGCATAATAATGAGCAAGGACAACGCCGCTGTTGAAAGGGCAGTCCGTGGCTCTAAGGATCTCCTGGCAAACGTCTGGGTGAACCCCAAGGAGAGAGATTGCTGTCAAGTACTGCGCAGATATCTACAGAAGGAGAACTTCGTG
Organism: Candidatus Bathyarchaeota archaeon; assembly: GCA_003601775.1. Taxonomy (GTDB): domain Archaea; phylum Thermoproteota; class Bathyarchaeia; order TCS64; family PIYN01; genus PIYN01. The sequence goes on from PIYN01000008.1 coordinate 39,220, forward strand.
GGAGTGAAACTCCACCCCCTCTTCGACGGCTACCTCCCCCACGACCCGATCGTGCACCCCGTGGTGGAGGTCGCCGAGGAGTTCGATGTCCCCATCCAATTTCACTGTGGCCACCCCCCCTTCAGCCTGCCATGGAGTTTCGAGCCCCTGGCGAGGGAGTTCCCTCAAGTGAAGATGGTCCTCCTCCACATGGGGCATGGACACGTCGTCTACATAAATGGAGCTATAGAGGTCGCGGAGAGGAACCCAAACATCTACCTTGAGACGAGCGGGATGCCCATGCACACGAAGATAAAGGAGGCCGTGGAACGTGTCGGCAGGGACCGGGTCCTCTACGGTGACGACATACCCTGTGGACATCCCTCCTGGGAACTCGAGAAGACGAGGGCGGCAGGACTGGTGGAGGAGGACCTCAGGAGGGTGCTGGGAGAGAACGCACGGAGACTCTACAGCCTCGAATAGAGCAGAGAGGCCTCCCACTTCTTTATGAGGAAACAGCAGACTTATCTACTTCCTCGCAATAATGTTTAAATCTGCCACTCCTTTAGAGATTGGGGAGAAGTCGCCGTGCCCAGAGAGATCAGGTACGTCGTGAGGCTTGCCGGGACCGGGCTGGATGGGACGAAGAAGGTCCCCTACGCCCTCAAGGGCATAAAGGGCGTGGGGATACGCCTAGGTCACGCTATAGTCAAGGCCGCTGGGATAGACCCTGAGGCCCGCCTCGGGGAGCTCTCCGACGGGGAGCTCAGGAAGATCGAGGAGGTACTCAGCGACCCTCTCGGTCATGGGATACCGACCTGGCTGCTCAACAGGAGGAGGGACCCGCAGACGGGGAGGGACCTGCTCCTCATAGGGCCTGACCTTGACCTCCGTGTTAAGGCCGATATAGATCTGATGAAGGAGATCCGGAGCTGGAAGGGTGTGCGCCACGCCCAGGGCCTGAAGGTGCGGGGGCAGAGGACGAGGACGACGGGGAGGACGGGGAAGGCCGTCGGCGTGAGCAGGAAGCGGAGAGGCCGTTAAGGGGAGGGAGGAGGATGGGGGACCCGAAGAAGAAGCATAAGAAGTACAAGACCCCCAAGAGGCCTTATGACGAGGAGCGCCTGAGGGAGGAGCTGAGGCTCATAGGGACCTATGGGCTGAGGAATAAGAGAGAGCTCTGGCGTCATAGGACGATGCTCAGGAAGTACCGGCGGATCGCCAGGGAGATGCTCTCCCTGGAACCGGCGGAGAGGGCCAAGGGGGAGAGGGAGCTCATCAGGAAGCTCTATGCCCTCGGCCTCATCTCGAAGGGGGCGACCCTCGAGGACGTCCTGGGCCTGAGGATAGAGGATATATTGGAGAGGAGGCTCCAGACTCTCGTCTATAGGAAGGGGATGGCCTCCTCCCTCTTCCAGGCGAGGCAGCTCATCGTTCACGGCCACATAGCGGTGGGGGGGAAGAAGGTGACCTCACCAGGGTACATAGTGCCGAGGGAGGAGGAGGGACGGATCGGATACACGTCGAGCAGCCCCCTGGCCGTGGCGACCCATCCCCTGAGGCAGGAACTTACGGCCCTCCAGGGCCTGAGGGGTGAGGGGAGAGGTGAGTAAGAGGAGGGAGATGTGGGCCGTCGTCCACATACTGAGCTCCTATAACAATACCCACGTCCACGCCACGGATATCACGGGGGCGGAGACGATAGCGAGGGCGAGCGGCGGGATGTTCGTGAAGGCTGATAGGCTCGAGTCCTCCCCCTATGCCGCGATGAAGGCCGCCCAGTACGTGGCTGAGATCATGAAGAGGCGTGGGGTGACCTCGATACACATCAAGGTGAGGGCGCCGGGCGGGATCAAATCCAAGACCCCCGGGCCCGGGGCCCAGGCGGCGATCAGGGCGCTGGCGAGGAGCGGCTTCAACATCGGTCGGATCGAGGAGGTCACCCCGATACCTCATGACGGGACTAGGAAGCCCGGGGGGAGGAGGGGCAGGAGACTCTAAATTGAGGGTCGAGTTGGTCGAGAGGAGGGGGGAGACCCTTAGGTTCATCCTCCACGGCGTGCCGACCTCCTTCGCGAACGCCCTGAGGAGGATCATGATAGCCGAGGTCCCGACGATGACCATCGACGACGTCTTCATCTTCGAGAACTCCTCCGTCCTCAGCGACGAGTTCCTTGCCCACCGCCTGGGCCTCATACCCCTGACCACCGACCTCGACTCCTACGTCCTCCCCGAGGAGTGTGAGTGCAAGAGCGAGCTGGGATGCGATCGATGCAGGGCGGTCCTCACCCTGGACGTCAGGGCAGAGGAGGAGGTGAGGACGGTCTACTCCGGCGACCTGAAGCCCGGGGACCCCAAGATCAGGCCGGTCAGCGATGGGATACCCATCGTGAAACTCGCCCCAGGGCAGAGCCTGAAGCTGGAGGCCTACGCCCGCCTCGGCCTGGGGAAGGTTCACGCCAAGTGGCAGCCGGTCTCCGAGTGTGTCTACCAGAACCTCCCGAGGATCGAGATCGACGGGGATCGATGTAACCTCTGCGGCGCCTGCGTCGAGGCCTGCCCCCGAGACATCCTGGAGGTCGTGGAGGGGGGACTGAGGGTGAAGCGTCTCCTCGACTGCTTCGTCTGCGGCTTCTGTGAGAAGGCCTGCCCCCTGGATCCATCGGCCGTGAGGCCTGGCTTCGTCGAGGACTCCTTCCTCTACACCATCGAGTCCACGGGGGCCCTGTCCCCCGAGCGGATCGTCCTGGAGGCGGCGCGGGTCCTGGCGAGGAAGATGGGGGAGTTCATGGAGGAGGTCAGACGACTGGGCGGTGAGGGAGGTGAGGGGGATGGTGAGGAGGGGGATGACTAACCCGGAGCTCATCTCGACGATCAGGGAGCTGAAGAAGAAGGCGAGGCGTGAGGGCGTCGCCCTATGGAGGGCTCTGGCGGAGGAACTTGACAAGGCGAAGAGGAGGAGGGTCGTGGTGAACCTGAGCAGGCTGAACAGGCATACGAAGGAGGGGGAGGTCGTCGCCGTCCCCGGGAAGGTTCTCGGCGCCGGGGATCTCGATCACCCCATCACGGTCGCTGCCTTCCGCTTCTCCGAGACCGCCCTGAGGAAGATCTCCCTCGCCAAGGGCAGGTCCATGAGTCTCAAGGAGCTGATGGATTCAGGGATCCCGCCATCGAGGATCAGGATAATGAAGTAGGTCCCCTGGACCAACCTACTGGTGGTCCTTAGGCAGATCCCTACTTGAGATATAAGGAGAATCAGCCCCTATGCCTTTTCCCTCGATCTCCTATTCGACGATCTTGTAGACGATGTCCCCCTTCCTCGCCCTCTCCTTGACCTTCAGCCCTATGGAGTCCCCAGGCTTCGCCTCCTTGACGTTCACATGCTCTATCTGCATCGACTCTACCTTCTGCTCGAAGTCCGTTGTCATCCCCTTTATCGCGATCCGGTCCCCGATCCTCAGGGGGGCCTTCAACTCCACCACCGCGACGCCGATCCTGGTGAAGTAGTGGGTGACCCTCCCCACCTCCTCCAACCTCTCTGACATAATTATAGGTTAGTTCCCTGTTTTTAAAAGAGTTTAGATTAATCGTAGAATTATCATGAAGATGCCGAGAAGGATGAACATCGCCCCCACGACCTTGGAGAAGGTCTCCTCGTCGGCGAGGTTGGCGAAGACGGTGCCCCCGTAGCCGCCAAGGATCGTCCCGAGGCCTATGACGGCGCCCGCGAGGAGGTTGATGTTCCCCTGTAGGGCATACCCTACCGTCCCTGAGGCCGCCGTAATGGCCATGATGAGGGTCGAGGTCCCCACGGCCATGTGGGTTGGGTAGTTGAGGAGGAAGAGGAGGACGAGGAGGATGAGGAGCCCCCCTCCTGCCCCGAAGATCCCCCCATTCAGGCCTATGAGGAACCCCAGGAGTAGCGGCACCAACCTCCTCGCCCAGGAGGACTTGAGGTTCGCCCTTCCCCGGATCCTCTCAAGGTACTCCTCCCTCCGCGCCCCTCCCTTCCACATACCCACACCCGAGAGGATGAGCATGAGGCCGAAGGCCCAGCGGAGGCCGAGGTCCGGTATAAACTGGCAGAAGAGGGCCCCGACCTGTGCGCCGGCTATGGATCCAAGGGCCATGAGGGCCCCGGGCCTTAGGTCGACGTTCCCGTGTCGGTGGTAGCCGTAGGCGACTGCGAGGGAGGCGATGACGTCCACGAGGAGGCTCGTTCCGATGGAGGTGTGGATGGGGAAGCCCTGGAGGAGGTTGAGGGCCGGGACGATGATCATCACCCCGCTCGCGCCGACGAGGCTCGTGACGAGGCCTGCGACGACGCCGATGAGGACCAAGGAGAGAAGTAAAATAGGATCTAACCCCACTTTCATTAGCCTCCGATATTAAGACCTAAATTATTACAAGCCTTTAAACCCCCACTCCAGAAAAACTCAAAGTTTAAAGTTTTTAAGTTTTTGGATAAAACCTTTTAAATATTTGTAGAAGGGTCCATATAGTTTATGTAACAACATAATGTGCCAAATTAATGTTATAACTACAAAAAGGAAAGTTACATTTTGTTCACGTAACGACATTTCTTTAATATCGCTCAAAATAAAATTCTCAATTAGAGGAGAAGGATATCTAGGTATCTGGAAACGATCTTCTACATACGCTATTAAAGGATAAGTCCATAAAGCACGTTTAATAAAAAATATGAAACCAATATTTAAAAAGAGACTCATTATGCTATAAAATATATATCGATTTTTTGAATTACTTAATAAAATTTCTATATAACAAATAAAAAGACCCAGTGCCGCAACAGTCCATTGAAGTTGTCTATTTAATTGAAGATTTATAAACGAATAAGCGTCATCCTTACTTTCTATCTCTTTCATTATCGTGGAATTCTCTTGTGGCCATCCGCGTGAGAATCTAAATGAGATAGATATCGAAACCAACAAACAGATTGTTATAACACATAATTTTCTAACATTCATCTTAAAATCAATTGAATTATTATTGTTCATTTATATATCTTTTCTGTTCTTGAAAATTGCACAGAGTTATTTTTACCATTTTATAAACAATTAACATAATTTCTCCAGCTTTTAATCTTCTATGGGAAGAAAGGGTTAATTCCTTTCGCTATAAACTCTGGTATCTGACTCACCCAGACGAGGAGCCAGAATCCTATCCAAGGGCTGAGTAGTCCCCCAAGATCGTCCTTGAGTCGTCGGCTGAAGAGTCTGGTCTTTGAGACGATGTAGGTCAGAGCGAGGATATGGCTCGCAAGGATGAAGTGGTGTATGTGGTACCCGCAGAGGTATAGCCTGAGCCTCAGGGGTGAGAGGTGGATGCCGGGCAGGGCGTCGGTGAGTAGGAGGGTGGGGACGGCGAGGAGCCCCCCGAGGAGGGTGGAGCTGGACCTCAGCCTCCCCCTCCAGGACCATAGGATGTAGAGGGGGATGAGGACTATGACCGTGGCGTCCAGGCGGAGGGCCCAGGCCGTTGGCCAACTCCGGAGACTACAGGAGGCCATCAAGAGGAGTGGGAATAAGAGGTAGGGGAGGACCAGTAGGCTCTCTCTCAGCGATCTCATAACGTTCAGCTCTACTCTCATTTGTCTCCCGCAGACAAAAACCTTGTGAGCAGTCTCTGGGCCCGGTCAAACGGACAGCTTGGTCGAGAGGGGGGAAAGGTAATATTGGGAGAGGGGGATTAGTGGATGAGGGATGTTCTCATGTATGAGAGACCAACCTTTCAGGACGTCCTCAGGGCGAGGAGGAGGCTCGCCCCTTACCTCCTGAGGACGCCTCTCCACCACTACCCCACCCTCTCGAGGATGCTTGGCTTCGAGGTCTACATAAAACACGAGAACCACCAGCCCACGGGCTCCTTCAAGGTCCGGGGAGGAATAAACCTCATCTCCCAGCTCAGCGAGGAGGAGAAGCGGAGGGGCGTCATCACGGCCTCGACGGGGAACCACGGCCAATCCGTCGCCTACGCCTCCAGGCTCTTCGGGGTCCAGGCGACGGTCCTCGTCCCCGAGGGTGCGAACCCCGACAAGGTGGAGTCGATGAGGGCGTTGGGGGCGAGGGTCATACACCATGGGAGGGACTTCGAGGAGGCGAGGCTCTACGCGGAGGAGCTGGCCGAGAAGCATGGATATAGGTATATCCACGCGGCCAACGAGCCGATGCTCATAGCGGGCGTCGGGACGATGGGCCTCGAGATCATAGAGGACCTGCCGGAGGTGGAGACGATCCTCGTCCCCATCGGCGGGGGATCGGAGGCGGCCGGGATCAGCATAGTGGCCAAGACCCTGAACCCGGAGATAGAGGTCATAGGGGTCCAGGCAGAAGGGGCGCCCGCCGTCTACCTCTCCTGGAAGGAGGGGCGGATAGTGGAGACATCCTCCGTGAAGACGATAGCGGATGGATTGGCGACGAGGAGGGCCTTCGAACTTCCCTTGGGGATCATCAGGGACCTCATCGATGACATCGTCCTCGTCACCGACGACGAGATACGCTCCGCCATAAGGCTCCTCCTCAGCAAGACGCATAACGTCGCGGAAGGAGCCGGGGCGGCGACGACGGCGGCGGCTGTGAAGTTCAAGGAGAGGCTTAAGGGACGCAAGGTCGCCCTCATCCTCAGCGGGGGTAACATCACCCTCGAGGAGCTGAGGGAGATCCTGAGGGAGGAACCCCAAAAGTAGTATAGAGGAGCGAGGGATAACTCTACTGGGAGAGGAAGTTGACGAGGCTCGAGGAGATCCTGAGGAGGGCGAGGGAGAGGCTGGAGGCGAAGGAGGAGGCTAAGAGGAGGTTAGAGGAGCTGACGAGGGGGGCGAGGGTGAGGGCGAAGCAGTCTATCCTACTCCTCCACAGGGGGGAGCGGGGAGCCGCTGAGGAGAAGTTGAAGGAGGCGAGGGGGCTCCTGGAGGAGGTTGGGGGGTTACTGAGGGAATACCCGGAGTTCTCCGCCCATGGAGGGGTCGCCGCGGCCTGGGAGGAGTACGCAGAGGCAAGGATCCTCAAGGCCTTGGGGGAGGAGGGCGACTTCCCCCTTCCCCTGGAGGTCCCCCTCGAGTCCTACCTCCTCGCCCTGGGGGACGTGGTGGGGGAACTCAGGAGGGGGGTGCTGGACGACCTGAGGGAGGGCAACTTCGAGGGGGCCGAAGAGAGGCTGAGGAGGATGGAGGAGATCTACGACGCCCTCGTCTCCACGGAAGAGGCCTCGCTCCTCCTCAAGGGAATGAGGAGGAAGATCGACGTGGCGAGGGGCGTCATAGAGGCGACCCGAGGGGACCTCGCCCTCGAGGCTGGGCGGAGGCGCCTGGCGAGGACCATCCAGGAGCTCATGGAGAGGATGGGAAGAGAGGGACATGGTGAGGTTCAGGGTTAGGGAGATACTGAAGGCTGCAGAGAAGGACTACGAGAGGGCCTGGAGGGAGACGGCGAAGCTCCTCCAGATCAAGGGGGGCCGCTTCAAGCTCAGGAGGATGGGGAGGCCGAACCCCATCTTCGAGATCATCGAGCGGGGGAGGCACGTCCTCCTGGAGATGGGGTTCGAGGAGATGCAGTTGCCCATCATCGTCGACGAGGCCGAGGTCCGACGCCAGTACGGCCCCGAGGCGAACGTGATCCTGGATAGGTGCTTCTACCTCGCGAAGCTCCCCAGGCCGGAGATCGGCCTCGACGCCAGGCGGGTCGAGGAGATCAGGAGGATCATCCCAGGCTTTGAGAGGGTAGAGGAGCTGAAGGGCGTGCTGAGGAGGTATAAGGAGGGGAAGATAGAGGCGGATGACCTCATCGAGGTGATGGTCACGGAGCTCGGCCTCAGGGAGGAGGAGGCCTCGGCCATCCTCGACAGGGCCTTCCCGGAGTTCAAGGCCCTGAAGCCCATCCCCTCGACCCTGACCCTGAGGAGCCACACGACGAGCCTCTGGTTCCCCGTCCTCTCAGCCCTCCGGGACAGGCGGACGACCCCCCTCCAGCTCTTCCACATCGGACCCAAGTTCAGGAGGGAGGAGCGCCTCGACGCGAGCCACCTATATACGTCCTACACCATCTCCGTCGTCATCATGGACGAGGAGCTGGCCCTGGAGGACGGCCTCGAGATCTCCAGGGAGATCCTCCGAGGACTCGGCTTCCCGGAGGTGAGGGAGGAGAGGAAGAGGGCGACCTCCAAGTACTACGCGCCCGGGACGGAGTATGAGCTCTTCGTGAAGCACCCTAAGACGGGCCTCTGGGTCGAGGTCGGGAATGCCGGCCTCTACTCCCCGGTCTCTCTCGCCCAGTATGGGATAGAGTACCCCGTCTTCAACGTGGGCTTCGGCGTCGAGAGGATGGCGATGATAGAGACAGGGGAGGAGGACATACGGGCCCTGGCCTACCCCTACTTCTACAGGCCGTTCACCCTCACCGACGAGGAGATCGCGAAGGGGGTGCGTGTAGACCTACGGCCCGAGACGCCCCTGGGGAGGGAGATCATGGAGTCCATCATCCGCGTCTGCGAGGAGCACCGAGACGACCCCTCCCCCGTGGTGAGGACGGCGTGGGAAGGGAGGGTCGACAATAGAAGGGTCAGGGTGGAGGTCTGGGAGGAGGACCCGGGGGTGAGACTCCTGGGACCAGCGGCCTTCAACGAGGTCTGGGTCCTGGACGGGTCCATCGTCGGGACACTGCCCGATGAGGAGTTGAGGAGGAAGGGCGTGTCCACCGGGATCAGGTACGTGGACGCGATAGCGGCGAGGGCCGCCCGGCTCTTTGAGGAGGTTCTCAACCGAGACATCAGTGGAGAGGAGCCGGGCACCTTGGAGTCGGTCGAGGTCCGCGTGGCCAAGCTCCCCTCCGATGTGAACCTGAGGATCGAGAGGCCCGTGAGGCGCTTCGTGAGCTCCAAGCAGAAGAGGATCGACGTCCGGGGGCCGGTCTTCATGAGGGTGAGGCTCGTCCTCTTGGCGTAACGCCTCTGGCCTGGGCCCCAGTAACCTTTATTAGGTCCCCTCTGGGATGTAGAGGTCACTCAGCCCGATAGTGATTGTGATGTCGGATAAGTCCAAGAGAGGAGGCCTCCTGAGGGGGAACATAGGCGTCATGATACTGACCTCAGGCATCTGGACCCTCGCAGGCTCCATGACCGGCCCCTTCTTCTCCCTCTACGTCCTTGAGCTGGGCGGAAACTACGTGGACATAGGCCTCATCTCGGCCCTGGGGGCCCTCATAAGGGTCCTCCCCTCCCTCCTTGGAGGATACCTCGCCGACTCCGTGGGGAGGAAGAGGATGGTCTACTCCATGAGCTTCCTCCTCTCCCTCAATCAACTCCTCTACGCCTTCGCCCCCCACTACGAGTTCCTCCTCATAGCCATCTCACTGGACGCCCTCTGGGGAGGGTTGAGGGGGCCCGCCTTCTCCGCTATCATCGCGGACTCGACGAGGCCGGAGAACAGGGCCCTCTCCTACGCCGTATGGCAGATCGTACCGCCCCTCTTCGGCCTCCTCTCCCCCTACATGATCGGGGTACTCATGGATAGGTATGGAATCCTGAGGGCGATGAGGTGGGCCTACCTCGCCGTCTTTGTAGCCTCCTCCATCGCCTCCCTCCTCAGGTACAAGCTCCTCGAGGAGACCCTCCCCCCGGAGAACAGGAGGGGGACGGGCCTGAGAAAGGCCCTCAGGGAGACCTTCTCGGACTTCAAGGTCACCTTCAAATCTCTCCCCAAGCAGCTCTGGGTGATGCTTGGTGTCAACTTCATCTTGAACTTCGCCTACTCCCTCTGCGGCCCCTACTTCGTCACCTACGCAAAGGACGAGATCGGCCTCACAGCGGCCCAGTGGGGCTTCATCTCCACGATCATCACGTTGATCGGTACGGGGGTGAGGCTCCCGGCGGCCTGGGCCTCAGACCGCTACGGGCGATTGAAGTTCATCCTGCCTAGCCTCTTCCTCATGCCCATCACCTTCTTCCTCTTCATGAACGCCGAGGGCTTCTCCCAGGTCATGATGATCCGAGGTGCGATGGCGGCGCTGGACAGCCTCCAAGGCCCCGCCGGCTCGGCGATCCTCATCGACTTCTCCCCGAGGGAGCACAGGGGCAGGATCAACGCCATAGTCGGCGTCTCCGGGGGGCTCCTCAGCTCGGCGGGGAGTCTCATGGGTGGAGTGCTCTACCAGGAGGTCTCGACGGAGGCCCCCTTCTTCACGGCCTCAGCCCTCCTCTCAGCGGGGGCGGTATACGCCCTCCTAGCCCTCAAGGAGCCGAGGGAGAGGGAGGAATAGGGGGCACCCTATTAACCGAGAGGTATCGGGTCAGGGCTTACTGATCGGCTGCCACCGCCAGCTTCCTTCCTCCTGAACGATACGGCCCAGGCCCGGGAAGGGGAAATGGAAGGCGGCTACCAGCATCTCCTCAGCGCTGGCCCGGTCGAGGAGCCTTCTCCTGGTCGCTATGGCCTGCGCGGGATAGAGGTCGACGGCTGAGTACCAGTCCGGCCGCTCCAAGTGGAGGGGGTGGATCGCGGCGTCGGCGACGGCCAACATCCGCTCTCCCCCCGAGGAGACATCCAGCGCTATGTGCCCTGGTGTGTGGCCGGGGGCGACGACGGCGTGGATGCCGGGCATGATCTCCCCCTCATGGTCGAGGAGTTGGAGCTGTCCTCGGATAGGTAGGAGGTTGTTGACGGCGGAGGTGACGAGGATCTTCTTAACGTGTTCCTCTACCTTCAGCTCCTTCAGGCTGGGCTCTGAGGTCCAGAAATCCCACTCCCTCTCCCACATGACGAAGTGGGCTCTGGGGAAGGCAGGCCTCCCCTTGACGATGTTCCCGCCGATGTGGTCTGGGTGTCCATGGGTGATAACGACAGTGTCGATCTCCTCGGCAGAGATCCCCTCGGCCTGAAGATTTTGAAGTAGCCTACCCGTGTCCACCAACACCCGGTGCCTACCCGTATTGATCATGAGACAGGTGTACGGGCTTACCCACTCCCCCCATCTTTCCAATCTGACTCCGTGCCCACGAAGCGCCTCCCTAAGTCGCTCCCTCGGGGCGTTAGCGAAGAGGAGGGCGGCCGGGTTGGGGTATGTGAAGGTGCCATCCCGGAGGGCCCTGCACTCGAAGGCCCCAACTCTGAACCGGTATACTTCAGGGCCAGTAAATTGCTTCACCCCTAAATTTATGATTAATTTGATATTAAAGACTTGCCATGACGGTGGCATAGAGGGAGGGCACTTCATCAAAAGCCTTTAGTTTCCTCCTACTCACCACTAAATTAGGCGGTTTGGTCGGTAAGGAGTCCCCGCTCAGCATCGACCTCTACCAAGAGGTTTACAGGTTGATTAGGGAGATACCCCGAGGTAGGGTCTCAACTCTGAGGGATATCTCAGAGGCCCTCGGGGATAGAAGGGCGGCGAGGGCGGTCTGGGAGATAATCAGATCTATGAAGCCATCTCCCGAACTACCCCTCCATCGAGTCGTCTCTGTGAAGGGGACTCCCCTCTGCCTCGGCGGATCCGGAGAACGCTGCCTGGAGCTCCTGAAGGAGGAGAGGGTGGAGATCGTAGGGAGGGCTGTCTCACCCCTTGAGGCGCATATTTTCAGGGACTTCAGGACAGACTTCCCCCTCAGAAGGCTTCGAGAGGTCCAGGAGAGGCTGGCCGAGGAGGTGGTCCTGGAGGACAGATTCAAGGGCCCGGTGGAGGTGGTGGCCGGCGTGGACGTGGCCTACAGAGGAAGGAGGGGCTTCGGCGTCTGCGTGGTCATGGATCGGGACTTCAGGGTCTTGGAGGAAGAGGAGGTGGAGGCCCCGGTCTCCTTCCCCTATATCTCCACCTACCTGACCTTCAGGGAGGGACCCATCGTGATGGAGGCGCTGAGACGGGTGAGGGAGACCTTCGACGCCCTGATGATAAACGGACATGGGATCGCCCATCCCAGGGGATGCGGCATAGCGACCCATGTGGGGGTCCTCCTCGGCGATAAGCCGACGATAGGCGTGGCGACGAGGAGGCTCGTGGGGATGGTGAAGGGTGAGGGAGAGGGCGGTTGGGCCCCCCTCGAGTTCAGGGGGAGGATCGTCGCCGCGGAGATACGGAGGAAGGATCATGGGGCGATCTACGTCTCACCGGGGAACAACATAACCCTGGAGGGATGCTTGAAGGTGGTGAAGGCCTTTCTGGGGAGGCATAGACTCCCAGAGCCCCTATGGGCGGCCCACACCAGGGCAAGAGACCTATCCAGAGGTCGATAAGATTTTAAAAAGCGTCGGGGAAGTCATCTGGGGGCCGTGGTCCAGCTTGGTCTACGATCCGCGGCTCGGGCCCGCGGGGTCCCCGGTTCAAATCCGGGCGGCCCCACCACCTCTTTCGAGGTTATCCCGCTTCCCAACTCATCGCTAATACTTGATTATCTTGTATTCATTTCTGCACGGTGGCCCGTCACAGACGAAGACATGTCGCTTGCCAAGGGGAGCGATCCAAGACCAGATCGTGCCCGCTCTCTCTCCGTCCCAGATTCCATGGTTACATACGCCTCTCTCATGGTCGCTCAATACAAACTTTATATCATCAATACCGATCGGACCTTCACGACCTTTGAACCATCTTACTATGTTAGAGAGCCTTCTGATACTGTTCTCAAGTGGATAGTCTTCCAACTCAAATACCTTCATCTCAGGAGACTGATAGTGATTTGTAGTAGCGGCAAACCCTCCCTCAGCGTTCCTTATTACGACTTTCTCAGACGCAGTTTCGACCAAGGCTATATTACCGTCTCGGTCGGCTATTAGGAAGTTATGCCCGATCTGGTGGGGGATCTCCTCTAAATATGAGGCTGCTTCCTCTGTGGTCTTAAATGTGTCGAGTATCCATCTGGTGGCGACGTTCATCCTCACACCCGGGACTGGTTTCTTGGAGTAACCTAGTATAGCAGATACTGCAACAGCCAGGCCAGCTTCGTTTACACCACCGTAGCGTCCCACTGGGTGGTCCGTGAAGGATAGGCTCGTCAATCCGCCACTTGGGCTGGTTACAACGCTCGTGAAGTACTGATTGGCTCTCTCATACCAGTCATAGTTTCGTGCAAATAGGGGGGTTTCATCGATTGTATGCTCAGCGGAGACGGCAAAGATGCTACATCGGGGCTCGATGCCAAGGGCGAGTACGAAAGTGTTGAGGAGTTGGAGGTCGATCGAACAAGCCTCCGCTATGCCTCGGAGTTCCTGGAGCAGCCCGGGGGCATACTCACGCACATAGACCTCACACTCCCGTGCAAACTGGATCTTCTCCTTTGATGCGGGGGGAGGGAAGAACTTACCCTTAAGGAACCCTCCCATCTGTAGACCCATCTCATAGTAAGATCCAGACAAACGGTGCTGGAACAAAGGGCTCACTTGAGCTTTATATTGAGATATCTTTCATAAAGGTTATGTCGAATTGCGAGGACGCGCAAACTTATCCGAGAGGTTTTTATGGGTGAAGATTAATTAAGTGAGATTCATTTAAAATTTTGGGGATGTTCTGGAAGAGGCGTGAGAGGTTGAACTTTCCGACTGAGACCTTGGAGGGAGAGGAGTACTACGTCGTTAAGCCGGATGACGTCTCTCAACTGGATGATGTGAGGGTGAGGTTCGAAGGGACTATCGCGGAGAAGCCCGTCGTCGAGTTCTACGCCGCCGGGTGGCCATGGAGCATCAGCGCCCGCCTCATAGAGGAGGACCACGGCCATAGGACGATCCTCAAGGTCAGCGGCGTCCCCGTCTACTTCAAGGGGCCTGCCTACCTGAGGATGGGGGAGAGGGTCACCGTCTGGGGGGAGGTCAAGGACGGGGTGGTCGAGGCGAGGAGGATCGAGGGGGAGGATGTCATCTACACCGTTTGAGGCTTCTTGATGAAGCTTTTCCTAGATTGTGAATCGGGGGCCTCGGGTTGTCCGACGTTGAAGCGATGATTCAAAGCGGGTTGCTATCCATTTACGAGAGAAGGTTTCCATCGAGGAAGGAGATACGGATCTACAACATCAAGGGGATGAGGGGTGGTTGGGAGACCGAGCTCTACTCCTTTACAATCGAGTACAGGGAAGCTACGGGGCGTAGGACCGAGGATCTGGTCTTGAGGATATATCCCGGGGACGACGCCCTCCAGAAGTCCGTGAAGGAGTTCAAGGTGATGAGGGCTCTCCACGAACTCGGCTTCCCTGTCCCCAAGGTCCTGCTGTTAGAACTGGGCGACAACCCCTTCGGCAGGCCCTTCGTCATCATGGAGAGGGTCGAAGGCCGATCGATGCGGGACGTCCTCCTTGAATCAGCGGGGGAGAGGCGACGGGAACTGATAATGTTGTTCTGCAAGATCCTCGCCGATCTCCACTTCCTTGACTGGAGGCCCTTCGTCGAGCTCGTCTCCCCTGACCTGTCTCTCTACGAAACGAGAGACGCCTACGCGTGGATCGACCATAAGCTCTCGGAGATGAAGAGGGCGATCGACCGTTTTCATAGGGACGAGTTTGGGCCCCTCCTCGACTGGTTGGAGGCAAGGAGCATGGAGGTCCCCTGTGAGCGTCCTTCCCTCATCCACGGGGACTATCACCCAGATAACATCATATTAAGGAAGGACGATGTGGCCTTCGTCATCGACTGGGGGGCTGCTGACATCGCCGATTATCGAAGTGACTTGGCGTGGACGCTCCTGCTGGTGGGTACATACTGGGGTCCAGAGGCACGTGAGGCAATCCTTAGAGGATATGAGCAGGCCTCGGGCCACAGGGTCACGCGGATCGAGTACTTCGAGGTCATGGCGATACTCAGGAGACTCCTCGACGTCTCGGTCTCCCTCAGTGAGGGGGCCGGGAGGAGGGGCATGCGGCCTGGGGCGGAGGAGAAGATGAGGAGAGATGCCGATCATCTGAGGAGGGTCTACGCACTCTTGATTGCGAGGACGGGGATAGCCATACCAGAGGTAGAGCGGCTGCTCTCAGCCCTCACTTAACCGCGGTTCCCCTCCATGTATAAGCAGACGCCTCAGGCCTCGACGTATATTGCCGGCTTGTAGGGTTTCGCCCTCCTCGCCCTCTCCCCGGGGTCGTAGATCTGGGGATCCTCCTCATACTGGACCGAGACCTCCGCGCCCAGCTCCCTCTCGAAGAAGGCTACAGCCTTCCTGAGGATCTCCAACTCGTCGACCGGGCCCATGGAGAGCCTCCTCTCGACGCTCTCCTCTGGTGTCTTCCTCACGTCCTCCACGATCTCCCTGGCGAAGGCCGCGACGTCCTCGGGCCTCCTCCTCAGCTCCTTATCTCTGAGGGACTCCCTTATGAGGGCCCCTACGTCCAGGGAGCCGGCCTTGGAGAGCTCCAGGGCCTTCAGGTAGACCCTCCACTTCCATTCGGCCGCGGTGTAGAAGTAGACCTTCCCCGGCTTGATCCCGGTCACCTTCAGGATGTTGGAGACGTCCTCTAAGCAACCCCTGACGATGGACTCCCTCTCCTCGGCCTCGGGGCTCAGGTCCTCAGCACGGGGCTCGGGCCAGGGGGCGAGGGAGACGAATTCCTCGTTCCCCATCGCCTCCCAGATCTCCTCGCAGAGGTGGGGGGTGAAGGGCGCGAGCATCCTCACCTGGGCGTCGAGGACCCTATGGAGGACCCACTGTATCGCCCCCTCCCGGTCGCTGCCTCTCTCCGCGGCGACCCTACGGAGGTACCACTGTAGGTCCTGGTTGAGGTTATAGAAGGCCGCGTGGATCGCCCTCCTGACCTTCATCTCCTCCATCGCCCATGTCGCCTCCCTGATGGCCCTGTGGAGGCGGCTCAGCATCCACCTGTCGATCTCCTCCAGGGGGGCGGTCGGCGTCCCCCTTCCTCGTTTGATCGTCTCCATGGCGTTCTCGTAGAACCTCTCCAGGCTCTCGGCCGTCGACTTGGCGAGGGCTGGGCTGAAGTCGGCGTCCTTCAGGATCTCGGAGGTCGCCATGAGGGAGAGCCTCAGGGGGTCCGCGCCGAACCTCTCTATCGCCTCCCTCAGGGGGATGATATTCCCCAGGGACTTGCTCATCTTCTCCCCCTCCATCAGGACGCTCCCATTCACGACGATCTGCCTCGGCCAGAGCTTCTTGGGGAAGATGGCGGTGTGGTTAAAGATCATGAAGGTCAGGTGGTTCGGGATCAGGTCCCTCCCGGAGTGGCGGCTGTCCAGGGGGTAGAAGTACCTGAACTCCTCCCGCATCCTCCTCACCTGCTCCACTGTCAGCCCCGTCCTCTCGGCGACCCTCTTCCCCGAGCCCCTCCCCAGGAAGACGTAGTTGAAGAAGGCGGGAGAGAGCCTCTCCGCGTCGACGCCCGACCTCTTCAGCTCCTTTGCTATCGTGTAGAAGGCCATATAGATCGTGGAGTCGGAGAGGGACTCTATGATCCAGTCGCGGTCCCAGGGCAACCGGGTCCCCAGCCCCGCCTTCCTCGCGCAGGCCTTCTCCCTCAGCCAGTCGATGACGTTCTCGAACTCCGTCCTCAGTTCCCTGGGGATGATCTCCATCTCATCCAGGTTCTCATGGGCCAGGCGCTTCCAGTGGGGGTCT
Organism: Candidatus Bathyarchaeota archaeon; assembly: GCA_003601775.1. GTDB lineage: Archaea > Thermoproteota > Bathyarchaeia > TCS64 > PIYN01 > PIYN01. Next base: position 55,749 of record PIYN01000008.1, read on the forward strand.
CCGTAGTTGATGAACCACTGATTCTCGAAGATCTTGACGACGCACTCCGCCCCGCACCTGCAGTAGACGGGCCTGTTGGCCAGCTCGTACATCGTCGTCGCCTTTCCCTCCTGAAGGAGGTCGCTCTTCACGAAGTCCTTGGCCCTCTGGACTGAGAGGCCCGCGTACTGCCCCGTGTTGGACTTCATCCGGCCCTCGTGGAACTCGCGCCTGTAGACCTCCCTCGTGGCGTCCTCAAGCCTCGGGTCCGTCTGGTCTGTTATCCCCCTCCTCTTCACCTCGTCGGCCGCCGGCCACTCCGAGTACCCGGGGACTTCTATGATGGAGATGGGCTCGATGGCCTTAACCTCGTTGGGCCTCAGCCCGAAACGCTTCAGGGAGGGGTCCCCCTTCAGGTTCTCCAGGGCGACGTAGTCGTAGGGGGCGTGGCCTGGGACCGACATCACGACGCCCGTCGCGTTCCCGGGGTCCACGAAGGAGGCCGGGAGGATCAGGACCTCGTCTCCTGTTACGGGGTTCCTCACCCTCTCCCCTATGAGCCTCTCCCCCTTGAAGACCTCCTTGACCTCGACCTCCCGGCCCAGAAGCCTCAGCTTCTCCACCGCCGCCCTGCTCACGACCCAGGGCTCCCCGTCCACCCTGGCGGCGACGTACTCGACGTCCGGGTTGAGCCACATATTCGTCACGCCGAAGATGGTCTCAGGCCTGAGGGTCGCGGCGGGGAGGACACGGTCCCCATACTCGAACTTTATGAGGGTGAACTCCTCGATCTCCGGCTCTACATCCCCCTTCGTGTCGTGCTGGCCGACTGGGTTCCCGCAGTTCGGGCACCAACCCACGGGGTGGCTCCCCTGGGTGATGAAGCCCCCTCGGCGGAGGCGGTCGAACTGCCACTCTATGAATTTGTTGTAGTAGGGGTCTATGGTGGTGAACTCCCTCCTCCAGTCTATGGAGTACCCCATCTCCTTCATCCCCCGCCTGAGTTCCTCGTGGAAGTACCTCGCCATCCCCAGCGGGGTCTCCAGCTTCGGGAGGTCCTCCTCGGGGACCTTGTAGACCTTTAGGAGCGTCTCTATGAGCTCCCTGTCTCCTTCTCGCAGCCTCTTCGTCATCGCGAGGACGGGGGTCCCGGTGTAGTGGAAGGCCATGGGGAAGAGGACGTTGTAGCCCCGCATCCTCATGTACCTGGCGTGGACGTCCGTCAGGGTGTAGGTCCTCCCGTGACCTATGTGCTGGGGGGCGTTCGGGTAGGGGTAGGCAACCGTGATGAAGAACTTCCTTCTCCCGGGCTCAGGGTCGGCCTCGAAGATCCCAGCCTCCTCCCACTTCCTCTGCCACTTCCTCCTAATCCCGGCCCAGTCGACCATCATGACCCCTCCAGTTTCCTTTACACCATAATGAGTGGGATTCAGGGGATAAAGGTTGTGAGCAAAAATCCTTGCGGATCAGGTGTCCCCTGGCTCCCCCCCAGAGGCCAGGAGGGCCCTGAGGAAATCCCTTACATGCTCCATCGCCTCAGGGACCTTCTTAATCTCCCTTCCGCCCCCCTGGCCGAAGTGGGGCTCACCTCCGCCTCCGCCCCCGAGGACCCCCGCCGCCTCCGCCGCCAGCCTCCCGGCGTGGATCCCCAGGGCCCTGGCCCTCTCCCCGACGAAGGAGACAACCCTCCCCTCCTCGGAGAAGAGGACGAGGATCGCCGAGGGGTCTCTCTTGACGACCTCATTCCCCAGCTCGATGAGGTAGTCTGCCTCTGCTTTCTCTGAGCGGATGATCACCTTAACCCCCTGGACCTCCACGGCCCCTCTCAGGAGCTCCTCAGCCCTCTGCCTCGAGGAGAGCCTCCTCAGGGCTGTGACCTCCCGGCGCAGCCCCTCGAGGGTCTCCAGTGTCCTGTGGACGGCCTCGACGGTCTCCTCCAGGGGTGCCCCCACAGCCTCCGCTATCTCGGCGAGGGCCCTCTCCCTCCTCTGTACCTCCTCCAGGGCGGCCGGTCCTGCTGAGAAGATGAGGCGCTCGACGCCGTCCTGGACCCGCTCTGTCTTCAGGATCTTTATGAGGCCGACCTCTGAGGTGGAGCGGCAGTGGGTCCCGCCGCAGGCCTCGACGTCCCATCCCTCGATCTCCACGACCCTTATCTCCTTCCCGGGGACCGCTCCCCCCTGGTAGAGCCTGAAGCCATAGCGTTCCTCGGCCTCGTTCCTCGGCATCCAGAAGGTGGAGACCCTCCTCCCCTCCATCACGACCCTGTTCGCCAGGCGCTCCATCTCCTCCACCTCCTCCCTTCCCAGCCTCCTCCAGTGGCTGATATCGAGGCGGCTCCTCTCGACGCCCTTCTGGGCACCGGCCTGCCAGGCGTGATCGCCCAGCACCTTCCTCGCGGCCCCCAGGAGGATATGGGTGGCGGTGTGGTGGCGCATGAGGGACGCCCTCCGCTCCCAGTCGATCTCCCCCTGGACCAGGGACCCCACCTCTGGTAGTGGCGCCCCGGCCTCCACCTTGTGCAGGAGGATGTTGTCCACATCCTCAACGTGGACCACCCGGATCTTCCTCCCGTCCACCGTGAGCCACCCTGTGTCGGGGGGCTGCCCTCCCCCCTCGGGGTAGAAGGCCGTCTGGTCGAGGACGAGGTACTCTCCGTTGAGGACGGCGATGACCTTGGCCTGGAACTCCCTCATGTAGGGGTTCTCGTAGAAGAGCCTCCTCGTCTTTGGGAGCCCCTCCACCCTCTTCTCCGGCTCCTCCTTGACCACCCTCCCCGCCTCAGCGTGCCTCTGGGCGACGAGGGAGTAGAAGTCCTCAGGGACGGGGGTCTCGAACCCCTCCTTCTCCGCGACCTCCCTCACGTCCTCTGGCGTGAGGCCATGGGAGTCGTAGAGTTCGATGAGCTGCTCCACTGGGATCGTCCTCCTCCCCTCAGCCCTCCCGGCCCTTATGACCTTGGAGATGAGCCTCCGCCCCCTCCTCAGCGTCTCCCGGTACTTCTCCTCCTCCACCCCCACGGCCTCTAGGACCTCTTCTCGCATCTCCCCGATGTGGGGGAAGACCCTGGACCAGTACTCTATCTGCCCCTCGATGAGATCCGGGAGGCGCTCGATGATGCCGAGCCTCCTCAGCAGCCTGTAGCTCCTGCGGAAGAGGAGCCTCGCGAGGTACCCCTCCCTCACGTTGGAGGGGACGACCCCCTCAGAGAGGATGAAGACGAGGGCCTTGGTGTGGTCGAGGAGGGCGTAGGCGGCCTCCACAGGCGAGATGATCCTGTCCAGCTCCTCGGGGTCCATCCCCAGCCTCCTGGCGACGAGGCGGCGGGTGGCGCTCCCCCCCTCCGTCTGGAAGTGGGCTGAGAACTTCGCCGTCTCCTCGACGATGCGGGGCTCCACGCCCTCGAGGCCCGCCCACCTCAGGAGGTCCTCCAGGAGGGGTCCGTAGACGGCGTGGAAGGCGCTGGGGGAGCCCTGGGTCAGCCATGTCCATCGCTCTATCCCGTAGCCGGTGTCCACAACCCTTATCGGCATCGGCTCCAGGCGTCCCCCCACGGTCCTGTACTGCATGAAGACGAGGGTCGAGACCTCGAGGCCTGAGACGCAGCCCTCGACGTCAACGCCGGCGTTCCCTCCCCCCGACCAGAAGCCCTCCTTGTAGGTTACCATCTCCGAGGGGACGCCGAGTTCGTCGCAGAGGAGCTCGTGGTGGAGCCTCACCGTCTCGTCCTTCCAGTAGACCTGGGGCTTCCCCCGGTAGTTGAAGGCGTGGTGTCCCCCCATCTCGAAGATGGTGAGGTGCCTCCCGGCGGTGTGGCCCACGAGGTCGAGGTCCTCGAACCTGAGGCAGGGCTGGCTCACGACGAGGGGGTTCGCGGGGGGCGGGATGATCCCCTCGGTGACGTAGGGCTGGAAGTCGACGATGCTGGCGATGGTGAAGAGGAGGTCGTCCCTCCACCTCGCGACGACGGGGTAGGGCCTGATCCGCTCATGGCCGTGCTCCTCGAAGAAGGAGAGGAACTTCTCCCTCATCTCCCCCATCGTGTATCGTCCCCTCGTCGGGGGGTCGCCGATGAACTCGTAGTCGCGGCAGGGGGCGTCCCCGCAGTCCGTCCTCTCCTCGTCCTGGGTCCAGAAGTAGGAGCCGCAGACCTTACACCGCTTCCTCACGAAGCCGTTCTCGAGGAAGAAGGGAAGCCTGAACTCCTCTGGGGAGATCTCCAACTCCACCTACTCTCCAATAACTGATTGCTGGATGAAAAGAAAAATCTGATCCACCTATGGCTGGAAGAGGGCGGCGAGGCCTTGTAGGCTCTCCTCCTCCTTCTTCTCCTCTTTCTTCTCTACCTTCTTCTCCTCCTTCTTCTCCTCCGCCGGTGCTGGCGCTGGGGCGGGAGCGGCCGTGAAGAGAGGAGTCTTTATCGCCTCCCCTATATCGATCTCCGAGAGGGCGGCGACGAGGGACTTGATCCTGATGGGGTCTGGGTTGATCCCCGCTGCCTTCAGGATCCCCTCGATCTTCTCCTCCGTGATCTCCTTCCCGGCGCTGTAGAGGAGCATAGCGGCATACACGCTCTCCATATCCCTCACCTCTCCCGATACGGGGTCCTCATCGACCCCACAACCGTTAAGGTAGAGAGTTAAGAGGAGACTTTTATATCTTCCTCTCCCCCCATCGGTCCCTCCGCTGAAGCCCGGATAAAATGGGAGGGCGCCTCGGCCTCTGGTCTCACCAGGGTCGCTCAGGCCTCAACCCCAAGCACCCTATAGACGAAGGAGAGTATATCCGCCTCCTCCCTTGCCTTGATCTCTGGGGAGGCCCCCGCATGCCCCGAGGAGGTCTCGACCCTCAGTAGCGGCCTCGCCCCGACGTCCCTGAGCCTCGCCACGAACTTGAAGGCGTGGGCCGGGTGGACCCTGTCGTCGTGTAGGCCCGTGTAGACGAGGGTGGGCGGGTACTCCACACCCGCTCTGACGTGATGGTAGGGGGAGTACCTCAGGAGGAACTCCCTGTCCCCGGGGTCATCGGGGTCCCCGTACTCCGGGACCCAGGCCTTGCCCACGTAGAGCCTGTGGAACCTGAGCATGTCTATGACGGGGTACCCTATGACCGCCCCGTCCAAGAGTTCCGGGTGCTGGGTCATGACCGTGGAGACGAGGAGGCCGCCGTTGCTCCTCCCGAAGGCCACAACCCTGGCCCCCGCCTCCTTGAGGTCCCTCAGCACGGCTGCGAAGTCGTCGAAGACGTTCTGCTTCCTCTCCCTCATCCCGGCTCTATGCCACTCCTCCCCAAACTCGCATCCACCCCTCAGGTTTGCGACGGCGAGGGCCGCCCCGCCCTCGATCAGGGTCGCGAAGAGGGGATTAAAGCGTGGCGTGATGGAGATCCTGAAGCCCCCATAGCCGTAGACCAGGGCCCTCGACGCCTCGGCCCCCCGCTTCCTGACGAGGAAGTAGTGGATCGGGGTCCCATCCTTGGATCGGGTCCATCGGTCCTCGATGGAGACCTCCCCCAGCCCCGCCTCCGCCTTATCCACCTCCCTCAACTCCAAGTCTCCTCGCAGGGAGAAGAACCTGTAGGGGACCGTGAAGGACTCATATTTGAGCAGGACCTCATGTCCATCGGAGTCCAAGAGGGAGATCGTCCCCTGGGGAAGCAAGTCTCTCTCTCCATGGGGGAGGCCGCTTAGGTCGTAGATCTTGATGGTGCTGGAGGCGTCGACGAGGTAGGTCGCGACGATCTTCGAGTCCACCAGGGCGGCTCCCTGCAGTGGATACTTCCCCTCCCCCACGACCTCCCTGACGCCCCCATCAGTGACGTGGAGGAGTTTCCCGAAGCCTCCGCCCTCGTAGGAGGCTATCAGGTAGCCCCCCTCCACGAAGTCTATCGGATGGGCGACGAAACCATCCCCGCCGTACACCCTCCTCCAAGACGCCGGGTCCTTTAGGTCCCCGCCGTATACCGTGTTCCTCGTCCAGCCGTAGTTGACCTCCAGGAGGGCCCTTAAGCCGGAGGTGGACCTCCTCAGGGTTATGAAGTGGGAGGTGGGGACGCCCTCGCCGAAGATCATCTCCTCCTTCCCATCCTCCCTGAGGAAGACCCTGCTCGTCGGGGGTTCCACCCCGTCCGGCGTCTTCTCCCTCCTGTAGGACTTGACGTAGTAGTATCTCCCCCCGTCCAGCCAGACGAGGTCGCCGACGACGCCCTTCAGCTCGTCCAAGACCTCCCCACTGTCCACGTCGAGGATCCTGAGGATCCCCTCATCGGCGCCCGCCTCCGAGAAGGAGAGGCCAAGCAGGTCGCCGTCCCTGGGGGCGTAGATCCCCCGGAGGACGATATCCTTCCCCAGGTCCTTGGAGTCGATGAGGGGTTCCCGGGAGCCGTCCCTCCTCAGGACCGCGACCCTGAAGGAGCCCCCCTCCCGGAGGAGGACCATGTACCCCCGGTCTGTGATGACGCTCTGCATCAGGTAGGGTAACTTATAGAAGTGGAGGACGCGTTCATAAAGCCTGTCTGAGAGGGGTCTCAGGGACTCGACGGACTCCCTGCTCTGACGCAGGGCCCACTCAACGACCCTCTTGTTGCCGAGATCTTCGAGCCACAGGTAAGGGTCCTCAACCACCATCCCTAACTCTCCCTTTAACTGTATTGAGTAAAAGAATCATTTAATAATTAATTTTTTAGAGGGAGAAGGACCCGTCTGACATCGCCCCCACGACCTCCAAATCCTTACCCCGTTCTTATTCTCTCAGAAGAGAGGGAGAGTAATCCATCATTTCCTTTTTAAATCGTAGGATATATTAGTCAGTGCTCTATTCCTATGGAATAGCGGGTCGAGGTCTGGGAGTTGACAACCGTATACGATGTCCCCGCCGACGTGCTCATCGAGAGGGTGGCGACCTACTTCAAGGTCAACGTAGAGGAGATTAGGCCACCCGAGTGGGCCGCCTACGTGAAGACGGGCTCCCACGTCGAGAGGCCCCCACAGAACCCCGACTGGTGGTACATCAGGTGCGCCTCCCTCCTGCGAAAGCTCTACCTCAACGGACCTATAGGGGTCTCCAGGCTCAGGAAGATGTATGGGGGGAGGAAGAGGAGGGGGACGAGGCCAGAGCACTTCAGGAAGGCTGGGGGCTCCATCATCCGCCACGCCCTCCAGCAGCTGGAGAAGGCGGGGTTCGTGACCAAGAAGGATAGGGAGGGGCGGGTCCTCACCCCAAGGGGCAGAAGCCTCCTCGACGCCATGGCGGCGCGGATCAAGAAGGAGCTGGAGAGGGAGAACCCCGAGTTGAGGAAGTACTGAGGTGGAAGAGGAGTGAGCGCTGAAGAGGACGAGGAGCTGGAGAGGCTCAGGCGGAGGAGACTGCTGGAACTCCAGTTACAGCAGAGGCTGGCGGAGGAGCAGCGCCAGGCCGCGATCAGGGAGGAGATGGAGAGGAGGAAGGACGCGATCCTGCGGAGGATCCTCACCAGCAAGGCGAGGCAGAGGCTCCCCCGCCCGGCCTTCACGGAGCAGCTGGAGCTGCAGCTCATCCAGATCGCGCAGAGCGGGAGGGTGAAGCTCCCCATCACGGACCAGCTGCTGAAGAGGATCCTCATACAGCTCCAGTCCGCCCAGAGGAGGGAGACGAGGATCAGGAGGATATAAGGGGATGGGTAGGAATAAGCCCCTGGCCCTGAAGCTGAGGCTCGCTAAGGCAGGGAAGCAGAAGAAGGCGGTCCCGACGTGGGTCATGATGAGGACGATGGGGAGGGTGAGGAGGAGCCCTAAGAACCAGAGGAACTGGAGGCGCGTGAAACTCAGGGCTTAAGGGTGAGGCGAGATGGGGGAGGCGGTCGTCGAGAGGATCTACACGGTCCCCCTGGGGAGGGCGTGGGCAGGGGATAGAAGGAGGAGGGCGGCGAGGGCGGTAAGGCTCCTGAGGGAGTTCATCAAGAGGCATATGAAGGCTGAGGTGGTCATCATCGGGAACGACGTGAACGAGGAGATATGGAGGCGGGGCATCGAAAAGCCCCCGAGGAAGATAAGGGTGAGGGCCGAGAAGGATAGCGAGGGCAAGGTCACCGTGACCCTGGCCGAGAGGGGGCGTGAGGGACAGTGAGCGAGGTGAAGCGCTTCAGGATCTTCGGGGAGATCGTCAAGCCGAGGCTCTTCGCCCCCATGAGGTTCGCGAAGGAGGTCACGGCGACGAAGCTCTCACACGCCATAGAGAGGATCTATGCAGACCTCGGGAGCCGGCACAGGGCGAAGAGGCACGAGATCAGGATTCTAAGAGTGGAGGAGATAGAGCCCCCCGAGGAGGCGCCGGGGAGGGAGGGAGATGAGCGCCCCAAGGAGTAAGGAGGACCAACTCCGCCGCCTCCTCGTGGAACTCCAGATCCTCCAGAACACAGCCGAGGTCCTCCAGTCGAGGCTGAACGTCCTCGAGTCCGCGATGGCGGAGCTGAGGGTCGCGGGGACGACCCTAAGGGAACTGGGGAAGGAGGAGGAGGGGGCGCCTCTCCTGATACCTGTGGGTGGCGGCTCCTTCATCAAGGCGAGGCTCGGAGATATAAGTAAGGTCATCGTCGGGATCGGGGCCGACGTCTCCGTCGAGATGGAGCTGGAGAAGGCCCTGGAGGACATCGGGGCACGCCTCTCCGAGATGGAGAAGGCCAGCCGCTCGATCCAGCAGCAGCTCTCCCAGATCGTGGCCCAGATCAGGGACCACCAGGAGAGCGTGAATAGGCTGAGCCAGGAGCTGCGGGGGGAAGGAGCCTCAGGTGTTCAGTAGGCTGAGGGAAGGGCTCCGCGGCTTCGTGGAGCGGATATCCAAGGTCGAGCTCACGGAGAAGAACCTGGAGCCCATCCTATGGGACCTCCAGCTCCATCTCATCGGGAGCGACGTCGCCGTATCAGTGGCCGAGAAGCTCTGCGAGGACCTCGGCAGGAGGCTGAGGGGGGCCTCCCTCGGGAGGTTCGAGGACAGGAGGGCCTTCGTCAGGGGAGTCCTGAAGGAGGTTATAGAGGAGATCCTGACCCCGAGGGAGCGGATAGACCTCCTGGAACTGGCCAGGGAGAAGAGGAGGAGCGGGGAGCCTCTGACCGTCGTCTTCATCGGGATAAACGGAACGGGGAAGACGACGACGATAGCGAAGGTCGCGAGGCTCCTCCTCGACCACGGCTACAGCGTCGTCCTCGCCTGCAGCGATACCTATCGGGCGGGGGCGATGGAGCAGCTGGAGGAGCACGCGAGGAGGCTGGGGGTCAGGATGATAAGGCATCAGTACGGGGCCGACCCGGCCGCCGTCGGCTTTGATGCGGTGAAGTACGCTACTGCGAGGGGAGTAGAGGCCGTCCTTATCGACACGGCGGGGAGGATGCAGACAGACCGCAACCTGATGGAGGAGCTCAGTAAGATCAGGCGGGTCGTCGACCCAGACCTCACCATCCTCATCGTGGACGCGCTCACCGGGAACGACGCGGTAGAGCAGGCAGAGATGTTTGACCGGGTCGTGGGCTTCGACGCCATCATCCTGACGAAGGTCGACGCCGATGAGAAGGGGGGCGTGAGCCTCAGCGTCGCCTATACCACGGGGAAGCCCATCATCTACGTTGGGACCGGACAAGAGTACGGGGACCTCGAGCCCTTCGATCCTCGATGGTTCGTCGAGAGAATCCTCTCAGGGACATAAAGGATTTAAGATAGACGTCGAAGTACTCTCGGGTGATCAGACATGGGGATCCGATCCTTCTTCGAGTCCGCCTCGAAGCTCCTCAGATCTGCCTCGAAGCCCGACTGGAAGACCCTATGGACCTCCATAAAGATTTGTGTAGCCGGAGTGGCCATCATAGGCGGGATCGGCTTCCTCGTGAGGATCATATCCGCGACGATACAGGGAACCTCATGACCCCTTAGAAGAGGCCTCTGCCCCGGGGCAACATTTAAAATGATCGTTGCATTTTTCTAACAATACACCAAAGAGAGACGTGATCAGGTTGTCAGGAGAGGCTCCCAGGACCTCCCTCTACGCGGTGAAGGTCACGATAGGGCAGGAGAAGGCCGTCGTGGAGATGCTAGCCGACAGAGCGGCCACTGAGGGGATCCCCATCACGGCCATCCTCTCAGCCGCCGAGCTGAAGGGGTACATAATCATAGAGAGCCCCACCCCGCACCACGTCGACGAGCTGATCCGGGGTATGAGGCACGTGAGGGGGAGGGTCCAAGGGGTGGTCGACTACGCGGAGGTGGACCGCTACCTCCAGGCGAGGCCGGCGGTGGAGGGGCTCGCCGTCGGGACCATCGTCGAGATCATCGCGGGGCCCTTCAAGGGGATGCAGGCGAAGGTCATGAACGTGGATAAGGTGAAGGAGGAGGTCACCATCGAGATCCTCGAGGCGAGTTACACCCTCCCCATCACCGTCCACGCCGATTACGTGAGACCCATCAAGGGGGTCAGCCCATAGGCCTGGGTGATCGGAGATGGTGAAGAAGACCTTCAGGGTCATAGTGACGGCGGGGGAGGCGACGGGAGGGCCGCCCATAGGTCCGCTCATCGGACCCCTCGGCGTCAACATAATGGCCGTCGTGAACAGGATCAACGAGATGACGGAGAGCTACAAGGGGACGAAGGTTCCCGTCGAGATAACCATAGACACGGACACGAAGGAGTTCGAGATAAAGGTCGGGATGCTCACGACGACCGCCCTCATACTGAAGGAGTTGGGGATAGAGAAGGGGTCTGGGAAGCCGAACATGGAGCCCGTGGGGGACCTCTCCTTCGAGCAGGTGATCAAGATCGCGAAGCTGAAGAGGGAGGGCCTCCTCGCGTCGAGCTTCAAGGCCGCCGTTAAGGAGATCCTTGGGAGCTGCCTGAGCATGGGGGTCACCGTCGAGGGGAGGTCGGCGAAGGAGGTCTTGAGGGAGGTCAAGGAGGGGAAGTACGACGACCTCCTCGAGGAAACGAACTAAAGTTTAAATCCTCGGCGGGAAACTTGATGGGGGCTTAGGAATGGCTGTCTCGAGGAGGGAGATCCTGAGGGCCCTCAAGGAGTTGAGGGAGAAACGAGTGGAGAGGAACTTCAAGCAGTCCATAGACCTCATCGTGAACCTCAAGGACCTTGACCTTAGGAGGCCGGAGAACAGGGTCAACCTCAGGGTCGAGCTCCCCCATGGAACGGGCAAGGAGAGGAAGGTCTGCGTCTTCGCCGAGGGAGACCTCGCTCTAAAGGCGAGGGAGGCGGGCGTCGACCTAATCCTCGGCCAAGACCGCCTGAGGGAGCTCTCCTCGAACCGGAAGGAGGCGAAGAAGCTCCTCACCAAGTATGATGTATTCCTGGCTGAGGCACCCCTCATGCCCCTCGTCGGTAGGGTCGCAGGGCCCATCCTCGGCCCGAGGGGGAGGATGCCGACGCCTGTCCCGCCGAACGCCCCTCTGGAGCAGATCCTGGAGAGGCAGAGGAGGACCGTCCTCCTGAGGAGCAGGGATAGGCCGCTGGTTCAGTGTAGCGTTGGCACGGAGGACATGGGGGATGAGGAGATCGCGGAGAATGTGGAGGCGGTGCTCTCCGCCCTCGTCGGGAGCCTGAGGAGGGGGGCGGGGAACATCAAGTCCATCTACCTCAAGATGACGATGGGGCCCCCTGTGAGGTTGAAGTAGATGCAGGCAGTATTAAGGGTGCCGAGGAGAAAGGTGGAGATCGTAGAGGAGACCATCGAGCTCCTCAAAAGGTATAAGGTGATAGGGGTCGCCGACCTCCACAAGGTGCGGAGCGGCCTCCTCCAGGACCTCAGGAGGCAGTTGAGGGGGAGGGTGGTGATCAAGTGCATAAAGAACACTCTCCTCAGGAGGGCGATGGAGGAGCTGAAGCTCCCGAGGGCGCGGGAGTTCTTCGAGCAGATCCCCGGATCGAATATCTTCATCTTCTCCAACATGAACCCCTTCAAGCTCTCCCTCCTCCTCCAGAGGAACAAGGTGAGGGTCATCGCGAAGCCTGGGGACATCGCCCCCGAGGACATCACCGTCCCCGCGGGGAACACGGGGCTCGCCCCGGGACCGATACTCAGCAGGTTCGGCCAAGTCGGGATTAGAACCCGCATCGAGTCGGGGTCGATCTGGGTGGTGGAGGACACGGTGGTGGCAAGGGCTGGGGAGAAGATCTCCGAGGACCTCGCGACGATCCTCGCCCGCCTCGGCATCAAGGCGGCGGAGATGAGCCTCACCCTCAAGGCGGCCTATGAGGATGGGAGGATCATCACCCGGGAGGAGCTGATGGTCGACCTCGAGGCGGTGAGGGAGCAGTTGAGGAAGGCGGCCGCCGACTCCCTTCAAGTAGCGGTGAGAGCGGCCTACCCGACGCCCGAGACCATCGTCTACCTCCTCTCCATGGCGAGGGAGAACGCGCTGAAAGTGGCCGTGGAGGGGGGGTACATCACCCCGGAGACGGCCCCGCTCATCATCGCGAAGGCCCATGCGATGGCGGCAGCCCTGGAGCGGCGGATCAGCGAGGCACAGACAGGTTAGAGGCTTTCGGTCCGGTGCCCCTCCATCCCCCTAATGCACCATGGATCCCTTGAATAGTTTATCTTGGAGGCCGAGGGCTACCTCGTACTGGTAGATGAGCCTCGAGGTGACGACCCAGGCGTCCAAGACCTCGGGGTCTATGCTCACCGCCTCGTCCACCAGCCTGAGGACCTCCTCCCTCATCGGCCCGTGGGGGTAGGCCCCTATGAAGACCATCGGCCTCTCCTCGGGGGCGAGCCTCGAGCAGACCTCCCTCAGGGTCTCGGGCTCCCCGTGGCTGGTGAGGGCGGTGACCCTTGTAGGGACCGCCTCTGCGACGAGCTGCTCCAGCGTCTTCTCCTCGGCCCTCAGCAGCGGCTCCCCTCCTGGGGGGACCTGTCCCTCCGAGAGGAGCTGTTCCATGAGGCCCACGAACCTGTTGTAGTTCTTGGGGAGCCTCACCTCCGGCGAGACGGTGATGGCTATCCCCCTATAGGTGTGGACGTAGACCCTGAGAAGGCGCTCCCTGTTCAGCGGCGTCCCCAGGGCCTCGAGGAGGCAGAAGTGGAGGATATCCGGCCGCCCCCTCCTCTCTGCGTCCCTCAGGTGCCTCATGGCGCTGTGGTGTAGCGTCCTGTCCAAGAGTATCCTCCCTGGCTCCTTCCCCCTCCTTCTGACGCTCGCCTTCACGGCCGGGTGTCCCCAGAGGCCTGGGGGAACGGTCTCGAGGGCCGCCTCCACGAAGACCAGGGTGAGCATCCAACCCCAAGATAAAAAAGAGGGTGTCCCTCCTTTTAACCTTGGATGGTGGGGCCTTGGCTGAGGAGTTCACCCTGGCGCCGATGAGGAGGCTGTTGAAGAGGGTCAAGAACCTGAGGGTGAGCGAGGGGGCTAGCGAGGAGCTGAGGAGGGTCCTCGGCGAGATCGGCCTCCTGCTTGCAGAGGCAGCGGTCGCCCACGCGGAGGAGGAGGGGAGGAGGACGGTGCTGAGGAAGGATATCAGGGCGGCGGCGGAGCGCGTCCTGGGGAGGAGGTAGCCCTTGGAGGACCTAGAGCCAAGGGCTGAGGGGGGAGGCTACCCCTGGTGGCTCACCCTCCTCGCCGGGAGGGGCGGGGAGGAGTTCCTCCTGAGCCTGAAGTACCCTTTCCTGATCTGCCTCATCCTATTCACGGCCTCCTTCATCTTCGGATGCCTCCTCCTGAACAGGATCTCCTTGGGGGAGCTTGAGAGGATCTTCGGGGGGCTCCCGAACCTGGAGGACTTTACTCCCACCTTCTTGATGCTCTTCATCTTCGGGAACAACGCCCTCAAATGCCTCCTCTGGACGTCGCTGGGCATCCTCTTCGGTGTCGCCCCCCTCCTCTTCACCTCCTTCAACGGGTTCCTCCTCGGCCTGGTCGCCCACCACGTCTACCGAGTTCGAGGACCCCTCTTCGTCATCCTCACCATCCTACCCCACGGGGTCGTGGAGTTGCCGACGACCCTCCTCAGCGCCGCCATAGGCGTCAGACTCGGCTACAGCCTCATCAACAGGCTCAGAGGGGGGCGGGGCCTCACGGGAGAGGTCAAGAGGGGGTTGGCCCTCTTCCTCAAGAGGATCCTCCCCTTGCTGCTCCTGGCCGCCGTCATAGAGGCCTTCGTCACGCCCTTCCTCGCCTACCTCCTCTACTGAGAGGGGGGTCAGAACCTGATCTTGCATTCCCCGAAGTAGTGGGAGACCTGGTCGTGGAGTCCCTGGAGCTCCTCCCTGGAGTAGGGCTTCACCCTCGTGAAGGCTGGGTCGAGGGCCCTCACGGGCCTGAACTGCTGGAGGACGTACCTCTTCGACCCCCTCAGGAACTCCGCGATCTCGAGGACGTCCTCCTTGGACAGGAGGCCCGGGACGACGGTGGTCCTGAACTCGTAGTCCACCCGTCCCCGCCTCAGGAGGCTTATGCTCTTCTTTATCGCCGAGAGGGGGATCTCCCTCCCCACCACCTCGTGGTACCTCCTCAGGGGGGCCTTGATATCCATGGCCACGTAGTCGACGAGACGCCTCTTCAACAGCTCCTCCAACATCCTCGGCCTCGAGCCGTTTGTATCGAGCTTCACGGGGACCCCGAGGGCCTTCACCCTCAGGAGGAAATCTGGTAGCTCCCTATGTATGGTGGGCTCCCCTCCCCCAACGCAGAGGCCGTCGAGGAAGCCCCTCCTCTCCCTGAGGAGATTCAGGACCTCCTCTTCAGGTATCGTGGGGAGGCTATCCGGCTCCAGGACGAGCTTGGAGTTGTAGCAGTAGGGGCACCTGAAGTTACAGCCTCCGAGGAAGATGGTGGCGCAGAGCCTCCCGGGATAGTCTATGAGGGAGAGCCTCTGGACCCCCTTGATGGGTAGGGCCATTATTCACACCATCCCCGAATCGATGTTATAAGTGCGCCTCTGCCTGAACTCCTCGCGCTTCCCCTCGTGCCAGTTCTGCACCGGGCGGTAGTAGCCGACGACCCTGGAGTAGACCTCCGTCTCCCTCCCGCAGATGGGGCATCGACGGCGCTCCCCGGAGAGGTACCCGTGATCCGGGCAGACGCTGAAGGTCGGGGTGACGGTGTAGTAGGGGATCCTGAAGCGTTCAGCGATCCTCCTCACCAGGAGCTTGCACCCCTCTCCCTCGGAGAGGCGCTCCCCGAGGAAGATGTGGAAGACGGTGCCGCCGGTGTAGAGGGCCTGGAGCTCCTCCTGCTTCTTGAGGGCCTCGTAGAGGTCGTCCGTGTAGTTCACGGGGAGCTGCGTGGAGTTGGTGTAGTAGGGGATCCTCTCCCCGGCCGTGATGATGTCGGGGTACCGCTCCCTGTCGAGGCGTGCGAGCCTGTAGCTCGCCCCCTCCGCTGGCGTCGCCTCGATATTATAGATATGCTCCGTCTCCTCCTGGAACTCCCTGCTCCTCTCCCTCATGTGCTTGAGGACCTTCACCGCGAACTCCCTACCGGCGTCGGAGCCGATATCCTCGCCGAGGAAGTTGAGGCAGGCCTCGTTCATCCCGACGAGGCCTATGGTGGAGAAGTGCCACCTCAGCGTCCCGAGGTAACGCCGCGTGAAGGGGAGGAGGCCCCTGTCTATGTTCTCCTGGACGACCCTCCTCTTTATCTCCAGGCTCTCCTTCGCCAGGTCCATCAGCCTGTCGAGGCGCTCGAAGAAGTCGTCCTCCTCCTTCGAGAGGTAGCCGATGCGGGGCATGTTTATGGTGACGACGCCGACGCTCCCCGTCTTATCGGCGTAGCCGAAGTAGCCCCCGACGCGGCGGTAGACCTCCCTGAGGTCGAGGCGGAGGCGGCAGCACATGGCCCTGACGTCCTTGGGGTCGAGGTCGCTGTTGATGAAGTTCTGGAAGTAGGGGTTCCCGTACTTCGCCGTCATCTCGAAGAGGGCGTCTGAGACGGGGCTGTCCCAGTCGAAGTCCTTGGTGATGTTGTAGGTGGGTATGGGGAAGGTGAAGACGCGACCCCGCATATCCCCCTCCAGCATGACCTCGCAGAAGGCGCGGTTGATCAGGTCCATCTCGGGCTGGAAGTCGCCGTAGGTCTCCTCGAGGAGACGCCCCCCGTAGATGGCATGGGAGTCCCTCAGGTCCTCAGGCGGCTTCAGGTCGAAGGTGATGTTCGTGAAGGGGGTCTGGCCACCCCACCTGGAGGTGATGTTGAGGTTGTAGATGAACTGCTGGACCTCCTGCTTCACCCCCTTGTAGTCCAGCCGATCCATCCGGACGTAGGGGGCGAGGTAGGTGTCGAGGGAGTTGAAGGCCTGGGCGCCCGCCCACTCGTTCTGGAGGGTTCCGACGAAGTTCGCCAACTGGAGGAGGGCCGTCGAGAGGTGCCTCGCCGGCTTGGACTCCACGCGGCCTGGGACGCCGTTGAAGCCCTCCATGAGGATATCCGCCACGCTCCACCCCGCGCAGTAGCCTACGATCCCCATGTAGAGGTTGTGGATATGGAAGTCCCCGCTCCGATGGGCCTCAGCCACCTCCCTCGGATAGATCTTCTCCAAGGTATACCGGGCCATGGCCTCCCCTGCGAGGTGGAGGAAGACGGAGGAGAAGGAGTAGGAGAGGTTGCTGTTCTCCCGGCTACGCCAGTCCGCCTGGCTGAGGTAGTCGTCGACGGTCCGGACCACGTCCAACCTCCTAAAGGAATCTTCACCCATGTGTTACACTCAAAGAAGAGAAGTAGGAGGGAGGACCCTTAAACCTATCGGACCCTTCCCCCACGGCAACGATTGAGGAAAGGGGAGCGTGGGAATCCCACCGATTATATCTTCGAGTACCCCATTTAATCAGGGAACAACCTTGACGAGTTCAAGGGATGTCGAGAGGAGGGTCCTGCTCTCCATCCTGGACCTCACGAGGGAGGGGCCCACCTCCAGTGCCACGATCAGGAGGAGGAGTCGAGTGCCGGAGTCAACCCTCAGGGAGTTCTTGGAAAGGCTCTATGATGGAGGCCTCATCCGCCTATCCGGCGACCGAGTCGAGGCCTCTCCCACGCAGAGGATCGGTATCGCCGTGAGGGCCGTGGTTCTGGGGGGAGACTTGGAGCGGGTCTCCCGGGGCCTCGGCTGGTTGGAGTTCGAGAACTTCGTTGCACTCGCCTTCCAGGAGAACGGGTATGCCGTGAGGAGGCATCTCCGCTTCAGGTCCCAGGGACGTCGATGGGAGGTCGACCTCCTCGCCCTGCGTAGACCCCTTATGGTCCTCGTGGAGTGTAAGCACTGGCTCCACGGCCTCGCCGCCTCCATCATCAGGAAGACCGTGAAGGAGCACCTGGCCAAGGCCAAGGCCTTCACCGAGGCCCTGCCGGGGCTGAGGAGGGGGGTCAACCTCCTCGGATGGTCCCATGCCACGGTGGTCCCCGCCCTCGTGAGCCTGACCCAGAGCCCCTTCAAGTTCTACGAGGCCGTCCCCGTCGTCCCGGTCCTCCAACTCCCCAGCTTCATCTCCGACCTCCCAGCCCACATACCCCATCTCGCACACCTAAGGGTCGAGCTCCCTCCCTCCTTAGATGACCTCCTCCCTGAGAGGTAAGGGATATGTCCCCGAGGACCCAGATTCTTAGGAGGTGGATTCCTGGATGAGGTATGAGGTCGAGGTAAGGTTTCACAGGGACTTCATCGAGGTCCATGGTAACCGGATCATCATCGGCCTAACCTCCAAGCCCGAGAGGGGTAGGGCCAACAGGGAGCTGATAAGGAAGCTGGCTAAGCATTTTAATCTCCCGCAGTCCCACGTCAGGATCGTCTCCGGGGTGAGGTCGAGGAAGAAGGTCGTCGAGATAATCGAGGAGTGACCACCCTACTTGTAGGCGTCCCAGACTTCATCCCCGACGTAGTGGAGGTTCTTTATCGCCTTCCCCTTCCTCATCTCCCTCACCTCCGCTGAGCTGAAGAGGGATAGGCCGAGGGCCAGGGCCTTCCCATATCGCTCATCCCTGACGACGACCAGCTCATCCTTCTCGAACTCCCCCTTGACCTCCGTGATGCCCGGGGCCATGACGTCCGCCCCTCGACAGATGTAGGGGACGGCCCCCATATCCACCACGACGGCTGGTAGATGCTCCAAGACCTCTCGATATAGCAGGGTGGGGAGAAGCCTTCCCCCAATCCTGAGGAGGAGGGGTCTCTCCTCCACGAAGAAGAGGCGCACGTCCTCGCTGATCCTCCCCTCCTCGACCCGACCTAAGGGTATCTCAACACCCAGCTGACTCCGCGCCTCCCTCAGTAGGAGGCGTACCTCCCTGGCCTTCAGGAACCTCCTCCTCACCCGCGACGTCCCCATACGCCCTCTCACACCCATAAAAATAATAAGGTGATCCAATCAAACCTTGAGTAGGAATATATATCCTTTAAGAGTTGTGGAGCTGGAGAGATTGACCGGAGTTGAGGAGTCCTTGAGGAAGGTCATCGATAGGATACTGGGGGGCAAGAAGCCCGCCCCTGCCTCCCCCCCTGAGATGTATCTCAAGGCGATCCCCCTAAGGACCTATGAGGATGTCGATATCATCAAATCCGAGGTCAGGGCCGGGAACATCGTCATCACAAACGTCTCCCCCCTGGCCAAGAGGAGCATAGAGGATGTGAAGCGCGCGATAAGCGAGCTCAGCGAGTACATGACCCTCCTGGAGGGAGATATCGCCCGGCTCGGCGAGGAGAGGGTCGTCCTAACCCCGAAGAATGTGAAGATCTGGAGGGGAGAGGCGAAGAAGGAGGGCTGACCGCCCTTCAGGAGTCCCTCTTTTAGAGCAGCCTCACGGTCTCCAGGATATCTGGAGTCCAGGTCGGCAGCTTATGGTGGCGTGAGATCGCCTTAGCGAGTTCATTACATTTCTCCTCCTCCCCGTGACAGATGATGACATTCCTCGGCTTCGGCGAGATCCTCCTCACATAGCTCAGGAGCTGCTTCCTATCGGAGTGACCCGAGAACCCCTCGATGGTGTGGATCTGCATCCTCACCTCGGTGATCTCCATCTTCCCCTCGCTGTTGAAGGTCTGGACCTGGGTGAGGCCCGACTGGAGCCTCCGTCCCAGCGTCCCATTCACCTGGTAGCTCACGAAGACGAGGGCGTTCTTCTCATCCTGGGCCAGCCTCTTGAAGTACTCGATCACCGGCCCTCCCTCCATCATCCCCGAGGTCGCTATGATGATACAGGGCCCTCCCTCCACGATCTCCTCCCTGAGATCCGGCTGCTTGACCGTCGTGAAGTACTCCGACTCGAAGGGGTTCTGCCCCTCGTGGAGTATCCTGTTCCTTATCTCCTTTGAGAGGAAGGAGGGGTAGGCCGTGTGGATGCCCGTCGCCTCGGTGATCATCCCCTCGATGTAGACAGGGACCTCCACGAGGTCCCCCCTCCGCATGTGGTTGTTGATGACCATCATGATCTCCTGGGCCCTCCCAACGGCGGGGACAGGGATCAGGACCTTCCCCCTCTTCAGGACGTGGTTGCAGAGGTTCACGAACCTCCTCTCCGTCTCGCTCCTCGAGGGCATGACATCCTTGGACCCGCCGTAGGTGCTCTCCATTATCAGGGTCTCAACCCTCGGGAACTGGGAGGCCGCGGGCTCCAGGAGGGAGGTGTAGCCGTACTTGAAGTCCCCCGTGTAGACGATGTTATAGAGGCCCTTCCCTACGTGGAGGTGGATGATGGAGGAGCCCAGGATATGCCCGGCGTTGTGGAGGGTGAGGCGGATATCGGGGGAGATGTCCGTGACCTCCCCATACCTCAGCGGGATGGTGTGGGTGATCACGGAGCGGATATCCTCGGGGCTGTAGGGGGCCATCCTCCCTTCCTTATGCATGACCTCCAGGTAATCCGACTGGATGAGGATCATGAGGCTGGCGGTGGGGAGGGAGCAGTAGACGGGCCCCCTATATCCATACTTGTAGAGGAAGGGGAGGAAGCCGCAGTGGTCGAGGTGGGCGTGGGAGATCACCACGGCGTCCAAGAGGTCCAGATCGAACTCCTCGACGTCTATCCTCGGGAAGCAGTTCAAGGGGTTTCCCATCCCGGGGTTGATGCCGCAGTCGAGGAGGACGCAGCTCTCCCTCGTCCTCAGGAGGAAGGCGGAGCGCCCCACCTCCCTGCTCCCCCCGAGGGCGGTGACCCTGATATCCCCAGGGGTGCTCAAGGTGGAACGGAAGATCTTCTCCCCCGTCTCCCGGAGGAACCTCTCCCTCTCCTTACTCCTGGAGTAGAGGTAGTTGCGGATCTGCTTGATCGTCGTCGATGAGATGGGCGGAGACCGGATGATGATAGGGTTCCACCTCGTCCTCTTCACGATCTCCTGGAGGTTCGCCCCGCCCTTCCCTATGGCGAGCCCCGGCTTCTTAACCTCGATGGTCACCTCCCCGAGGGTGGGGTCGAAGACGATCTGGGTGATCCCCGCCTCCTCCGGCACGATGGCCCTCACCTCCCTCTCGGCAAGGGCCTCGTCGAGCCTCACGGAGGGGTCGGACCGAACGACGATTCTCTTCTTGATCAGACGGGCTATATCGGCGACGATGAAGCCCTGTTCCACCAGGACCTCCGGTCTCTTCGTGTAGATGGCTACCCTCGGACCCTCGAACTCGATCCTCGTGATCCCAATGTCCTCTGGGATCTTCTGCAGTATCGCCTCCCTTATCTCAACATAGGACATAGTCTGAGACCTGGTCATGGAGCCTTTTCCTTCCCGGCGTTCAGAAGGGCCCTCTTCTCCTCCTCAGACAGCTCCCTGTACCCCTCCTTCGTCACGAGGGCCACATCGAAGCTGTCCCCGCTGGCGATATCCCTCTTCATCGCCGAGTTCACGGCCCTTATGACGACGGGAAGCATCTCGCTCACACTACGATCCTCTCGGTACTCGTCCTCGAGGATCCCATAAGCTATCGGGGAACCCGAACCCGTGGAGACACACTTCTCCTCCGTCAGGCTCCCAAAGGGGTCGAGGGAGAAGAGGCGGGGACCTGATTCATCGATCCCGCCGATGAGCAGCTGGAGGGGGAGGGGGGCACCCGCCTCACGGTTGGAGAAGAGGACGTTCGCGATGAGCCTCGCCGCCGCCGGGACGGACATGGAGCGGCCGAAGTTGAGGGAGAAGAGGGAGGAGTTCGCCCGTAGGACATCCACGATCTTCTGGGCGACGGCGACCCCGCCCGCGATGGTCATCGCCAAGTGATCGGCGATCTTGAAAACCTTCTTCGCCCTCTTATGCGCTATGAAGGTCCCCATAGTCGCCCTGGTATCCGTCGCGAGGATGACGCCATCCCTGCAGACGACCCCCAAGGTCGTGGTACCCTTCAACACACCGGGCCTCATTCCCTGACCTCCAAAGAGATGAAATCCTAGGTAGCTCACCTAGAATCAAACTCATATAGGATGTTGAAGTGAAATTTAAAAACCTTTCTTAACCCTCTCCCTTCACCGTCTTGGGGGTTTCCTTCTCTTTAACAAGTTTTATCTTGGGGGAGGAGAAGGTTAAGGCGGATGAGGGCTGTGGCGAGGATCCATAGGATAGACCTGCCCAGGATCGTCCTGATCGGGGAGGATGTGATAGATTCCCTGGGGGATATCTGCGGAGAGCTGGGGTTTCGGTCAGCCCTCCTCGTGAGCGGATACAAGACCTTCGAGATCGCGGGTAAAAGGGCCTTGGAGAACCTCAGGGCCTCTGGGATGGAGGTGTGGAGGGCCCATGCGGGGAACTCAACCCTCGATTGCGTCTCGAGGGTCAAGGAGGAGATAAGGAGGCGTGGGTGCGACGTCGTGGTCGGGGTTGGAGGGGGGAGGGTGATAGATGTCGCGAAGATGAGCTCAGCGAGGGCGGAGAGGCCCTTTATAAGCGTCCCGACGACGGCCTCCCACGATGGGATCGCCAGCTCCGTCGCCTCCCTGAAGGGCCTCGACAGGCCCTACTCCATCCAGGCCCAAGCGCCGATAGCCGTGATAGCCGACTCCGGGATCATAAGGGCCTCCCCCTACAGGTTCACGGCGAGCGGGTGCGGGGATGTCCTCTCCAAGAGCGTGTCCGTCAGGGACTGGAGGCTCGCCCACTCCGTGAAGGGGGAGTACTACGGGGCCTACGCCGCCAGCCTCGCCCTGATGAGCGCCAACCACGTGATGGATTGGGCGGAGGAGATCAGGGCGCGGACAGAGGAGGGGATACGGACCCTCCTCGAGGCCCTGGTGAGCTGCGGCGTCGCCATGAGCATCGCCGGGAGCAGCAGGCCCTGCAGCGGCTCTGAGCACCTCTTCAGCCACGCCCTCGATATGATCGCCCCGAGGCCGGCGCTCCATGGGGAGCAGTGCGGCGTCGGGACGATCATGATGGCCCACCTGCATGGCCTGGACTGGGAGGAGACGAGGGAGACCCTCAGGCTCCTCGGCGCCCCGACGACCGCCGCCGAACTCGGCATAGGGGAGGAGTACATCGTTGAGGCCTTGGTGAGGGCGAGGGAGATCAGGCCGGAGAGGTACACGATCCTAAATGAGGTAAATCTCAGCCGCTCGGAGGCGAGGGAGCTCGCCGAGTTCTGCGGGGTGATATAGGAGGAGGGTAGATTAAGTTTATATTTTTCGAAGTCCTTCAAGAATTGGAGAGTTGTTGTAGTAGACGGTGTGTGATCGACTTGTCCAGCATCCAGTTGAGGGTTGCGGAGGCGAAGCAGCAGAGGGATGTGGGGAGGAGTATAGCGAGGATAGACTCCGATGCGATGAGGGCGATCGGGGTCACGGTGGGTGACGTCATCGAGATCCAGGGGAAGAAGACAACGGCGGCTAAGGCATGGCCGGCCTACCCGGAGGACCAGGGGCTGGGGCTGATCCGCATAGATGGCTTCATCAGGAAGAACTGCGGCGCCTCCCTGAATGAGTACGTCACGGTCAAGAAGGCGGAGGTCGACTACGCGACCTACGTCAAGCTGGCGCCGGTGGATATCAGGATCAGCGTCGATAGCGACTTCGTGAGGTTCGTGAAGGACCGGCTGATAGATCGACCCGTGACCCGGGGCGACACGGTCCTGATCATGATGCTCGGCCACTCCGTCCCCTTCCTCGTCGTGAATACCAGGCCCTCGGGGATCGTCAAGATCGCCCCGACGACGGAGGTTAATATCCTGAGCGAGCCCGTCCCGGAGGTCGAGGTGACGAGGAGGACGACCTACGAGGATATAGGAGGCCTCCACGAGGAGATCCAGAGGATCAGGGAGATGGTTGAACTCCCCCTCAGGCACCCCGAGATCTTCCAGCGCCTGGGCATCGACCCCCCGAAGGGCGTCCTCCTTCATGGTCCTCCTGGGTGTGGGAAGACCCTCCTCGCGAGGGCCGTCGCCAACGAGTCCGACGCCAACTTCTTCGCCATCAACGGCCCTGAGATCATGAGCAAGTTCTACGGCGAGTCAGAGGCTCGGCTGAGGAAGATCTTCCAGGACGCGGAGAAGAACGCGCCGAGCATCATCTTCATCGATGAGATAGACGCCATCGCCCCGAAGAGGGGGGAGGTCACCGGCGAGGTGGAGAGGAGGGTCGTGGCCCAGCTCCTCGCCTCCATGGACGGCCTCAAGTCGAGGGGGAACGTCATCGTCATCGGCGCGACGAACAGGCCCGACGCCCTGGACCCCGCTCTGAGGAGGCCGGGGCGCTTCGACAGGGAGATCGAGATCGGGATACCCGACAGGGCGGGGCGCCTGGAGATCCTCCAGATCCATACGAGGGGGATGCCCCTCGCGGAGGACGTAGACCTGAAGAAGCTCGCGGAGATCACCCATGGATACACCGGCGCGGACCTCGCGGCCCTCTGCAGGGAGGCCGCCATGAAGGCCCTGAGGAGGTACCTGCCGAAGATAGACCTGGAGGAGAAGAGGATACCCCATGAGATCCTCGATCAGATGGTCGTCAACAGCGAGGACTTCATGAATGCCTTCAGGGAGATCACGCCGACGGCTATGCGGGAGGTCTACGTCGAGACCCCGAACGTGAAGTGGGAGGATGTGGGCGGCCTCGAGGAGGTGAAGGAGGCCCTGAGGGAGGCCGTTGAGTGGCCCCTGAAGAACCCGGAGGTCTTCACCAGGATGGGGATCAAGCCGCCGAAGGGCATCCTCCTTCATGGTCCTCCTGGGTGTGGGAAGACCCTCCTCGCGAGGGCCGTCGCGACGGAGAGCGAGGCGAACTTCATCTCCGTGAGGGGGCCGGAGATCTTCAGCAAATGGGTCGGGGAGTCGGAGAAGGCGGTGAGGGAGATCTTCAGGAAGGCGCGGATGGCGGCGCCCTCCATCATCTTCTTCGACGAGTTCGACGCCCTCGTCCCCAGGAGGGGGATGGGGATCGCCGACTCCAGGGTGACGGAGAGGGTGATCAGCCAGATCCTCACAGAGATGGACGGGCTGATAACGCTGCAGAACGTCTTGGTGATAGCGGCCACCAACAGACCCGACATCATCGACCCCGCGGTCCTCAGACCAGGGCGCTTCGACAGGATCATCTACGTCCCGTCGCCGGACGAGGAGGCGAGGCTGAAGATCCTCCAGATCCATACGAGGGGGATGCCCCTCGCGGAGGACGTGGACCTCGCCGACCTCGCGAGGAGGACGGCTGGATACTCCGGCGCCGACCTGGAGGCACTGTGCAGGGAGGCAGCGTTGAACGCCCTGAGGAGGGATATAAACTCCAAGGAGGTCACCTTGGAGGACTTCACAAGGGCGATGAAGGAGATAGTGCCTTCCATCACACCTGAGATGGAGAAGTGGTACCGGGAGGTCTCCCAGAGGTTCAAGCAGATCGAGAGGCCGATACCGGCGGTCGCATAGGGTAGGACCGGAATGGTCAATAAAAGGCTGTTAGAGTCGACGATCGTCGAGATACTGATGAAGAACGGGGCCCTCGACTTCCCCTACATCTTCAAGTCCCTAAAGGACCGGTTCCAAGACATGGATGAGAGCGACCTGAACAGGGCGTTGATGAGGCTGGAGGTCAGGGGCCTCCTGCGGGTGTACAACATAGCGAAGGATAAGCTGAGGATCGAGCTTGTGAGGGGGTAGGGCTTGGGCGTCCAGCTCAAAGGGCTCCTCTCCCCGGTCAAGATCAGCTTAGAGGAGCTCTCAGGGAGGAGCATCGCCTTCGACGGGAACAACGTCCTCTACCAGTTCCTCGCCATCATCAGGGGGAGGAGGGGAGAGCCTCTCCACGATGCCCAGGGGAGGGTCACGAGTCACTTGAGCGGACTTATCTACCGCAACTCTAATCTCATCGAGGCGGGGATCAAGGTTGCCTACGTCTTCGACGGGAAGCCACCGGAGCTGAAGGAGGCCGAGATCGAGAGGAGGAGGAGGGCGAGGATGGAGGCGCAGGTCGAGTATAGGCGGGCCCTGGAGCGGGGGGAGGTCGAGGAAGCGAGGAAGTACGCCCAGAGGGCCGTATCCCTCGGCGACGCCATGGTCGAGGACGCGAAGAGGCTCCTCACCCTCATGGGGATCCCCTGGGTCCAAGCGCCCTCAGAGGGCGAGGCCCAGTCCGCCTACATGGCCCGGAAGGGGGATGTCTGGGCCTCCTCCAGCCAGGACTTCGACTCCCTTCTCTTCGGCGCCCCCAGGCTCGTGAGGAACCTCTCCATCACGGGGAGAAGGAAGCTCCCCAACAAGAAGGTCTACATCAAGATCGAGCCGGAGCTCATCGAGCTGGAGAGGATGCTGGGGGAGCTGGGGATCACGAGGGAGCAGCTCATCGATATCGGGATCCTCGTTGGCACGGACTTCAACCCAGAGGGGGTGAAGGGGATCGGGCCGAAGAAGGCCCTGAGGCTCATAAAGAAATACGGCTCCTTGGAGGAGGTGCTTCCTCACCTGGAGGGGGCTTCCTTCCCCTGCCCCATAGAGAGGATCAGGGAGATCTTCCTCAACCCCCCTGTGACGGATGACTACAGGCTGGAGTGGAGGCCGCCGGACGAGGAGGGGATACTGGAGTTCCTCTGTGAGGAGCACAGCTTCAACAGGGAGAGGGTGATGAAGGCCATCGAGAAGCTCTGGCGGGGGACGAGGAAGAGAGAGGAGACGACGACCCTCGATAAATGGTTCAAGGGCCCAAGGGTAAGACGACCGTAAGTTCCCCAGCATAGTTCAGTCCCCTTACAGGGTCGAAGGGAGGAGGGAGGGTTGAAAGGATTAGAGCTGATCGTTAAGACGCCTCTGGGTCTGGAGAGGATCGTCGCCTCGAGGATCGAGGAACTGGGCGTGAGATGCCGTGTGACGGCGAAGCCCGGCGGCTATCCCGGGATCGTGGCCGTGGACTCCGTCCTCGACGAGGAGAAGGTCGAGTTGGCCGAGAGGATCAAGAGGGAGATCCCCGAGGCTGAGCGGGTCCTCGTCTCCCAGGAGGTCGTCGAGGCCGAGGAGGATGAGATCGTCGAGGCGGCCTTGAGGATCTCGAGGAGGTCCTTGAACAGGGATACGAGCTTCGCCGTCAGGACGGTCAGGCGTGGGAGTCACCGCTACAGGAGCGTGGACATCAACCACAGGGTCGGGGCGGCCGTCGTAAGGGAGGTAGACGCCCCCGTCGACCTGGAGTACCCGGATAAGATCCTGTGGGTGGAGATCATCGACGACCTGGCCGCCCTCGGCGTCTTGGACGGGAGGGAGGTCTGGAGGAAGAGGAGCCCTGAGAAGCGGGATGTCAGGAGGTTCTTCTCCAGGGCCTCCGTCGTTCAGATGCCCTACCTCGGGCCGAGGGACGCCGCGAGGTCCATGGGGTCGAGGATCGGGAGGGCGGTCCAGATGTTCGAGGTGGGGGAGCTCGTCATCGCCGTGGCGGGGGCCGTAGATGCGAGGCAGCTCGGCTGGTTCATCCAAGGGGTCCTGGAGGGGGTTGAGTCCAGGTTCAGGGTACAGCAGAGGACCTACGCCCATAAGCCGAGGAGGGTGGAGGTGAGGGTCCAGGACCTCTACCAGCTGGTCAGGGACCGGAGGGGGGAACCTAAGGTCGTCTTCGAGCCCGAGGGCGAGGCCTTCCCGTCGGTGGCTGGGAGGCTGGCGGACCTCTTCCTCTCCGGAGAGGAAAGGATAAACCTCTTCTTCGGCTCAAGGGAGGGTATACCCAAGGGCATCTTCAGGCTCGCCGACCTCATCATCGACCTATGCCCAGGGATCACCCTCTCAACGGAGTACGCCGCCTCCTCCGCCCTCATAGGCATAGCCTTCGCCCTCGAAGAAAAAATAAAGGACCAAGAATAAGGGAAGGAAAACCATAGGGCCCGTGGTGGGCCGGGCAGGATTCGAACCTGCGACCGCCGCCACGTCAAGGCGGTGTCATACCACTAGACCACCGGCCCCGTAGTATTTCTTCGCCTACCCACCTATATCTCTTTTTCGAGAGGGAAAAAGGGGAGGGGGTCAGGGGGTTCTCTCTATCTCGATGACGCCCATCCGCTCCAGGAACTCATAGTAGCGGACTAGGAACTCGAGGTCCCTCTTCCCCGTCTCGAACTCCACCAGTTTCGCGATCTCCAGGAGGTTCCGCTTTCCGTTGGTCCAGTACATCGCCAGGGTTCCCAGGACCCTGCTCTCCCTGTGCTCCTTCTGGAGCTTCCTCAGCTCCTCCCTCTCCTCCTCGCTCAGCCTGAGTAGGTACTCCCTGAGGGAGACTGGCCCCCTGTAGATCCTCTTGGGGACCATCTTCTCCGCCTTGGCCTCGAGGTCCGTCTTCTCCTCCTCGGGCTCTGGGAGGGGTGTGGCGCCGATGAGGAAGGCGTAGTCCCCCACGGCCCTTTCAGCCCTCCTGTACTCCTCCTCAGCCGCCTCCCTGATCTCCTCTTCCAGGAGCGATAGGGCCGTCTCGAGGCTTCCCGCCTCCTCCCCCGCGAGCCTCTTCGTAGAGTGGAGCCTCTCCAGCCCCCTGTCACGCCGATACTCCACTTTC
The DNA here is from genome assembly GCA_003601775.1 of Candidatus Bathyarchaeota archaeon. Taxonomy (GTDB): domain Archaea; phylum Thermoproteota; class Bathyarchaeia; order TCS64; family PIYN01; genus PIYN01. The sequence continues at coordinate 83,607 of PIYN01000008.1, forward strand.
CCCCTCAGGTGCTTCAGCGAGGTCGAGAGGAACTTCCCGGGGTCCTCCTGCCCCTTGGCCTCCTCGAGCACCCTCGTCACCTCCCCCTGGACAAAGGAGGCGATCTCGGCCTTGAACCTGGAGGTGACCTCGTGGGCGAGCCAGAGGGCCTCCTCCCTCCCAGCGTTGGCTATGAAGTAGGCGTAGGTCGCGGTGAGGAGGCCGACCTTGCGGAGCATCTCCGGGTCGACCTTGTCGAGGGTGTCCCAGGAGGTGTGGTAGAACTTGTCCGGCCACTGGATGAGCATGGGGCAGGGGACGCCGACCGTTGGGTCTGAGAAGATATAGTGGTCGCTCCCCCCGGAGAAGGGTGTGACGGCGTGCTTGAAGAGGGGGTATGAGGCCGTGCCGGCGAGGTTCTTCCCCTCGGCCTTCACCTCCTCGAAGATCGCCTCGAGGAGATCTGAGACGAAGCTGCTCATCGCCTCCGGGGGCTTCTCACATAGGAGGGGTCCGCCGCAGAGGGTCTGATCCTCGCCGACCATATCGAGGTTGATCGCCGCCACCATCCTCGGGATCGCCTCCTCGTTCGTCGCGAGGTAGGCGTAGGTCCCCGTCATCTCGGGGACGAGTAGGAACCTGATGCTCCGCTTGGGCTTCGGGAGTTCTCCCTTGGAGATCAGGGCCTGGAGGGCCCTGGCGACCTCCATCACGGTCCCGCTCCCCGAGGCGTTGTCGTTGGCGGAGGGCTGGGGGTGGCAGAGGTGGGCTACCACGACGACCTCCTCATCCGTCTCCCCCTCTATGAGGGCTGAGACGTTCTCGATCTTCCCGGGGTAGAGGGAGGCGTCGACCTTGGCGTAGAGCTTGACCCTCTTCCCCTCCTTCTCCAGCTTCTTCGCCAACTCCCTGAGGCGTGCCCCCTCTCTCGGCGACAGGACGAAGCCGAAGCAGGGCTTCATCCCCTTCGTCCACCAGAAGCTCGTGTATTGGAGGGCGTCGTCGAGGTCGTGGGGGCGCCTCACGGGTGGGAAGGACCTCATCCCGTCGTAGATGATCCCTATAGCGCCGTGTTTCTCCACCGCCAGGGAGTGGACCCTTCGGACGTCGCCGTTCGTCATCACGATCCTCCCCTCAACGTCGAGCCCCTCATATTCCTCCTCCTCTTCCCCCTTCTCCAAGACGACGAGCTCCGCCTCCACCCCCTCCTCAGGGGTGGGGTAGCTCCTCTGGATGATGCTGAACTTGTTCTCGAGGTACCTGGCGAGGACCCTCCCCTCCTCCTTCGGCTCGACGATCCTCAGCTCCGCGTCTCTACAATCCCACTCCTCAAACATCAAGGCGCTCCAATAATGAGTCTCCCCATCAGCCGGATACTCCAGGACCTCCGCCCTCAGGCCATAGGAACGGAGCACCTCAGCCGCGTACTGGGCGGCAGCTCTGAACCCCGGGCTCGCCTGGATCCGATGAAACCTCGCGATCTCAGCCACATGGTTCTTCGCGATGACTCCCGACAGCTCCCCCTGAAGCTTCTTAAGGATCTCCCCGAACATGGTTAAACTAAAGTTGGAGGCTATAAATATCGATATCGCATTCGTGCATGAAATGAGAACGTGATTGAATAAAAAACGGGAGGCTCAGATGCCTTTTAAGCCTTGACTTTGTGTAACCGCCATCGCTCTATGTAGAGATCCACCCTCCCCTTGGAGTCGACGACAAACTCCACCGGCGTCTTCACACCGACACCAGAGTAGATGTAGAACCTGTAGTCCTCGATCCTCTCGCTCTCCGGGATAAGGGGGGCGCTCATCTCCCCAAACCTCTCCTTGGACTCGAGGTACAGCAGGGGCCCCTTCCTCACCACCGAGATTCTACGTATCCCCTTATAGGACTCGTACACGCCCGTCAGGAGGTCGAGCCTCCTCCCTATCTCCAGGATGGGGAGCTCCTTCTCCGGCTCCCTCCCCAAGAGAAGTGCCAGCGCCACCTGGGGGATCGCCGGTGAACCATAGGAGCCGGTATTGGCGGCCAAGGCCACACCGACCCCCTCCTCGGGGATGAAGCCCAGGTAGGCGCTGGACACCCCGGTGGAGCCTCCGTGGGAGACGAGCTTGTGGCCGAGGAAGTCCTCAGTCACAGCCCACCCGTAGCCGTAGCCCTGCCTCCCGAAGAGGCCGGGACCCCGCTCTATATGGATCTCCTGCATCCCCCTCAGCAGAGACTCCTCGAGGAGGCGTTCCCCCTCGAAGACCCCACCGTTGATGTTCATGGTGAGGTAGTTGGTCAGCTCCATGACGGAGCTCAGCAGTCCTCCCGGCGCGTAGATGAACTTGTGGAAGGGGTGGACGGTGGGGGTGAGGGAGCCGTCCTTCTCCTTCCAGTAGGCAGTCATGGTATCTGGGTCCTTCTCAAACTCCTCCTTAAGGAAGGTGGACCGATTCATCCTCAGGGGCTTCAGTATCCTCTCCCTCACATACTCCTCATACCTCATCCCACTCACCCTCTCAACGACCTCCCCCAGTAGGGTGTAGCCCGAGTTGAAGTAGAAGAACCGCTCCCCAGGCTCAGCCGCCACCTCCTCCGAAGCACCATTAAGATGCCGCAGGAAGTCCTCGAGGCTGCTCATCGGGATCCAGTGCTCCTCCCTCCCCGTCATCCTCGTTATGAGGATCACAGCCACCCCCAGGGAGGGGATCCCCGAGGAATGGGTCAACAGATGGTGTATTCTAATGGGCTTCTCCTTCATTCCCAGCTTCAGTGGAACATACTTCCCCACCGGATCTTCCAAGTCCAGCCGCCCCTCCTCAACGAGCTGCATTATCGCCAGGGCCGTGAAGGACTTGGTGCAGGACCCTACGCCATATAGGGTGTTAGGGGTCGCCGGGATGTTCCTCTCCAAGTTTCTCGCCCCAAAACCCCGAGCATAGACGACCTCCCCATCCTTCACGAGGGCTATACTCAACCCCGGGACATGGGCCTCAGCCATCGCCTTAACGATGAAACCCTCAAGCTTATCCCTGGCCTCCTCAGACAACCCAGAGGACATCTCCATCACCTCCAACCTACTTCCTCGAGACCACACATAAATCTAATCTTTAAAGGGCCGTAGAGGGAGTTATTCCCCTCTCTATCGTTCCTCCACCTTAGTCAAGGATACAAAGGAGAGGAGAGAGAGGAGGAGGCTCACCAATATAGGCGCCCGGAAGCCCCAGTTCTCATATAGAAGAGCACCCAGGATCGGCGCTGGGAACGAGATCAGACCCATGAGGCCGCTGAGGTCGCCGAAGAACCTCGCCCTCTCCTCGTCCGGAACAGCGTTGGACAAATAAGCGTTGTAGGCCGGGATCCACATCGACTCTCCAAACCCAAAGATCCCATAGAAGAGGAGGAAGCTGGGGAAGCTCCCTGAGACCAAGTAGCCCCCCATCGCCAGGGTCCTGACCCCACTCGATAACACGAGGAAGCGTTTCCTCCCGTAGCGGTCGACGAGCTTCCCCACGGGCATCTGCGAGGTTGAAACAACGACGGAGAAGACGTTGGATAGGATACCGAGCTGGAATAACGTGAAGTCGAAGGTCTTCATGAGCATCCCGAAGAAGATCCCCTCCCCTATTGCCATGGCGAAGCGATTGGCGATTGTCGCCAAATAAAAACCGGATAGCCCAAACTCAGGCCTCAGAACCCGCTTGACTGAGCCGAGGCTGCGTAGAGTGAAACTCCTCTTCCTCTCAAGGGTCTCCCTCGTGAAGACCAGAAAGATGGTGAGGGAGGAGACCTCGGTGATCAAGAGGAGTGCCAAGACTGGACGGAATCCAAATCCCTCGGCCAAGTACCCCGCTAATACGGGGGCGTAAAACCCCGGAATGAACCAGGTGAGGGAGATGAGGCTGAAGGCCGTCCCCCGCTTCTCCTCCTCAACGGACTCGGCCACCATGGATGTATGGGCAGGCTCCCATAGGGCATCCCCCACCGCCCAGAGGAGGGCCACAGGGATGAGGAAGGTCCAGTGCCCCGCCACGATGGAGAGGGTTATGGCTATGATACTGAGGAGATAACCCACGACCTGAAGGGCCCTCCTACCCACGGAGTCCGAGATCCTCCCCGTCAGGAGCATAAGCCCAGAGCGGAGACCAGTCTCTAACCCATCCAAACTACCCAATATAGTCATGTTGGCGTCCAGGCTGAGTACGTAGGGCTGCCAGACGACACCGAACATATTCCACCCATTAGAGGAGATAAACTCGCTGAGAGCCAGGGCTGGAAGGTTCCCCTCCAATGCAAAAGCCCCCCTCAACCGTTTGATCCAGCCCATCCAACCTATGCCTCCCATTTCACAGGAGGAAATATTTCAAACACCTAATTTTCCCAAATGTAACATCTTTCAATTCCCATTATATGGGATTTCTCTTTGAAAC
>PIYN01000028.1 GCA_003601775.1 Candidatus Bathyarchaeota archaeon
ATCCATGTTCTATCCCATCGATGAGGACCTTGACCAGTCTGAGAGACTGGTCCTTCGGGGCGGGGAGGGGCTCCCTCATGCTGAGTATCTGGAGCCAATCCATCGGCTCAGGGCTAAACATGTCGATCCTGAAGATACGGCGGAGGGGTATCTCCCCCTCTGTGAACCGAGAGAGGGCGATCCGCTGGGCTATGGGGAGGGGGATCATCAAGTGGCAGAGGCAGTAGAGCTCTATCCTCTTCAACCTCCTATCACTGCTCTCGCTTGTCATGTGGTAGTCGGTCATCCAGGTGCTATTCTCATCGATGAGGTGATTTGCCAAGTGTGAGTTCGTCATCACCCCAGGGGGTTTGGGGATCGTCCCATGGAGAATATCTTGGTCGTGATGCAGCCTCAGATTATAGCCACAGGAGGACCCAACCCACCTCAGATAGGAGGCACACTCCTTGTAATCCAAGATCCTCTCCACCCTGGGAAATAGGAGGGCGTAGAGGAGTTCATCGACCCTAATATCGGTAGTCTCCATGGAGAACAAACAGGCCGCGTCGACCTCATAGGACCTCTCCTTGAAGTCCCTGAAGAGCTCCTCATCCCCTACCCTTGATAGGTAACTGAAGAGGTTGAGCCTATTCCTCAACTCGATCACATGCACATCCCTATATACCCCCATCCCAACAGGCAACGTCGATGGAAGACCCAGCTCCTTGACCCTGATCATCCAATAGAGCTCATTCTTCGCCTCATCGACGGAGAGGAACCTCCAGATGACATCCCCAGAGCCGATCAAGGCATGGACCAGACGATAGGTCAGGAGCCCCCCCTTCAGAATCGGCCTGGAGACCCCGCTTGGTATCCCAGTCGCCTTGGCCTTAAACCACCCTCCCCCATGGGGCATCACCAAGGAGCGGTTTCCACTGGTATAGGCAAATCCAAGAGCCAAATCTCCCTCCATAGACCTGCACTGAAGGGGCAGCTGATGTTTCTCGAAGGGATATTTGCCAGGGTCGACTAACTCTACATCCCCTTCCACTAAGAAGTAGGGCACCTTTTCACCTCTGAGTCGGGCGAGAAGCTCCTCCATATCTATCCCTTCACCTTCGCTCCAATCTATTTAAGGATGAGAGGCCTGCAATAGAATCTAACCCCTAACGGGTCTTCCCCTCGGGGGAGAGAAGTAATTGCCCCTCTCCCCAACCTGCTAAATAGGGAGAAGGCCGCCGATAAGTGCCTTTCGGTCATTCAACGCCCATCGAGGCATGAATTAAGTTAGACCCGTTTGATCCTCGAGATGGAGAGTGACGAGTAAAACAAATTGTAGACTCTGGCGTGAAGTTATACGCGGTCAGAGTTCCTTGAGTTTCTCCTTCAACTCCGGCTTGTCCTTGATGACCTCCATGAAACTCTCCACGGTCTGCTCCGGGAAGTCCTCGAGTAGGCTGACTATGACGTCCTTCGCGATCTTCTTCTTGAACCCCGTCTCGGAGAGCTTCGGGAAGTACTTCCTCCGCATCCCACCCTTGCAGGTCTCCTCCTTGTACGTCAATACGCCCTCGTCGCACATGGCGTTGAGGAAGTTGATGATCGAGGCCCGGGAGATCGTCTTCACGCCCTCCAAGGCCTTGTTCACGTGCTTCCAGACATCCCTGGAGGTGACGCCCTCCTCCGACTTCTCCCAGACTACCCTCAGGGCCTCCACTTGGTAGTCCCTGAGGACCTTCTCCAATCCATGCTTGTTGGGATCAAATGCCATCGGCACTCCCATTCACCTCAACTTTTTCATTAAATTAACGATACCCATATAAAAAGTTTTACTCTCTTCGACCCCTATCGAGGACATGCTCCCTTAGGATCACGCAGAGAAACTCCCCCTCCATAACCCTCCTCTCCCCGACGACCACCTCGACCTCGACCCTTCTCCTCCTCCCCTCCCTCTCAACCACTCGGGCATGCGCCCTCATCCTATCGCCTACGGTGACGGGGGCCGTGAACTTCACCTTGGCCCCTGCCAATACCACGTAGGGGTGGTTCACAGCCAACATCGCCGCGTAGTCTGCGAGTCCAAAGGTGAAGCCTCCATGGATGAGGCCCCTCTCATCCACGGCCATCTCCCTCGTGGCCTCAAGTTCTACGAGGGCCTCGGAGTCGTCCTCCACCAGTAGGGGGGTGCCCAGCAGCCGGGCCTCGGCCGACCTATGAGTCTTGATCTCCATCCTCCCACCAGGGAAAGGTAGTGGGGGAGAAGGTATAAAAGGGATCTACCTCCCTATAGTTTAAGCCAATTTGATGTAGAGGGTAGGTTCATGAGGCTGTTGACCTTTAAGAGAGGTGGGTACCTGGGCCTGGGGTGCATCCTCGGAGGGGAGGTGTTAGACCTGAACAGGGCCTTTGAGAGGCACCTCGGCGACTCCTTCAAGGATGTTGAGGGACCCTTCAACCTCGATATGCTCTCCCTCTTGGACCTGGGAAGCCGGGGATTGGAGGAGGCGAGGAAGGCCCTCAGCGGAGCGGAGGCTCTGAAGAGGGAAGGGGAGGCACAGGGGCTCTACGAAGAGGAGGTCCTCCTGAAACTGGAGGAAGTGGAGGTGAAAGTGCCTATACCGCGGCCGAGGAAGAACATCGTCTGCCTTGGATTGAACTATGTTGAACACGTTGAGGAGGCGAGGAAGAGGCGAGGGGGGAGCGACCTCTCCCTACCAGAGGCCCCCGTCTTCTTCACCAAGGCCCCCACCTCCGTCATCGGACCCTACGACGACATCATCTATCCCAGGGCCACGTCCCAACTGGACTACGAGGTGGAACTCGCCCTCGTCCTGGGTAGGAGGGGGAAGTACATCTCCCGCAGGGAGGCCTACGACTACATCGCGGGGTACATGGTCTTCAACGATGTCACGGCTCGGGACCTCCAGAGGAGGCATAGGCAGTGGTTCAGGGGGAAGAGCCTTGACACCTTCTCCCCCATGGGACCCTACCTCGTCACCTCGGATGAGATCGCCGACCCCATGAACTTGGAGATGGGGTTGAAGGTGAACGGGGAGACTCGGCAGAGGTCAAACACCGGGAACATGATCTTCAAGCCGCCAGAGATCCTAGAAGTCCTATCCGCCGGGATGACCCTCGAGCCCGGGGACGTTATCGCCACGGGAACCCCCTCAGGCGTTGGGATGGCGAGGGGGCCAGAGGGACTCCTCAAGCCAGGAGATGTCGTTGAAGCGTGGATCGAGGGTATAGGGGCGCTCAGAAATAGGGTCGTCGCCGAGCGATAGTCGGCCCATCACTACTTCCTTCCCACCCCCAGAGATTGAGCAACCCATACGGGATGTTCAGGACCAATAGGAAGGGAGAAGGGGGTTTAAAACGAAAATGTTTATATTTTGATTTTAGGTGCTCGTTTTATGATTTGAGGTGAGAAGGTAAATGGCGAGCAATGTTGGAGTATCTGGTCAACCTATTCTGATCTTGAAGGAAGGGACGGAGAGGAGCAGAGGATCGGAGGCGATGCACGCGAACATCATGGCCGCCAGGATCGTCTCGGAGGCGATCAAGACCTCCCTCGGCCCTAAGGGTATGGACAAGATGCTCGTCGACAGCTTCGGAGACATCACCATCACCAACGACGGGGCGACGATGCTGAAGGAGATGGATATCCAGCACCCCGCGGCGAAGATGATGGTCGAGGTCTCAGAGACACAGGACGACGAGGTCGGCGACGGGACGACTACGGTCGTGATACTCGCAGGCGAGCTCCTGGGGAAGGCGGAGGAACTCCTCAATAAGAAGGTCCACCCCACAGTCATCATCGACGGCTACCGGAAGGCGGCCTCCAAGGCCCTGGAGATCCTGGAGGAGATCGCCATCCCCGTCGACCCGATGGACAAGGAGTACCTGAAGAAGGTCGCGATGACCGCCATGGCGAGCAAGCTCGTCTCAGGTCACGCGGAGCACCTCGCTGAGATCGCCGTCGACGCCATACTTCAAGTTGCGGAGGAGAAGGATGGGGAGTACAAGGTCGACTTGGACTATGTGAAGCTGGTGAAGAAGACGGGTGAGTCGCTGAGGGATACGAAGATGATCAAGGGCCTCGTCATCGACAAGGAGGTCGTCCATGCCGGCATGCCCAAGCTCATAAGGGATGCGAAGATCGGCCTCCTCAACGCGCCCCTGGAGATAGAGAAGACTGAGTTCGACTCCAAGATCCGAATAGAGCGCCCAGAGGAGATCCAGGCCTACCTGGACCAGGAGGAGGAGATGCTGAAGGGGCTCGTTGAGAAGGTGAAGGCGGCAGGGGTCAACGTCCTCTTCTGCCAGAAGGGGATCGACGACACGGTCCAGCACTTCCTCAGCCGCGCGGGGATCATGGCGGCGAGGAGGATAAAGAAGTCGGATATGGAGGCCCTCTCGAGGGCTACGGGTGCGAAGATCGTGACGAACGTCGACGACCTCACGACGGCTGACTGCGGGTATGCGGAGAAGGTGGAGGAGAGGAAGGTCGCGGACGACAAGATGATCTTCGTAGAGGGCTGCAAGAACCCAAAGGCCATCTCGATCCTCATCAGAGGCGGGACGGAGCGGATCATCGACGAGGCCGAGAGGTCCCTCCACGACGCCCTCTCGGTGGTGAAGGACGTCGTCGTCAAGCCGAAGATCGTAGCGGGCGGTGGTGCCCCTGAGATAGAGGTGGCCCGGAGGCTGAGGAGATATGCTGAGACCCTCTCAGGGAGGGAGAGCCTCGCCGTCGAAGCCTTCGCGGAGGCCGTGGAGAGCATCCCCGTGACACTGGCGGAGAACGCGGGCATGGACCCGATAGACGCGATCCTGGAGCTACAGTCGAGGCATGAGAAGGGCGAGATCTGGACGGGTGTGGAGGCCCACTCAGGCAAGGTCGCCGATATGAAGGAGATGGAGGTCTACGAGCCCGTGTTGATAAAGATGCAGGCGATCAAGTCAGCTACAGAGGCCGCGGCGATGATACTGAAGATCGATGACGTGATAGCGGCGGCGAAGATGAAGCCACCTAAGGGTGGACCTGAGGAAGGCGGACCCGGCGGCATGGGAGGCATGCCTCCCGAGTAACCCAATCGATTTTTGAAGAGATTAGAAGTGAATAGGATCCTAATAGGACCACCGAAGCTTACCAAGTATGAGCGGGCGAGGATAGTTGGAGCCAGGGCCCTCCAACTCTCCATGGGCGCCCCCATCCTTATTTCTGTCCCTGAGAACGTCAGAGATTTTATTGACATAGCCCTCATGGAGTTGGAGGAGGGGGTTCTCCCCATAACGATCAGGCGGACCTTACCCGATGGGACGTATCAGGATATCCCCCTAAGTTGGCTCCTCAGGGGTTAGAATGCTCTCAGGTCTGGCTCCTTAATGGAGACGGCACTCTATCCATCCATGATGAAGTAATTTTCTAAATAGAAGTTCGACCCTGTAAGGATGGAGGGTCTACTAAGGTTGGGCATCCCCATGGGCGAGGATGAGGTTCTCGAATCGGAGTTTATGAAGTATGCAGCCTTAGTCTTGGTATCCCTCTCTGTGTTCGTCTTCTTGATGCAGAGGTTCGTCCTAACGCTCTTCGACCCCGCCTTCGAGTTCTGCATATTTCACCTCTCAGCGATCCTCTCCCTTTTCATCTACCTCTGGGAGAGGAGGGCGCTTAAGACCTCAAGAGGAGGGGCTCATACATGATCCCCAAGGGGTCCGATGAAGGCTGGGTTCCTCAGCGCATCTTCAACATAGGCGGTGTCGAGGTGGGGGGGAGGATCGGCGAACTCCCCACGGTCCTGATAGGGTGCATCTTCTATGACCGACACCGCATCGTCAAAGACCCAAAGCGGGGGGTCTTCGAGAGAGGGGCCGCTGAGCGCCTCGTCCAGAGGCAGGCGGAGCTCTCGGAGGCGACGGGGAACCCCCACATGGTCGACGTCATAGCCTCGACGCCGGAGGCGATGAGGCGTTACATCGACTTCGTCGCTGACCTGACGGAGGCGCCTCTCCTCATCGACAGCTCCATCCCAGAGGTGAGGATCGCAGGGCTTGAACATGCCGCCGAGGTGGGCCTTCTGGATAGGACGGTCTACAACTCCCTCTCCTACGCCACCACGGAAGAGGAGCTCTCGAGGATAAGGGAGGCGGGCCTAAAGAACGCGGTCATCTTGGCTTTCAATCCCCGCTATCTCTGGCCGAGGGGGGTCGTACCCTTCCTCAGGGGTGAGAAGTATGGACCAAGCCCCCTGAGGAGGGCGATGGAGCAGGGAGGCCTCGAGCGGGTGCTCATCGACGTCGGTGTCCTCGACGTCCCCAGCATAGGCCTCACCATGGAGAGCGTGGAGCGGGTGAAGAGGGAGCTCGGCCTACCGGCCGGGGCTGGTCCGTCGAACGCCGTCCTCGACTGGAGGCAGGTGAGGAGGCTTGGTCCAAGAGCGAAGGAGGTCTGCCTCCCCGGCTCCATCCTCCTAACCCAGTGTGCGGGGGCGGACTTCGCCATCTACGGACCCATGAAGTACGCGGAGACGGTCTTCCCCGCCGTCGCCATGGCGGATGCCATCCTCGCCTACAGGGCCATGAGGCATGGGGTGAGGCCGAGGACCAAGAGACACCCTCTATACAGGCTACCCTTCCACTGAAATCAGAAGGTTCTGGTCTCGGAAGAGGGTAGGCTAACCCTTTAATAAAAACCTCCCCCTTCTCTTCCCCAGGTGGCCCCCCTTGGACAGGGGAGAGATGTTGGAGACGCTCTACAGGGCTGTCCTCAGCCGAGAGCCGGAGGAGGTGGCGAGGGCGGTGGAGGAGGCGATAGGAGCCGGTCTGGATCCCCTCACCATGATCGAGGAGGGACTGGCCCGAGGTCTCAGGGAGGTCGGGAACCTATATGGGAGGGGGGAGGCCTTCCTACCAGACCTCATCATGGCCGGCGAGGCGATGAAGGAGGGCCTCCGCCTTCTGGAGCCGCTGATCAGGAGGAGGGGAGGGGCGAGGAGGGGCAGAGTCCTCCTGGGGACGGTAGAGGGGGACCACCATGACATAGGGAAGAACATCGTCGCCGCCCTCCTGAGGGCCAACGGCTTCGAGGTCATCGACCTGGGGGTGGATGTCCCCGTCGAGGAGTTCGTCGAGGCGGTGAGGCGGTTCGAGCCGGATATCCTCGGCCTCTCAGCCCTCATGACCACCACGGTCCCGCTCCAGAGGAGGGTGATAGAGAGACTCGAGGAGCTGGGCCTCAGGGACAAGGTGAAGATCCTGGTGGGCGGTGGGGCCGTGACCCCTGATATGGCGAGGGAGATAGGGGCCGACGCCTACGGGAGGGACGCCTTAGACGCCGTTAAGAAGGCCATAGAGCTGATTAAAGGGAGGTAAGCCCCAAGGCGTTCGCTGAGGATCAGGTGATTTTAATTCCGATAAAGGTATATATCGAGTCCACGATCTCCTTAGTGAGGCTGAGATGGGATGAAGTTCTCGAGGATCATCACGGCCATAGATACCCACTCCTCAGGGGAGGCGACCCGCATCATCATAGGCGGCATCCCCAAGCTCCCCGGGAAGACGATGGCTGAGAAGCAGGCCTACTTCCAGAAGCACTTCGACCACCTGAGGACAGCCCTCCTCCAGGAGCCGAGGGGCTTCGCGGGCCTCCTCGGTGCCGTCATCACAGAGCCCACGGTCCCTGAGGCCGATGTCGGGGTCATCTACCTCTGGACGGGCGGCTACTTCAGCGCATGTGGGGACAGCACCTACAGCGTCTCAGCGATGCTCGTGAACACGGGGATGGTGGAGGTGGAAGAGCCCGTGACGGAGATCGTCTTGGATACCGTCGCCGGCCTCGTGAGGACGAGGGTCAGGGTCGTGGACGGGGAGGCGGAGGAGATAGCGATGCAGGGGACCCCCTCCTTCTATCTCAAGACCGTGAAGGTGGATGTCCCCGGCGTGGGGGAGGTGGAGGCCGATATCGCCTACGGGGGCCTCTGGTACGCCTTCATCGACGCGAAGAGCCTCGACCTCGTCCCGACGAAGGAGAACAAGGATGAATGGATAAAGCTGGGCTGGAAGATCAGGTGTTATCTGGCTGAGAAGGTCCCGGTGAGGCACCCGGTCTACCCGGAGCTCAACGTCCTCGACCTCGTCACCTTCTACACGGAGCCGACGAAGCCCGAGGCAGACGCGAAACACGCCAACGTCTTCGGCCCTCAGCAGACCTGCCGATCCCCAGCGGGGACGGCCACAAACGCCCGGATGGCAGCCCTCTACGGGAAGGGAGAGCTGGGGGTCGGGGAGAAATTCGTCGCGGAGAGCATCATCGGGACCCTCCACAAGGGGCGGATCCTCAAGGAGGTGGAGGTTGGGGAGCATAAGGGGATCCTCCCAGAGGTCTCGGCCACGGCCTACATAACGGGCATCCAGCAGTTCGTCATAGACCCAAGGGACCCCTTGAAGGACGGCTTCCTCCTCTAAATTTTTTCTTTAAGAGGCATTCCTTCAGGGTGTTTGAGGATGTTGTTCATCAAGGATGAGGATGTCAAGCGCCTCGTGACGATGAGGGAGGCGATGGAGGCGGTGGAGGGGGCCTTCGCGGAGCTGGCGAGGGGGAGGGCCCTGATGCCCCTGAGGTCGACGATGATGCTGCAGAGATACGGGGGGAGCATCTCCCTCATGCCCTCCTACCTGGAGGAGGCGGGCGTCGTCGCGACGAAGATCATCTCCATATACCCACGGAACCCCGAGAGGGGTCTCCCAACCTCCATAGCCCAGGTCGTGGTGAACGACCCTAAGACGGGGAGGTTCATCGCCGTGATGGAGGCCTCCTACCTCACGGCCCTGAGGACCGGGGCGGTCACGGGCGTCGCGGCCCGATACCTCGCGAGGGAGGACAGCCGTGTCGCTGCGATCATAGGGTGCGGCGTCCAGGGGAGGACCCAGGCCTGGGCTGTGGTGGAGAGCAGGAATATAGAGGTCCTCAGGTGCTATGACCTCTCCAGGGAGAGGAGCCGGAGCTTCGCCGAGGAGGTCTCCAGGGAGCTGGGGGTCGACGTATTACCCGTGGAGACGGGGAGGGAGGCGGTGGAGGGTGCGGATATCGTCGTGACGACGACGACGAGCAAGACACCCGTCATAAGGAGGGAGTGGCTGGGGGAGAGGGTCCACATCAGTGCGATAGGGAGCTTCTACCCCGACCACAGGGAGATCGACACAGCCACCGTCCGGGACGCGAAGGTCGTCGTCGACTCGAGGGAGGCCGTCCTGGAGGAGGCGGGGGACCTCATCATACCCCTGAAGGAGGGGGCGATTACCGAGGACCATATCTACGCCGAACTGGGGGAGCTCATCATCGGCCTGAAGCCCGGGAGGACCAGGGACGACGAGTTAACCCTCTTCAAGAGCGTGGGGCTCGCCATACAGGACTCCGCCGTGGCGGCCCTCGTAATCAAGAAATGGGGCTCCCCAACCTGAGGGTCGTGAAGCGCCTTTTACTTCAGGTTCCCATAGAAGAGGAACCAAATGAAGAGTTTTGGGGAAAAAGAGGGGTTACTTTAGTAGGGCGTTGAAGAGGAACTTGAAGGTCCCATGTGTCTGGGCCCTGTGCTGGGTCCTGAAGCCTATGAGGACCACCTCTCCCTCTCCGAGGGACGCCGAGATCAGGGCTGCCTTCCTCCTGAGGTGTTCCTCCCCTATGAGCCACCCGCTCTGGAGGACGTCGGAGTCGGGGTACTCGACTACGACCTCATATCGCTCGTTCCTGTCGCTGGGGAGGATCTCGAAGGCTGGGCTGTTCCAGAAGAAGATCAGCGCCCTCTCGGGCATCCCATAGGCGAGTGGATGGCTGTTATCCGTCAGGGCTCGGAGCGTTGAGCCTGGGCAGTAGAAGTCCTTGGGACTGAGGCCTGAGAGGACGTCCCTTACAGGAAGCCTAAACCTCTCTATGGGGAGCTGGCAGGCCTGGTTGAGGGTGACGAGCCTCCCGCCGGCCTCCACGAACTCCTTGAGGCTTTCAACTCCCTCCTCCCCGATGCCGCTCCTGTACTCAGGCGGGTACCTGGGCATGGGGAACCTCCCCTTGAACCGCTTCTCGAAGTACTCCTCGACCTTCTCTCCCGTGATGAGAGGCACCGGGTCGTTGGGGAGGATGATGACGTCGTACTTCTCGGCGAGGTCTCCTCCCTTGATCTCTTCGTCCATGAGGGTGGCGTAGGGAAACTCGTACTGTTCGAGGAGCCATCGGGTCCACCCCTCATCCATGTTGCCGCCGTAGTACCGCTGATACATCCCCACCCTCAGCCGCCTGACCTCACGGACACCGACCTCCACCTCCTCCCTCAGGGCGTGGAAGGTCAGGTGTAGGCTCCTTGAACCCCTACGTAGGGCCTCCTCGACCCCCTCCTGGTGGGGTATGAGGAAGGAGCCGGGTGGGAACCTTAGGTCGGGTGTATCGACCTCTCCCTCCACCCTCAGAACCTCTATCCCAGACGTCAGGAGCCTGTTCACGGCGATGTAGGAGTCGTTCAGTCGCGTATCGAGGAGGTATCCGATCTCCGATTCTCCTGTGACCATCCCCTCAGGGAACTCCACCTTCTTAACGACACTGAACTCCCCATGGACCTCGTCGACGGGCACAACCCTCACGCCCATGAACTCAGCCAAGGTATCAGTAGCCGTGTCCTGGGGCCTCAGGGGCGCCCCATCCCTGCCACGGGTCCACTCGTTATCCGGGTAGAGGGCCCTCCCCAGCAACGTCCTTATGAGCCCCATCTTCGGCTGCTGGAGGAAGACGACGTAGGTCCCCCTCGGATAGAGGCCCCCGTCGCCCTCAAACTCCTCCTCAGCCCTATGGACCTCTATCCCCTGGAGGAGGAGCCTCTCCACCATCTTGAGGGCCGTTAAGGGGTCGTGCTGCTCCAGGGGAACCACGAAGGCGTAGGGCCTCCCGGCCTCACCCCTCTCGACCTGCCGCCGAGCCTTCAGGTACATGTTCCAGAGGACCTCCCTCCTATTCTTCGCCGCGAGGTCGAGAGCGGCGAGAGCCGCGATCTTCTGCTGCTCCACGATATCCCTGAGCCTCCACCAGCCCCCAGGCCAGGGATTCGGAAACCTCAGCTGCGCCTCATAGGTCGAAGACATCCCCCTCACCCCTCCCCTGAGCTGGCTCCGATGGATGTAGATGGGCGTCGCGAGCCTCGCACTCGCCGACTCCGTGAGCATCCCGGCGATGTTGTGGTACTCGGTGATCCAGTGGAAGCCGAGGTGCCCCCAGGCGAGGTACTGGGCGCCGCTGAGGACCCCGGTCTTCCCCGCCTCCTCCAGCTTCACGGCCATATGCGCCCCATACCACTCATGCTCCCTCCAGATCAGGGGATCCGCATGGGGGTGTATGGGGTCGCAGTAGGGTGGGATGTAGAATCGGGCCCCATAGCTCCCCATGTGGTGGTGGTCGATGTAGGCCTGAGGGACCCACTCCCTGAAGAGGACCCTCGCCGCGTATTGGGACTCCACCATGTTGAGCATGAAGGCGTCTCTGTTGTTGTCGTGGCCCACGTATTTGTGGTAGAGCCAGGGGAGGGGGCACCCCTCGTACTCTGTCCCCAGCCACTTGTTATACCAGTCCACCACCATGATCTGGCCGTCGGGGTTGAAGCAAGGTATCATCAGGAAGACGACCTCCCCCAAGATCCGCCTGATCTCAGGGGAGTCCCCCGTGATGAGTTCGTAGGCGAGTTCGGGCGCCATCTGGGTCCCCCCGACCTCCGTCGCATGGAGGCTCATGGACTGACAGATCACGGCCTTCCCCTCCTCAACGAGGCCCTTGGCCTCGTCCTCTGAGAGCCCCCTCGGGTCGGCTATCCTCCTGGAGATCTCGCTGAGCCTCTCGAGATTCCTCATGTTCTCGGGGGAGGTGATGATGACGAGGAGGAAGGGGTTCCCCATCGTCGTCTTCCCGAGCTCAAGGACCCTGATCTTCTCGGAGCTCTCCTCAAGGAGCCTGAAGTACTCGACGATCCTGTCCCAGCGGGCCAGTCTCCGATCGGCACCCATCCTGAAGCCGAAGAACTCCTCAGGCGAGGGAGGAACCTTATCTCCCATACAATTCTCCCGATAAGATTTGATTGGAAATGTTTTAAAATTATCCGATGGAGAACACGATCACCCAACCCACCACTTTGAGAAATCTTTTATAGGAGGTGAAAGAAGCCTTAGATTGGGTAGGAGAGGTTTTTAATGGCTAACGTTGAGGAGATCCGTAAGAAACTGGCCGCCTGCAGGTCCTTCATAGAGCCCTACAGCGGGTATGGGGAGATGGTCGTGAAGACCATCGAGGACTTCAAGAAGATGGAGGAGTTGATGAAGGAGCCGACGAAGGAGAACGCCGCTAAGACACTGCAGATCCTCGAGGAGGTAGAGGCAAGGATAGGGCCCTATGGAAGCTACATCCCCGACGTCATGGAGAACATAAAGTTCGTGAAGGAGGAGCTGAAGAAGATCTAAAGGGCCTCCCCACCTCTTTTTTCCGTCAGCCTCCCTCCCTGACCTCCCTATGTGACATCGGGTCCTCCAGCACCACTGGGATCCACTCGAGGAGGTCCGTGGGGAGGAGGTGGAAGCCCTTCTCGCTGTAGGCGAAGTCCCCGGCGGCCCCGTTGACGAAGGCGCCGGCGACCGCCGACCTGAAGGGGGAGAAGCCCTTGGCCATGAGGGCCGCCACTATGCCGGAGAGGACATCCCCTGTGCCCCCCACCGTCATCCCAGGGTTCCCCGTCCAGTTGAACTTGACCTCGGAGCCGTCGCTGATCACGTCCACGGGCCCCTTGAGGAGGATTGTCGCCCCTAAGGCCCGCGCCTCCTCCTTGACGACCTCCCCGACGAGGTCCAGTTGATCCGGCAGGTCTCTCCCCGTCAGCGTCTTGAACTCCCCCCTGTGGGGCGTGAAGACCGCCGGTGTCTCAAGCCTCCTCTTGAAGCCGGCGAAGGCCTTTATGGCGTCCGCGTCCAGGAGAACCGGTAGACGGGCCTCCTCAACGGCCTCGAGGAGCATCTTGACCGCCTCAAAGGTCTCCTCCCTCCTCCCCAGCCCCGGGCCGATGGCCACCACGTCCACCCTCTCGAGGAAGGGACGTACCGCCCATTGGTTGCTGGGGGAGAGGAAATCCCCCCTCAGCTTCAGGGTTATGAGGGAGGGGGAGAACCCCGCGATGGAGTGGGCCGCCGGCTCCGGCGCCGCTACATAGACGAGGTCGACCCCTGCGCGGTAGGCCGCCAGGGCCGTGAGGGCTGGTGCCCCGGAGTAGAGGTCGCTCCCCCCCACGACGAGGACCCTTCCGCACTCACCCTTATGGGCGTCGCTCCTCCTCTTCTCCGAGACGAGGTAGACATCTCCAGGCCCCGCGTAGAGCAGGGCCTCCCTCGGTACCCCGATGGGCTTCACGATGACCTCCCCCAAGTGCTCCTCCGCCCTCTGGAAGCCGGGCTTCTCGCAGTGGAAGGTCACCGTCAGATCCGCCCTGACGGTCGCCCCGAGCACCTCACCCGTATCGGCCTCTAAGCCGGAGGGGATGTCGACGGAGACCTTGAAACCCTCCATCCCGTTGATGGCCTCAACGGCCTGTCTAACCGGCGGGCGGAGCGTCCCCTTTATCCCCGTTCCGACGAGGGCGTCCACGATGACCTCCGCTCCCTCCACCTCCGAGAGCCCTGAGGAGTCTCGGACGACCCTAAGCCTGATGGAGGAGCGCATGGACTTGAGGATCTCCCAGTTCCTCTTAACCTCCTCACCCCTCATCTCGGACTCGTCGCCCACGAGGACGACCTCCACGTCGAACCCCAAGGCAGCTAAATGTCTCGCTGCGACGAAGCCGTCCCCCCCGTTTCCCCCCGTCCCGCAGAAGAAGAGGACCCTGCAGGGGGGCTTGAACCTCCTCAAAACCTCCTCGGCCACACCCCTCCCGGCGTTCTCCATCATCTGGACCCTGGAGAGGCCGAGGTACTCGGAGTTCATCTCGAGGGCCCTCATCTCCTCGGCGGTCAAGCATCCCATCTAACTCACACCTGATTAAAGGGGTGAAGAGGGGAATATTTTAAGTATTGGTGCGGAGGAGTTATTGGAGGAGGTTGAGTAAATGCCTATGGCCTTTGTTCTCATAAACGTGGAGATCGGCGGGGAGGAGGAGGTCATGAAGAACCTGAGGCAGATAGAGGAGGTGAAGGAGGCTTACCTCCTCTTCGGGGTATACGACATAATAGTAAAAGTGGAGGCGGAGGATCGGCAGAGGGTCGAGGAGATCATAATATGGAAGATCAGGAAATTCGACAAGGTGAGGCAGACCATCACAAACTGGGTTCACACAGGCTTTGATAAGAGAGAGGAGCAATCGTAGCCCTCAAGTTAAGATCGCCCCCCTTCTTCTCCGGGGGCTTTATCCTTCTCCATGGAGATCTTGTTCAACGCCCTTGGTGGCTGGATCCCCTTCATGGTAAGTAGGGCCCAATCGTATTTTATACAAGAGCACCCTCCATCCCTTATTGGTGTGAGGCGTGTCTGAGGTTTTGAGACATATCGGCCGGAATGTGAGGATCGGCAGGGGGGTGAAGATCTGGCACTTCACCTATATCGGCGACAACACCGAGATCGGGGATGAGACGAAGATCGGCTCCCTCGTCCATATCGACTACAACGTGAAGATCGGGCGTCGATGTAAGATCGAGGGCATGGCCTACATCCCGCCCCTCACGGTCATCGAGGACGACGTCTTCATCGGCCCAGGCGTCATCTTCACCAACGATCCCTACCCCATGTCCCCCAAGATGATCGGCGTCCACGTGGAGTCAGGGGCGATCATCTGCGCCGGAGCCGTCCTCAAGGCAGGTATCCGTGTTGGCTCGAGGGCCGTCGTGGGGATGGGAGCCGTCGTGACAAAGGATGTGCCGCCGGAGACCGTGGTCTTCGGGAACCCCGCCAGGGTGAGGTACTCCACCAGGGAGTACTTGGAGAAGAAGAGGAGGTGGGAGGAGGGCTGAGCCCTACCTCTGATAATGCCTTGAGACCTTATCCACAGCCTCAAGGATCTTCCTCAGATCCTCCTCACTGAGCCCCGGGTGGACTGGGAGGGAGAAGATCCTACTCGAGACGTCCTCCGAGACGGGGCAGCTCACATCCCCGCAGAAGGGCTTCAGGCCGGGCTGCCTATTTAACGGGACGGGGTAATGGACCCCACAGCCTATGTTCTCAGCCCTGAGCGCCTCCACGAACTCGTCCCTACTGCACTTGAACTCCTCGAGGTCCATGAGGACGGAGTAGTAGCTGTAGGAGGGCTCTACCCCCCGCCCGATCCTCTGCGGACGTAGACCTGGGATCTCCCTCAGCCCTCTCGTGAGTATCTCAGCGTTCTTCCTCCTCTTCTCCAAGAACTCGTCGAGGCGGCTCAGTTGATTGAGGCCGATGACGGCTTGGATCTCCGTCATCCTGTAATTGAACCCGAGGAGAGTGTGACGATACTTCTCCTCCTCCCCATGGCTCCTGATGAGGCACCCCAGCCTATAGAGCCCCGGGTCATTCGTGGTCACCATCCCCCCCTCCCCCGTCGTCATGGACTTAGTCGGGTAGAAGCTGTAACAGTTCAGGTGGTCGAGGGAGCCCACATCCCTCCCATCGACCTGGGTGCCATGGGCCTGGGCAGCGTCGTTCACCAGGTATAGGTCGTGGTCCTCCGCGATCTCTTCCAGTGCTCTCATATCTGCAGCGTTCCCGAAGAGGTGGACCGGGGCTATGGCCCTGGTCCTCGAAGTGATCTTCTCCTTGACGTCCTCGGGGTCTATCGTCAGGGTCTCCCCGTCTATATCAGCGAGGACCGGCCTGCCGAAGGAGAAGACGACCATGCTCGCCGTGGCTATGAAGGTGAAGGCCGGCACGATCACCTCATCCCCAGGCTTGAGGATCGAGAGATAGGCTACATGTAGGGCCGCGGTCCCGGAGTTGACCGCATAGGCATATCTCGCCCCTACCTTCTCCCTAAAACGCTCCTCGAACTCCTCGGTCCTCGGACCCTGACGGAGGTAGCCGGACCTCAGGACCTCGACGACCTCCCTCATGGTCCTCTCAGAGAATACCGGCCTCGCTATCGGGATAGGGGTGGCGGAGACGGGCCTCCCACCCTCAATCGCCAATTTATCCATCACAACCTCTCCAGAATCACTAAGCGGATACCTATTAAATACTCTTTGTTTAAATCGGAGGCGAGTCAGGTGAAGGGTACCCTTCATTAATTCCATCGTTAAGGTTGACTTGGCCGACCTTACCTTCCCTTGTCCCTTCAAAGGTCGTTTATTCGTACTTTTAACCCTATGAAAGTGGAGGTAAGTATTTTAAATTGGATGAGGGGGATATCTCCACAAGTGAATGGCTGTCTGGTAGGGGAGTTTTGGTCGTGGTTCTGAGTGAGATCCTCGTCAAGGAGCTGAAGCAGGTGGCCCTTGAGGAGCAGAACATGGAGATCTGCGAGCGAAAGGGCTTGGGCCACCCAGATTCCTTGTGTGACGCGATCATGAATGAGGTCTCCATAGAGCTCTCTAAAGAGTACCTCAAGCGCTTTGGAACGATCCTCCACCACAACCTCGATAAGGGCCTCCTGGCGGCGGGTAAGACGGAGGTGAGGTTCGGAGGGGGAAGGGTGCTGAAGCCGATCCTCATCGTCTTCGGGGACCGCGCGACCTTCGAGGCCGGGGGGGAGAGGATCCCGGTGGAGGAGATCGCCGTTGAGACGGCGAAGAGATGGATCAGGGAGCATATGCGCTTCATAGACGCCGAGGAGCACGTGAGGTACCAGGTAGAGATCAAGCCTGGGGCAGCCTCCCTCCAGGACATCTTTGAGCGGAGGAGGGGGAGGTACCTCGGTGCCAACGATACCTCGGCGGCCGTCGGGTTTGCCCCCATGACGAGGCTTGAGAGGCTGATCATAGATCTGGAGAAGTTCCTTAATTCGAGGGAGTTCAAGAGGCGCCACCCCGAGTCGGGGGAGGACGTGAAGATCATGGGCTTCCGGGAGAACAATGAGCTGGATATCACTGTGGCGATGGCCTTCGTCGACCGGTTCATAGAGAGCGAGGAGGATTACTTCAGAAGGAAGGGGGAGATCCTGGAGGAGATAAGGGAGTTCATCAACTCGAAGGTGGAGGTCGATAGGGTTAACCTCACCCTTAACGCCCTCGACGCGAGGGGGAGAGGAGTCAGTGGCCTCTACCTCACGGTCCTCGGGACCTCGGCCGAGGCGGGGGACTCGGGGCAAGTGGGGAGGGGAAACAACGTGATAGGGCTGATCCCGCTGAACAGGCCGATCTCCTCCGAGGCGGCGGCGGGGAAGAACCCCGTGAGCCACGTCGGCAAGATCTACAACGTCCTCACCTACAGGATCGCAGACCACATCTACAGATCCGTCCCCGGGATCAAGGAGGTCTACGTCTGGCTCCTCAGCCAGATAGGGCAGCCGATAAACCAGCCGAGGGTCGCCTCCGCCCAGGTCATCCTCGAGGAGGGGACCAAACTGGAGGAGGTCGCCGGGGAGATACGCGAGATCATCGAGGGAGAATTAGAGGACATAGACAAGTTCTGCATGGACCTGGCCTACGGGAAGATCACCATCTGTTAAGTGGTAGGCTTAGGCTGGGAGATGATCGAGTCCTACGACGTGGGCAGCCTCCCTATCAACGGGGATGTCGAGGTTCTGAGGAGGGGAGCCGCCATCTACGGGTCGATCCTCCGCTTCTTGAGGGGGCCGGAGGACGCTGAGGTCAGATCCTCGAAGACTTTTGAGGAGAGGGTCCTTCGTTCCTTCTTGGATAAGCTTAGGGCGGGGGTTGATATACCGAATTACCCGCAGTTCAGGGATATGAACCTCATGTTCTTGGAGATGCTGGAGGGGATAGAGAGGGGG
>PIYN01000009.1 GCA_003601775.1 Candidatus Bathyarchaeota archaeon
TGAGGGAGGGCAGGGAGTCCTATGGCTGGAGGTTCTCCGTTCATGCACCCTTCTCCGAGGTGAACATCGCCGCCCACGACGACTCCCTGCGGGGAGCGGCCCTCAGACGCCTCGAGACGTCGATCAAATACGCCTCGGAGATAGGGGCGGAGGTCTGGGTCTTCCACCCCGGGGCTTCCACGGCCCTGGAGAGGTTCTACCCGGGGAGCTCCTGGGAGAGGAATCTGGAATCCGTCAGACATCTGTGGAGGATCGCGGAGGATTTTGGGGTGAAGGCGGCGATAGAGAACGTCCCCGAGCCCTTCCCCTTCCTCCTCAAATCGGTGGAAGACTTTGAGCGCTTCTACTCGGAGCTCGACGGGGAGCTGGGGATGACCCTCGACGTCGCCCACGCCCATATCAGGGGGGAGACCAAGGAGTTCCTGGAGAGGATGGGGGAGAGGATCGTCCACGTCCACGTCAGCGACAACAGGGGGGACCGGGACTCCCACCTCCAGGTCGGCCTCGGGACGGTGAGATGGCCCGAGGTCATGGAGGGTCTGAGGAGGATCGGGTTCAGCGGCGCCATCATCATAGAGTCCTACAACGGCATCAAGGAGAGCCTGAGCCTACTCAGGCGGCTCATAGGTTAGTCCCTGAGGGGGACCTCAACCTCCATCAGGTCCTCAGCGATCCTCGTCCTCCCAAAGACCCTCCTCGCCTGCTCGAGGAGCTCCGATGGGTCCGAGTACCTGGGGCTGATATGAGTCAGGATCAGCTCCCCAACCCCCGCCCTCCTCGCCACCTCCGCAGCCTGACTCGGCGTGGAGTGGCCGTCGAGGAGGGCCTTCTCGGCGAGGTCGTCCCCGAAGGTCGACTCGTGGATGAGGAGATCCGCCCCCCTGGCGAGCTCCACGAGCCCCTCGTTCGGCCTCGTATCCCCGCTGTAGACGATCTTCCTCCCAGGCCGGGGCGGGTCGACGACCTCCTCAGGGCGCACGACACGACCGTCAGGGAGCCTCACCCTCTCCCCCCTCTGAAGCCTCTTCCAGAGGGGGCCCTCAGGGACCCCGAGCTCCAGAGCCCTCTCGGGGTGGAACCTCCCAGGGCGCGGGTCCTCCACGAGGGCATAGGACCAGGCCTCCACGTTGTGATCTGCTGGGACCGCGAGGACCTTGTAGCCCCTGCCATCGCAGACCCTCCCCGGCTCCACGACCTCCCCCACCTCCAGGGGGAAGAGGGGCTCCCCGAGGATGGAGGTGAAGGCCTCCAGGAACTCCCTGATGCCCCTCGGCCCGTAGACCCTGAGGGGGCGCTCCCTCCCGAGGAGGGACATCGTCTGGAGGAGGCCCGGGAGACCGAGGACGTGGTCGCCGTGGAGGTGGGTGATGAAGACACTCATGGGGCGGCTGAAGCCGAGGCGCGCCGCGAACATCCTCTGCTGGGTCCCCTCCCCACAGTCGAAGAGGAGGATCTCCCCCTCCCTCACCACGGCTACCGCCGGCGCCCCACGCCTCGGCGTGGGGATACTGCCACTCGTGCCGAGGAATATCACCCTCAACTCAGCCCCTCCTGAAGACGACTAACTCCCGCGTCAGGCTCCCATGGACGAGGATAATATGAGACTCCACCACCTTTAAGCCTGCCCCCCTCCCGAGGTCGGCGAGGCCGAGCTCCGTGGGAGAGGCCGTGCAGAGGTAGCCCCCGCGCTCCAGGACCTCGGCCGCCGAGTGGAGGAAGTCCTCCAAGAGGTTCTTCGTCGGGACGCCCATCGTCGTGGCGGACCTCCCATAGGGTGGGTCCGTCGCTATGGCATCGACCTCGGCGAAGGGGAGCTTCCTCGCATCAGCCAGGAGCAGGTGGAAGTCCCTCACCCCATAGTGGAGGAGGTTCACCCTCGACCCCCTCACCATGAGGGGCTGGATATCGGAGCCGAGGACCTTGCAGCCGAGGAGGCCCGCCTCGATGGGGATGGACCCCGAGCCACAGAAGGGGTCGAGGAGGAGGTCCCCCGGCGAGGCCCTCGTGAGGTTGACCATACACCCGGCGAGCTTGGGGTGGAGGGCGGTGGGATGGAAGAAGGGGCGTCTGCTGGGCCTCCGCTCTGAGAGCCTCTTAGAGGAGATCTCCGTTAAGACCCGCCCGAAGAGAAAGAGGTCCCCGGAGAAGAGGCCGATGAAACGGGTCCCGGGGTGCTCCAAGTCCACCTCGGCCCCGGTCCTCGAGGAGATGAGGTTCACCAAACGTTGCCTCAAGACCTTCAAGTCTATATCCTGGGCGCTACGCCTCACCCTGCGGAGCGAGACGGAGAAGGAGCCCTGCACCTCTACCCGACCGGAGGCGAAGGCCTCCTCCAAGCCTCTCAAGATCTCCGTCGGCTCATCCTCAGCGACGAGGATCTCCTCGGCGCATAGCCTGGTCATGTAGGCCCTCTTAGAGATCGCCGGGACACAGGATCTAATGACCTTGCACCTCAAGACTTGGGGGAGCCCCTCCTTAACTCTGTAGGAGAAGCCCTCGGCTTCCAGGATCGCTCGGACCTCCCCCGCTGGAAGAGTGGGATGATCCCCATGGAGGAGGAAGAAGAGATCCACCCCGCGTCTCATCTCATTACCCTCTTTCTCCCATAGGACCCCGTCCCCCGACTCCCTGAGGAGACATATAAATCTTGATTAATTAGATTTTCAAACCGATATTTACCCTTTGAAAACCTCGGATACCTCGGCTCTATGAAACCCCCTGAAGGTTTCGGAGGCTTGAGGTCCTTCTCCTAACTCAACTTTATCCTAAAAAAAACCGGGGAAGCCAGAGGGGCTTTTTCATTCCTTCGATCTTTTAGGGGGGAGCCATTTGACAGGTGAAAGATCTGGGTGGGTGTCCACGGGGTCGTCCATCTCTGGCTTCCCATTAACGGTAGAGGAGGATCTTGAATTAAGAGTTATGTGACCGAGGGAAGGTCTCCCCCAGTGACATGATCCGCTGCATAAAGACAGGGTGATGTCTCAGCAAAGTTATACGTCGAGAAAAATTGGGGAGAACCGCTTCAGGTCTCAGAGTTCTCTCCCGATCCCCCTCTCCTTCGCCAGCTGGTATACCTTGAAGGCCGTCCCCACGTCTTGGATTGCCAGCCCCGTCGCCTTGAAGAGGGTGATCTCCTCGTCGCTCTCCCTTCCCTTCTTCTTCCCCGCCACGATCTCACCGAGTTCCGCGTAGATGTCCTCCCGCCCTATCACCCCCTCGGAGATGGGTACGGCGAGATCGCCCACGACGAGGGCCTGGTCGATGAAGTCGACGACGAGCTTATCCACCTTCCTGATCACGCTGGAGTCGAGCTCCCTCTTCGCCGCAGTGTCGGCCCCGATGGCAGAGATGTGCATCCCCTCCTCGATCCACTCCCCCTTGAGGAAGGGCTCCTGGGAGGGCGTACAGGTCACGACGATATCCACCCCCCTCACCGCCGCCTCGTAGGAGTCCACCGCCTCGATGTCGATGCCGAGCTTCCTGCTCATCTCCTCGGCGTACCTCCTCCTCGCTGCTGGGGCAATGTCGAAGACCTTCGCCTTCTCTATATCCCGGACCTCGCAGAGCCCCATGAGCTGGGACCGCCCCTGGACCCCGAGCCCTATGATGCCCGCGACCCTGGAGTCCTTCCTGGAGAGGTACTTCGCCCCACAGGCCCCCGCCCCCCCGGTCCTGAGGGCCGTGATGTAGGTTCCATCCATGATGGCCAGGGGCTTCCCGTTCCTTGGGTCATTCAGTATGATCGTCGCGATGACGGCTGGTAGTCCATACTTCTCCGGGTTCCCAGGGTGGACCGTGACCACCTTCAGCCCGGCGGCGTCCAGGCCCAGGATGTACGCGGGCATCGCTATGAGGACCCCGTCGTACTTCTCGAAGTGGAGGTACACCCTCGCCGGCATCTCTATGCGTCCCAGCCCCATCTCACGGAAACCGTCCTCCACAGCCTCGACGGCTCCCTTCATATCCAGGACGGACTCTACATCCTTCTGAGTCAGATATAGGGTCAAATTCCCGCCTCCAAGGGGAAATCTGTGGTATCTCCTTAATATCCTTTCTACACGGCGAACTTCTCACCCCCGGTGAAGATCCGGGTCAGCTCCGCGTAGAGGTCGAGGAAGCCCCTGTTCGTCTTGGAGGAGACGGGTATCAAGGAGAGCTCGACGCCTATATCCACGATCGCCTGCATCATCCCCCTGCTCATGAGCCTCCTCATCCCGACGAGCTGCCCCTCTATATCCTCCTCAAGCCTCGTCGGGTCAGAAGCCCACTCCAGCTCCCTCTCCACCTCCCTCTCTTCGAGGAGGTCCACCTTCGTCAGTAGGTGGACCTGGGGGAGGAGGAACCGGTTGTAGACGGCGGCTGAGAGGAACATGTTCACGACGTAGTTCAGGGGTTCCCGGGAGAAGAGGGAGTCGAAGAGGTAGAGGACCGCCTTCCCCTCCCCGGGCATCCTCTCTGCGATCTCCCTCCCGGCACGTCGGAAGGCGAAGAGCTCCATCTGCCCGGGCGTATCGATGATGACGAGGTCCGGGTTGATCAGCTCCAGATCCTCCTTCACCTCGTCGATCCTCTCCGCGATCATATCACAGGCCAGGACCAGCGCCCCATTCGGCCCTATCGTATATCTCTCCATGAGGTCCTCTACACGGATGTAGTCCCGCACATCGACGTCCGGGGTGTAGGGGAGGGCTATGGCCCCGGGGTCGAGGTTGAGGGTCGCGACGTCCTCCTCCTGCATGGAGAGCCATGTGGAGAAGGCCGAGGTGAGATGGGACTTACCGGAGCCGGCCGTCCCCAGGACGAATACCAGATTCACCTCCACGCCCTCCCCCAGGAATCCCTCTAAACGTCCTTGAGGCCTACCCCTCGGCTATGAACTCCTCGAAGCCCCTCCGAGCCTCCTCCAGGCTCAGCCTCTTGGGGGGCCTCTTGAAGGCGTAGGCCGAGACGGGTATCAGGGGACCGGAGAGGCCCCTGTCCATGGCCAGCTTTATGGCTCGGATGACGTCGAGGAGGACGGCGCCCGCGTTCGGGCCGTCCATCGTCTCCAGCCGGATATCTATGGTGACAGGGGCACCGCAGAAGTATCTACCCTTGATCCAGAAGAGGCTATCACGTTGGTTGCCGAGGAAATCCACGTAGTCCGTCGAGCCGGCGACGAGGGGGAACCTATAGGGGACTGCTGACCCCACAGCCTCCGTCTTGATCCTCCTCTTGACGTCCCTCCCCCTCTCCAGGGTACTGAGGGACTCGGTCCCACCCCCTACATCCAGCTGGTAACTCTCATCGATACGGACCCCCCTCTCGTCCAAGAACCTCAGCAGCCCCATATGGAGAATGGTCGCCCCGATCTGGTCCATCAGATCGTCCCCCGCGGCTGGGAGGGAGGCCGTCCTGAAGAGGTCGCCGAACTTTCTGTCGCTGACGATGGGCGTTGGTGTCGCGTTCACGAAGGCGCACCCTGCCTCGAGAGCCTGCTCGGCGTACCACCTGGAGGCCTCATCGGCCCCGCTGGGGAGCAGGTTCACGACGACCTCCACCCCATATCTCCTGAGCTCCCTGGAGACGTCCACCGGCTCCCCCTCATCCAACTTGATCAGGTCCTTCGCGTACTCCCCCACGCCGTCGAGGGTCGGACCCCTCAGGACAGGTGCTCCAAGCCTCGGAACCTCGACGAGATGGGGGACGGTGTTGGGCTCCGCGAAGATGGCCTCTGAGAGGTCCTTCCCCACCTTCCTCCCATCCACGTCGAAGGCGACCACGATCCTCAGGTCCGAGGGGAGGTACCCCCCAACATCCCAGTGCATCAGGCCCAGCGACTCATTCCTGTTCTCCTTGTAGAACTCTATGCCCTGCACCAGGGCCGAACAGCAGTTCCCGACCCCGATGACCGCGACTCTGATCTCAGGCATCCAGACACCCCATGAGTCTATATCGATGAGGCTTAAGTATCTATCTCCCCTTGAAGGCCGAGATGAGGAATTGGTAGAGGGCGCCGGCCGTGAAGGCAAGTCCTCGGAGGATATCTATTATAGGATAGATCAGAACTTTGCTCATCCTTCTATTCTTGAGGCGTCTTGCATACAATCCCACTAGGATCGGCCAGGGAGAGACTAACAGCCCGAGTGCGATACCCATAAGGAGGTGGAGACCTGTGATGAGTGCGGCGACGAATAGAAGAAAGATGAATCCAAGTCCTGATAAAACTCCGATCAAGTATTTGAGGATCCACTGAGATAGACGACCTTTACTCCTCTTCGCCAAGAGATGTAGGGCACCTCCCCGTCCATATCTGAAGTTCAGACTAAGGAACTCGGCGAGTTTCGTTCTGTGTCTATGGAAGACCCTGACCTCTGGATTCAGTAAGACCTTGAATCCAGCGTTTAGGACCCGCTCAACGGACTCTAGGTCGTCGAAGCCGTAGGTGATCCTATCATCGAAGAGGTTTATCTTCTCTAGAACATCCCTCCTGAAGGACATGTTACAACCAGCCGGGAGGTTAAGAAGATCCAGCTTCTTCGTTATCATAGCCTTCTCCTCAAATCTCGGCATCATGGGGATGATTGTTTCCTCTATGTAATCTGAGAGAAGACGGCCTTTGTAGTATCCTATGACCCTCCCCCCCACAAAGCCGATAGAGGGATCAGAGAAGCTCTCTGCTATCTTCAAAGCCCAGTCTCGGGGAACAATGCAGTCGTCGTCAGTGAAGGCGACGATCTCATGAGTGGCCCTCTTCACACCGATGTTCCTCGCCTTATTTAGGCCAGTTCCCTCATCCTTTACGATTATGAAGGGATACTCTGAGGCGATCTCCTCCACCCTCCCTTCCCTATCTCCATCGACGATGATCACCTCCATCTTGCTCCAGTCATAGTCTAACTGTGTGAGGGAATCAAGCAGATCTCTCAGGGTTCCCCGTCTGTTCTTCGTGGGGACTATGATGGAGATCGAGGGGAGGTTAGATCTACCCAAAGCACAGAGCTCCTGAGATATCTCTTAACTAAGTATGCGGATTTATTTATACTAAAAAATTTGCACCTTATGGTTTAAATTCTCTCGAAGATTAAGAAGGGAGTAGGTCTTATACTTCTCTCTTCTTGGGCTCCTTAACGAAGATGGCGAAGATCGTGGCTCCTATGATGCCGAGGGCGAAAGCAACGAGGAAGGCCACCTGGGGGGAGTAGTCGTCGTAGAGGTATCCTCCTAAGATCGGGGAGGGGAGGCTGGAGAGGCCCGTGATCGTCCCCATCAGACCCATGATCCTCGCCCTCATCCTCGATGGCACGAGGTCCGCGACGAGGGCTTGCCAAGCCGGTCCGCCCATCCCCCCATAGACTCCTCCCCCAAAGCCAGTCCCTATGGCGGAGATCATCTGGACGAGGAAGATCTGCATGAAGTTCCTGCTGAGGCTCAGGCCCAGGAAGGAGATGGGGGAGAGCGTCCTCCCGATGAGGATGACGGCCTTCCTCCCGATCCTGTCGCTGACGACGCCCCCGGGGATGGCGAGGAGGGTTGAGATCAGGCCCGTGGTCATGGAGATCAGGCCCCACTGGGTCTTCGTGAGCCCGACCTCCCTCACGGCGTAGATGACTATGTAGGGCATTATGAGGCGCATGCCGAAGCTCGATATGGAGGCGGTGAGGAGCATGAGGTAGATCGCCTTGGGTGCCCGCTTGAAGACCGAGAGGGCGCCACCTTCCTCACGTCCCAATTGAGGAAGCTCCATGTCTTCCTTCTTCTTCCGCGGTCTCAGGGTCTCTTGGAGGAAGAGGGCCCTGATGAGGGTTATGACGACTGTGGCGACGATCGTCAGCTTCAGAAAGAGCCTGACCCCGTAGGTCACACCCAGCCTATCCATCACAACCCCTCCGAGGAAGGCGCTGAAGGTCCAGGGGATGGAGGTGATCATCCTATAGGCCCCGAAGCCCGCCCCCCTCCTCTCGTAGGGTATCGACTCAGAGATCATGGCGTTGAAGGCGGGCATGTACACGGAGGACAGGGCGCCGAGGAGGATGCCGGGGATGATCTGCTCCCAGGTCCTCGCCCAGAGGAAGCAGATGGGGGAGAGGATGTTTGTGAGGGTGAAGTAGACGATGACCTTCTTCCTCCCCACGCGGTCGGCTAAGAAGCCCCCTGGGAGCTGGAATATGAGCCATGAGGAGGCCTGTATCATGTTGAGGAGGCCCACGGCCTCCAGCGAGGCCCCGAGTTCTTGGAGGTAGAGGGACCAGTAGGGCATGTATAGCATGTTTATGATGGACCAGAAGGAGGTGGTCAGAGAGATGACGAGGATG
Organism: Candidatus Bathyarchaeota archaeon; assembly: GCA_003601775.1. Lineage (GTDB taxonomy): Archaea > Thermoproteota > Bathyarchaeia > TCS64 > PIYN01 > PIYN01. Next base: position 8,295 of record PIYN01000009.1, read on the forward strand.
TTCCTCTGGCTCAACACCTCCCTCAGAATCGAACCCAAAGCCCTACCTCCGACGCTGTTCTTCTCTCTACCCCTTCCTCCCTTAAATCCATTTCTGAGAGACTACCCATAGGCTTGGGTGAACCACCTTTTTCTGGAGAAGTTTTATATCACCTACTGAAGGTTTCTCTTGGGATGCTGAGACTGGGCCTCATCGGCTGCGGCAAAGTCGCCACGATGTTCCATCTCAAGGCGATCAGGGAGGTGGAGGAGATCTCGTTGGTGGCCGTCTCGGATATAGACGCTGAGAGGATGGAGGAGGTGAGGAGGGCGTCAGGCGCCAAGAGGGGTTACCTGAACTACCTGGAGATGCTGGAGGACCCTGAGGTCCAGGGGGTGGTGGTCTGCACCCCTCCGAGGCTCCATAGGGAGATGGTCCTCAACACCGTGGAGGGGGGGAAGCACGTCCTATGTGAGAAGCCCCTCGCGAGGACCAGGGAGGGGTGCTTCGAGATCAAGAGGGCCTCGGAGGAGAGAGGGGTGGTCGTCCTCCCGGTGCATAACTACCTCTTCACCCCAGCCCTCTCCTCAGCCCGCTCCCTCATCAGACAGGGCTCGATAGGCCGGATCAACCTCCTGAGAATGAGGTTCGAGAACAGCCTGGGGACCTATAGGCCGAGGACCGACTTCAGGCTGAGGGAGCCCTTCGGGATCATCGAGGACCTCCTCCCCCACGTCCTATCCATCTCCCAGTGGATCGTGGGAGGGGTCGAAGAGATCGCCGACCTTAGGGTCTGGAGGAAGAAGTACCCCGTCCCCGATAACGCCTCTCTCAAGTTCACCCTCAAGGACGACATCCCCCTCGAGGCGACCCTCAGCTGGACGAAGCTGATACCGACCTTCAGGGTAGAGGTGTGGGGCGAGGGGGGGAGGATGGAGCTCGACCTCATGAGGTCTCCCCACAGCTTCAAGCTCGTCTCAGAGGAGAGGGAGACGAAGATAAGGCTGGGCGGAGGCCTCAGGGAGTACCTGGACCTGGTGAGGCTCAGGCACCCCTCCTTCAGAAACCAGTACCTCCACTTCCTCAAGGTCATCAAGGGTGAGGCCGAGCCGGTGATCTCCCTAGAGGAGGAGGCGGAAATCGTGAGGACTATAGGGGAGGTCGTCTCGATCCTCCCAGATAAATACTCTTAAGGAACGAGGTGGATTAATAAGGTGAAGCCCAGATGTTCTTGCGGGGGGTGACCCTTGGGTAGTGTGGCTATTGTAAGGGTCGAGGGCGACGTGGGAGAGGCTGTGGAGAGGGGTATCGAACTCCTCGGGGGGGCGGGGATAGAGAAGGGTTCTCACGTGGTCATCAAGCCCAATATCTGTAACTCCAAGAACCCCTATGGGATGGTGATAACGGACTTCCGGGTTATAGAGAGCGCCGTCGTGGTGGCGAGGAGGTACACCGATAGGATCACCATCGTCGAGTCAGATAACATCTCGGGAAGCGCTGAGAAGAGGGCGGTCGAGTCCGGCCTCCTTGAGAAAGTCGAGGAGTGGGGCGTCGAGTTCAAGAACCTGAGCAGGGACGAGTTCGAGGAGCACGAGGTGGCCGGCGCCAAGATCCGCATACCGAGGACGGTCCTCGAGGCCGACTACCTCATGAACCTCCCGAAGATGAAGACCTGCGGCCCGACCCTCGTGACCCTCTCCATGAAGAACCTCTTCGGGGTCCTCGTCAGGGGGAAGAAGAAGAGACTGCACAAGCACTTGGACGAACTCCTCCCCTACCTCAGCAAGGTCGTGAGGCAGGACCTCATCATCGTGGACGGAATCGTCTGCATGGAGGGGAACGGCCCGGTCATAGGGACCCCGAGGAGGATGGACCTCGTCGTGGTGGGGAGGAACCCCGTGGAGGTGGACTCCGTCTGCGCCAGGATCATGGGCTTTGACCCCGGAGAAGTGAGGCATATCGTGAACGCCGCGAGGATGGGGATCGGCGAGATGGACCTCAGGAAGATCAGGGTCCTGGGGGAGAGGCTGGAGGACGTCTCCGCCCGCTTCGAGAGACCCTACTCCCTCCGAGCGACCCTGAGGTCCATAAAGTCGATTAGGAAGATCTACCTTTAAATTGCCGGAGCCATCAAAGGCGACTTAAATCGACGATTGTCGTTCTCTCTCTTTATGATCGTCGAAAGACTTTAATAAGAAAAGGGAAAGTAAGGATTAGTCTCCCGGGGTGGGTGGATATTGAAGACGGCTAAGACCGTGGGGATAGTGGGGTATGGGGCCTACATCCCGAGGAACCGGTTGAAGGTCTCCGAGATCTCCCACGTCTGGGGTGGCGGGGGGGCGCCGATCCAGGAGAAGGCCGTCGCGGATATCGATGAGGACGCCGTCACGATAGCGGTGGAGGCCGCGAGGTACGCGGTCAAGAGGGCGGGGATCGACCCCAGGGAGATAGGGGCCATCTACGTTGGGACGGAGTCGAAGCCCTACGCCGTGAAGCCCTGCGGGACAATCGTCGCCGAGGCGATAGGGGCGACGCCCTGCGTCACCGCCGCGGACTATGAATTCGCCTGCAAGGCGGGGACGGAGGCCTTCCAGACCTGTATGGGCCTCGTCTCCAGCGGTATGGTGAAATATGCCATGGCGATAGGGGCGGACACCGCCCAGGGGAGGCCCGCAGACGCCCTCGAGTACACGGCCGCCTGCGGCGGCGCGGCCTTCATCTTCGGTTTGAAGAATCATCGGACCCTGGCCTATATCGAGGGGTCCTACTCCTATACGACGGATACCCCGGATTTCTGGAGGAGGAGTAGGGAGCCCTACCCGAGGCATGGGAGCCGCTTCACGGGGACGCCAGCCTACTTCCACCACATCGTTGGGGCGGTGAAGGGGCTGATGGGGGAGCTGGGTTACGGTCCAGAGGACTTCGACTATGCGGTCTTCCATCAGCCCAATACGAAGTTCCCCATCAAGGTGGCGAAGATGCTCGGCTTCCCCATGGACGCCATCAAGCCCGGGCTGATCGTCCCCTTCGTGGGGAACACCTACGCGGGTTCAACGCTCCTCGGACTCGCCTCCGTCCTCGACGTCGCCAACCCTGGGGATAGGATCCTCGTCGCCTCCTATGGCTCCGGCGCTGGGAGCGATGCCTTCAGTCTGGTGGTGCAGGACGCCATCAGCAACGACCGGAGGTTGGATCCGGCAGTCTCCATCTTTATAAATAGGAAGAGGTACATAGACTACTCCTTGTACGCCAGGCTGAGGGGAAAGATCCTGACATGAGGAAGGTCGCCGTCTTAGGGGTCGGATGCACGAAGGTGGGGGAGCACTGGAAGCGCTCCCTCAGGGACCTCTTCGTCGAGGCGTCACTAAGGGCCATCGAGGACTCGGGCGTGGAGGAGATCGACGGTCTCTACGTCTCCAACATGGCCTCAGGCCCCCTCCAACATCAGGAGCACCTGGGGGCGGTGATGGCCGACGCCCTCGCGGTGAACCCGATCCCGGCCGTGAGGGTTGAGGCGGCCTCCGCGAGCGGGGGGGTCGCCTTCCACGAGGGTGTGAAGGCCGTCGCCTCGGGGATGAGCGACTTCGTCCTCGTCGGCGGCGTGGAGAAGATGACGGACCGCCTCCCACCAGAGGTCGCCTCGACGCTCATCATGTCGGAGGACCAGGAGTACACGGCCTACACCGGCGTCACCAACATCGGCCTCTCCGCGATCCTGAAGCGCCTATACATGGACCGATTCGACGTGAAGCCAGAGGAGATCGCCATGCTCCCAGTGATAGACCATGAGAACGCGGCCTCCAACCCCTACGCCCAGTACCCCTTCAAGACGAGCATCGAGAGGGTCCTGAACTCCCCCATGGAGGCCGACCCCGTCCACCTCCTGGAGTGCTCGGGCATCGGAGACGGCGCCGCAGCCGTCGTCCTCGGCCCGGCGAATGAGAGCGAGACCTCCGACCACCCCTTGGTGACGGTCTCCGCCTCCGCTGTGGCCACGGATACCCTGAACCTGACGAACCGAGAGGATCCGCTTACGCTCAGGGCCGTGAGGGGGGCTGCCGAGGAGGCCTACGCCAGGGCCAAGTTGACGCCGAGGGACGTCGACGTCCTCGAGATCCACGATGAGGTCTCCATCCTCGGCGTCCTCTCCCTCGAGGACCTCGGCTTCGCGGAGAAGGGGAAGGGGGCGAGCCTCGCCGCGAGCGGGGCCATCTCCCTCAGTGGGGAGACGCCGACGAATACCTTCGGGGGCCTCAAGGCGAGGGGAAACCCCCTGGGAGCGACCGGACTGTATCAGATCGTGGAGCTCACCTGGCAGCTGAGGGGGGAGGCGGGGAAGAACCAGGTTGATGGGGCTGAGGTGGGGCTGGCCCAGAACATGGGGGGCGTGGGCTCCACCTGCGCCGTGAATATCCTGAGGAGGGAGGATCTATGAGCGTCCCCAGGTATTGGCGGGAGATCAAGTACAGGTACCGGTTGCTGGGCTGCATGTGTAAAGAGTGTGGCTCGGTCTTCTTCCCGAGGAGGCATATCTGCCTCAAGTGTGGCTCGAGGGACCTTGAGGAGGTGAAGCTGAGCGAGAGGGGGAGGGTCGTCTCCTACACCGTTGTGAGGAACCCGCCCAAGGAGTACGAGAAGTACGCCCCCTACATCGTCGCCCTCATAGAGCTGGGGGACGGAGCCCGGATCCTCTCCCAGGTCGTCGACTGTGAGCCCGAGGAGGTCCACCTGGGGATGGAGGTGGAGGCGACCTTCAGGAGGGTCCGGGAGGACGGCCCCTCAGGGATCATAGAGTACGGTTATAAGTTCAGACCGGTGATCAGTTGAGTGAGGGGATATGCCCGAAAGGGACCTCTACGAGAGGATCATCGAGATCGCGAAGCGGAGGGGCTTCTTCTGGCCCTCCTTCGAGATCTACGGCGGGATGAGCGGCTTCGTCACCTTCGGGGACCTGGGGACGAGGCTGAGGAGGAACATCGAGGAGAGGTGGAGGGACCTCTTCATCAGGAGGCAGGGCTTCCTTGAGCTCTCGACGCCCATCATAAACCCCAGCCGTGTCTTCGAGGCCTCGGGGCACCTCGCCCACTTCAAGGAGTACCTCGTCGAGTGCTCCCGCTGCGGCAGGAGGTTCAGGGCGGATCAGATCATCGAGGAGGAGACGGGGCTGGAGTACGTGGAGGGGATGACGGTGGAGGAGATGGTGAGGATCATGGAGGAGAAGGGGGTGAGGTGCCCGGAGTGCGGCGGCGACTTCAAGGAGCCCATAGAGTTCATGACGATGTTCAGGACCTCCATAGGGGCGACGGGGAAGGAGACGGGGTACGGACGGCCGGAGGCGGCGCAGGGGATGTTCATCAACTTCAGGAGGGGCTTCGAGCTCGCCAGGGAGAAGCTCCCCTTCGCCCTCGCCCAGACCGGCCGGGTCCTGAGGAACGAGATCTCCCCGAGGAAGGGTGTGATACGCCTCAGGGAGTTCACCATCATGGAGCTGGAGCTCTTCTTCGACCCCGAGGAGCCAGGGTGTGCCCGCTTCGAGGAGGTGGCTGAGGAGCCTGTGAGGATACTCTCGGAGGAGATGCAGCTCAAGGGCGTCAGGGAGCCAGTGGAGCTGAGGCTGAGGGAGGCGCTGGAGGAGGACCTCATAAAGACTGTCTGGCAGGCCTACTTCATGGGTCTCTCCAAGCGCTTCGTCGCCCACCTGGGGGTGCCGCCTGAGAGGCAGCGCTTCAGGGCCCAGCTCCCCGAGGAGAGGGCCCACTACTCCGCTCAGACCTACGACCACGAGGTCCTCCTGGACCGTTGGGGGTGGGTGGAGGTCGCGGGGCACGCCTACAGGACGGACTACGACCTCAGGGCCCATGCAGAGGCGAGCGGCCTCGACATGACGGTCCTCACGGGGAGAGGAGAGCGGGTCCTCCCCCACGTCGTCGAGCCCAGCTTCGGCCTGGAGCGCCTCACCTACGTCTCCATGGAGTACGCCTATAGGAGGGTGAAGAAGAGGACAGTCCTCTCCTTCCCCAGGGACATCGCCCCCACGAACGTCACGGTCCTCCCCCTCGTGACCCGGGACGGGCTCCCCGAGAAGGCCCGTGAGGTCTACAGGCTCCTCCTGGACGAGGGCTTCCTCGTCGACTATGACGAGAAGGGGTCCATAGGGAGGCGCTACGCGAAGGCCGACGAGATCGGAACACCCATAGCCGTCACCGTGGACTATCAGACCCTCGAGGACGAGACAGTCACCCTCAGGGACAGAGACACCTGGAGGCAGGTGAGACAGAAAATAGAGATGCTCCCTGGGTTGCTGAGGAGATACCTCCGCTACCAACTCGACTTCCAAGATCTCGGAGAAGAACTCAAATAAGAGGGTCTTCTCCTTAATCTCGAATATTATCTTTGTAGTTCAACAAAAATTGTAAAGGTTTTTGGAACGAAGTCCCTCTAAAGTGGAGAGTTTACGATAGATCATTATTGTAGTTTTAATATATCTCCCCTATAACCAAACCTTTCAAGGAGACGCCTGGCATAACTAATAATGCCCGCTGTACTATAATGTACTTCTATATATAGCCCGTTAGATAGTCTTTTTGGTGCCCTGAAATTATTACCGTAACGATGCTTCGGCTCCGTATTCACTAAATACCTCTTAGGTCCAGCAGGTATGGGACAATCGATTTTTCTTAATTTCCCATTTTTAATGAGCCACTCCGCAGTTTGGGTTAAAATTTCATAAGAATTTCTAATATTATAAACATTATTGCCAATTATCATTTTTCTTGGTCGAGTTCCTCCCCACGTTGAAGTTCCGGAAGGAATGATCTCCGTTTCTTCTGTGGGTACAATCAATTCTGTAATTTTCTCTTTTAAGAAATCTTCAATCTCCGAAGGCTCAAATTCATAATCTGGATAACCTTCTCCAAGAAGCCCTTTAAAAACTGGTATTAGTCCTCTAATTAATTCCTCCGGATCATCCACCAAAGAATTCCAAATCTCATCTAATATCTGAAGCTTTCTGATGAGATTCTCAATGTTTTCAATGTTCTCCTTAGAGATTGTTTTAAGTTTTCTCAGAGTTGCCATCGTATCATCTCTTTCAATATCCGTCTTCCAGAGTATCCGTTCCCCCATCTTAGTGCCTTCTTGAAAAGCTTTAAATAATATCCACACTCCTCCGTTAGTTAAGAGACCATATTTGGTCCCCTCTCCAAAACAGTACTTCGCTAATTGACTAACAATCTCCTTTCGTTCTATATCTGCAGACAATTTCTTTGTTTCAATAAAGAGAATCTCCTTTCCATTCTTTAGAAGACAATAGTCTGGAGTACCTTCTTCTGTAGAGAGGTTAGGCATGACTTCTTCTGGATTCTCAGGATTCCACCCCAAACTCTTTAAAATGGGATTTACTATCTGATATCTCACTGCCATCTCATTTCGCTCATAAATAGAGCGATATTTCTTAATTCTCTCAATAACATCCCTTAATACTGTTTCAAGCATTCTTTACTACTCTCCTATCCCTTTATCAATTAAGCTCGATTCTTAACTTCCTCAAACTTTAAACTTAAGAAGATGTATATATTTATAATGATTAATGATTTTTAGAGATTAATACGATTAAAGTTAATTTACCTTAAAGTTTATTTTTCAAAATCCCTGGCTGTAAATTGAAAAGTTGAGAGTTTAGATGTCGAATACTACCCTTAAGGACCAAAGGTTCCCCTCTTTCTTGATCTCCATCAGGTGGTAGGTGATAGCCTTGATCTCCGTCCTTGCCTCATGCCTCTCCAGGTCGAAGGGCTCGCCCCGGCACCTCGCCCTCAACTTGGTCCTGTCCTCGTTGAACTTGACCTCGACCTTGGAGAAGAGGAGGTTCTCCACGTCCTTCATGAAGAGGAACTCCTCGAGGAAGTTGTAGAGGAGCTCCCCCAGGTCCCTCCCGCTCACCTCGAACTCCCTCTCCACCCTCGGCTTTATCTTCTCCAGGGGGGTCATCGCGTTGAACATGGCGAGGGCCATATTCTCGAAGGCCTCCTCGAGGCTGGTGCCGTAGCTCCTCACGGCCAAGTCGGCGATGGCTTCGTCCTCAAGGTACTCGAACTTCTTCATCTCTCAGACTTAGGAGTCCCCGGGGATTTAAACATACCCAATTTGGGGGTTTCTGGATTGAGAAACGGGAGGCTCCTTGAGAGGGCCCTGACCCTCTCAGGGGGAGGGGATGCCGGGGACCTTGGGGAAGGGGACGGCCTCCCAGATCTTGGGGACGCCGCAGAGGTACCTCGTGAGCCTCTCGATGCCTATCCCGAAGCCGGCTGAGGGGACGATCCCCTCCTTGAGCATCTCGAGGTACCAGCCGTAGGCCCTGGGGTCCTCTCCGGTCCTCCTCATCCTCTCGAGGACCCTCTCATACTCGTACTCCCGCTCCCCGCCGGAGATGGCCTCGCCGAAGCCCTCCGGGTAGAGGAGGTCGAAGTCCCTCAGGATTCCCTTCCTCTCAGGGTCCTCCCGGTCATAGAAGCCCCTCGCCGTCTTGGGGTAGTCGTAGACGAAGAAGGGATCATCGAACATCGCGGAGAGGTGCTCCTCCGCATCCCAGGGGATCTCGACGCCATAGTCGATGTCGAAGCCCTCACCCCTGAGCAGGTCCACGGCCTCCCGGTAGCTGAGCCTCTTGAAGGGGACCGCTGGAACCCTCAGGTCCCTGCCCAGGAACTCCAGCTCCTCCCCGCACCGATCCCTGACCCTCGCGCAGACGTACCTCAGCATCCGCTCGGCGAGATCCATCACCTCATGGTAGGTCGCCTCCGCGACCTCCAGGTCCAGCTGCCTGAACTCGGCGAGGTGGCGTCCCGTCTTCAGGGCCTCGGGCGGCTCTAAGCGGACGTTGGGTGAGAGGGCGAAGACCTTCCTGAGGGAGCAGACGGCCATCTGCTTATAGAGGATCATGCTGCTCATGACCTTGAAGGGGTGTCCATAGTAGTCGATGGTGACCTGCTTCGCCCCCCTGATCCCAGGGTCGGTGACGGGCCCTATGATCGGAGCGAGTATCTCGACGAAGCCCTCCCCCCTCAGGAAGTCGCGGAGGGCGGAGAGAGCCTCGTCCTGGACCCTCAGTATCGCCCTCATCCTGGGGCTCCTGATCTCGAGGTACCTCCTATAGAGCTCCTCCTCAAGCCCACGTTCATCGATCCTCATCACGCCATCACTTACCTAATCCTCCCTCACCCGCCCTCATATAAAATTATTCCAAATTTCTTTGGAATTTTTATGATTATAGTTAGTCTTTTATATTTTAACTGGTAATATTTACATATGAGTGCCGTGAACCTCGATGAGAAGGATATCCAGATATTGAGGCTGCTCCAGGAGGACTGTAAGAGGCCTGTGAGGGAGATCAGTAGAAGGATCGGTAGCCCCATCACGACGGTCTATGCGAGGATCAAGAGACTCGAGGAGCACGGTGTCATAAAAGCGTATAAGGCGATCTTGGACGCGGAGAAGTTGGGAAGGGGGACGACGGCCTTCATCCTCGCCTCCTTCAGGTACCGGATGCCCGGCATCGAGAAGACGCTCTCTCAGAGGGATATAGCGAGGGAGGTCGCGAAGTTCCCGGAGGTCCAGGAGGTTCATATCATCACGGGGGACTGGGACATCCTCATAAAGGTCAAGGAGAGGGATGTGAACGCCATAGGGAGGTTCGTCGTCGATAAGCTGAGGACCATCAGGGGGATCGAGAGGACCCTGACCTGCATGGTCTTCGACTCGGCCAAGGAGACGCCAGATATCGCCCTGTAGCGAAACAGAGCCGGAAGACCATCTCGGGGCTCATCGACGTTGGAAAACGTTAATAGCCAACCCGGTCCCATGCTATAAGTGGTTGATTGTGATGAGCGGGCTCCTTCTCGTCAGGGATATCATGTCCAGGAATGTCAAGACCGTGAGGGTCGATGACACGGTCTTGGATGCCGTGAAGAAGATGAACAAGTTCAGGATCGGCTCCATCATCGTCGTCAGTGGGGGGCGACCCGTGGGGATCATCACTGAGAGGAACATCCTCCACCGCATCGTCGAGCCCTGCGCCGATCCCAGTGTGATCAAGGCGAAGGACATCATGTCGAGCCCCCTCATAACCATCGAGTCCAACGCAACCCTCGAGGAGGCCGCGAGGATGATGGTGAGGCATGGCATCAAGAAGCTCCCCGTCATCGACGATGGGAAGCTCGTCGGGATCATCACGACGACGGACCTCGTCAGGGCCAGCCCCGTCCAGCTCGGCATCATCGAGGAGCTGCTCAAAGCAGGGCCGAAATAGGGCGACCTCCCTCTTAGGGTGGCCTGGTCAGGGATCAATGGGCCCCGCACGGCAAGTGGATCGATGGGGTGGAGGGGGTCTCTGAGACGATCTTCACTGGCGGTCAAGGAAGAAGGAGGGCGGGAGCAGGGACCTCCCCGTCTCTTCCTTGAGGGCCTTGAGGGCGGCCTTCTGCTGGTTATGGACCTCCCAGAACTCCTTTGGCATCCCGGGCTCGTCCCTGTAGAGCTCCTCCATGCGGGCGATCTTCTCCAGTAGCTTGTCCAGGCGTAGGGAGAACTGGAGGGTGTAGTCCTCCTCCCTGTACTCGCGGTTGAAGATCTGCTTGAAGAGGTCCCTCAGGTCCTCGTATCTGGGTAGGTAGCCTATAGGGGTCTTGATGGCGTCGTACTCGTCGTGGACGCGGCCCTCGGCCCACATCAGCCAGACCTTCTTATCCACCTTCTCGTTCAGGTACCTACCCTTGTGCTTCAGGAAGTAGTTCACGGCGAAGACCTTGGGGCAGTTCTTCAGCCTCTTCCCGAACTTGATGTGGTTCGTGAGGTAGGTCCCGAGGGGGACGACCATGAAGTCCATGATGGCCATGGGGTTGGACTTCCTCACCCCAACCTTCCCGATCGTCGCCGTCGTCGTCTCGGACTCGATGGTGGCGCCGATGTAGACGCCGTGCTCCCAGCTCAGGGCCTCGTAGATGGGGACGTTGGTGTCTGAGTCTCGTCCGCCGTAGAGGATCCCACGGATGATGACGCCCTCCGGGTTATTGACATTCGGGTCCGCGTTCTCCAACTCGCTGATCCTCATCGTGTACCGGGCGTTGGGGTGGGCGAAGGGGATCAGGTTCCCCTCGGCATCCCTCTTCCCCTCCCACCACTCCCCTGAGTGATTTATCCCCCTCTTGGGGATGTCGTCGCGGCCCATCCCCAGCCAGTAGGGGACCCCATCGGCGACGAGGACGTTTGAGAAGATGAGCTCCCTCGGCGTCGTCAGGGCCTTGTAGATCAGCGGATCGTCGACCGGGTTTACGTCCTTGATGATCCCGAAGATCCCTGACTCTATGTTCACCGCCCGGGCGTTCCCCTCCTCATCCATCCTGATGTAGGCGATATCGTCGCCGACGATGGTCTGACCCGGGATCATCGCCGTCGAGGTCTTCCCACAGGCACTGGGGAAGGCCCCTGTGAAGTAGGTGACCCGGTTCTTCCCCTCGGGGTGAACCCCCATGATGAGCATGTGCTCAGCCAGCCAGTCCTCATGGTGCGCCTTGTAGATCGCGAGGCGGAGGGCGAGCTTCTTCAGGCCGAGGCTGTTCCCCGCGTACTGGCAGTTGACCGAGTAGACCTTCCCGTCGATGATGTCGATGTAGATCCTCCGCTTATCGATGTTCTTCGAGCAGTTCCTCTCATCGAGCTCGCCGGCGGAGTGCAGGAAGGTGAAGAAGTCGTCGGAGCCCTTCAGCTTCTTGAACTGCTCGTAGCCAGTCCTGTAGAGGAGGTCCTCGCTGTGGGCGACGTAGCTGGAGTCCGTGAACTGGAGCGCGGAGATGGAGAACCTGGAGTTCGTCGGGCCCAGGCAGAAGAAGCGTATGAAGAGCTCCTTCCCCCTCATGGCCCCGTCGAGGAGGCCCATGATCTCCTTGAGACCCGCCTCCCTATCCACAGTGACAATCCCTCGGCTCAACCTCCAGCCCTTCGGGAGGAGGACCGCGGTATGCTCCTTATCCCGTGCCTGATCGTAGTAACCGTCGTAGTGAACGGTGTGTCCCTCCATCTTCAACTTCATCTCCTCCCCCGTCTCTATCGCCCTCCGGCGGACGTAGGCGATCTCCTCGGGGTCGTCCGTGATCACGGAGACCTTCGCAGGCTTACAGAGCTTCACATATCTCTCCGTGAGCTCCATGACATGGGGATTGTTGAGAGCCTCCAGTTTCGCGAAGTTCTCCTTCCCGATGAGCTCCTCCAAGCTCGGCATGAGATTTACCTCTCAGTGTAGATATGGAACTGTCCTAAATAGTCTTCTGGTCTACTCAAAGGCTTAAACCGCCCCTCGAGAGGCCGGAGGAGGGAGAAGGGCGTCGGTTTTGAGGAGAAACCGGAGCGGAGATGGCTGGTAAAGGTTAAATCTTCTCGATCTCCCACCTTTAAGAGGAGTTGGAGAGGTGGCATGGGCGAAGAACTGCTTCGATTCGTAGATGAGGGGTACGGAGTCCATCTCCTGAGGGAGATGGTGAGGATCCCCTCCGTCGTCGGGGAGGAGAGGGAGCTGGCGGAGTTCCTCGAGGGGGAACTCCAAGGACTTGGCTTCAAGACGAGGCTTCAGTGGGTGGAGGAGGGGAGGCCGAACGTCATAGCCCTCCACCGCTTCAGCGAGGGGAGGACGCTCATGTTCAACGGCCACCTCGACACCGTCCCCGTCTGCGAGGGGTGGGAGACCGATCCCTTTGAGCCTGTGGAGCGGGAGGGGAGGCTCTACGGCCTCGGGTCCTGCGACATGAAGGGGGGCATCGCCTCCATTCTCATGGCCCTCAAGGCCATCATGGACTCAGGCATGGAACTCCGGGGGACGCTCGCCTTCACAGGCGTCGTGGGGGAGGAGGCCTACTCCAAGGGGGCCAGGGCTATACTGGAGACAGAGCTGGCCAAGGCCGACGCCGCCATCATAGGGGAGCCCTACACCGAGGTGATACCCCTTGGGATCTCGGGCAAGATCCTCTACGAGCTGATCGTCAAGGGGAGGTCCGCCCACGGCTTCAGGCCCGAGATGGGGATCAACGCCATAGAGGAGGCCGCGAAGATCCTCACCTCCCTCGACAGGCTGAGGCTTGGGACTCATCCCAGGTTCGGTAGGGGGAATGTCTGCACCCTGAAGATCGAGGGGGGATACAAGAGGTACTCGGTGGTGGTGCCGGACCGGTGTAGGGTTGAGATCAACAGGCTCATCGTCCCCGGCGAGTCGGTGGAGACGGCTGTGGAGGATATGAGACGCCTCATCGGGGAGCTGGGCCTTCGAGCGGAGGTCGAGGTCAGGACGAAGCCGCCCTACTACGAGCCCTTCGAGATGAGCCCCGAGGAGCCCATAGTAAAGGTCTTCACCGAGGCCTATGAGGAGGTGAGGGGTGTAAAGCCCAGGTTTCACTACAGCCTCAGCATCACGGACGCCAACGTCTTCGCCGGGGAGGGGGGCATCCCGACGCTACACCTCGGGCCTGGAGGGGGAGGGGCCCACCAGCCAAACGAGTTCGTCCACCTCGAGGACCTGAAGCCGACCTCCATGATCCACGCCCTCACCGCGGAGAAGTTCCTGAAGTAGCCCCCCACAACATCCATAGGAGGGTTTCCGACGATTATAAGATTTTAAAGCCTTAAAGGGGATTAGGGTTCAGGGAGGAGTAATGTCGAAGGTCATGGAACTGAGGGAGGCGCTCCGGAGGTTCTTGAAGGATGGCTCCGTCCTCTGCCTCGGAGGCATCTCGATCTGCAGGAGGCCCATGGCCGCTACCTACGAGATCATCAGGATGGGGTTCCGAGACCTCCACCTCATCGATATCGCCCCGGGGATGCCTCAGATACTCCTCGCCCTCGCTGGGTCCGCGAGCATCACGGAGGCCTGCTGGCATGGCTACGAGCTCTTCGGCCACCCCTACATGTGGAGGAACCTGGTGGAGAGGGGCCCCGGCGAGACGGGGTATAGGTTCGACGACCTCTCACACTACGAGCTCTCCCTGAGGTTCGTCGCGGGGTGGCTGGGGGTCCCCTTCATACCGACCTACACCGCCCGAGGCTCTGACCTCTACAACCCCGAGTACGATAACCTCAGGGACCTGAGGGGGGTGAGGAGGAAGGTCCCGAGGAAGAAGTTCGCCGTCATGGAGGACCCCTTCTACGGGAGGGGGAGCGTGAGGCTGCTCCCGGCCGCGAACCCCGATGTCACCATCATCCACGCCCAGATGGCGGCCCCCGACGGGACGACGAGGATCTACGGGGCCCACTTCGACGACTTCGTCCACGCCGCCGCGGCGGACCACGTCATCGTGACCTGTGAGCAGGTCGTCTCCAGGGAGTCCATCGCGAAGGACCCCGAGATGAACCTCATCCCGAGCGTCTACGTCGACGCCGTCTGCGAGGTCCCCTACGGCGCCCACCCAGGGCCCTGCCTCGGCCACTACGACTACGACCCCTGGTTCCTCTGCGACCTCGTCGAGAGGACGAGGGAGGGGGAGAAGGACCCAGGGAGGTTCAGGGAGTGGCTCGAGGAGTGGGTCCTCGGCGTCAGGGATCACGAGGAGTACCTGGAGAAGCTCGGCGTGAGGAGGCTCCTCGCCATCAGGGCCGACCCGACCCTCGGCTACGCGCCGAACCTCCCCAGGAGGCTGGATAGGTTGCCTCCACCGCCTTAGGAGGGAGAGGAGATGAGAGAGAAGGAGTATGCGGGGGACTACACCCCCATGGAGATGATGGTCGTCCAGGCCTCGAGGCTGATCAGGAACGGCGATGTGGTCTTCGTGGGGACCGGGCTCCCCATGATCGCCTCGATGCTCGCCATAAACCTCCACGCCCCCAGGGCGATCCTCTGCTGCGAGGCGGGGTTCTGGGACTCCAGGTTCATCCACCTCCCCATGACCGTCGGCGACTCCAGGTGGTACATAGGCTCCACCTGGCTCGTCGGGCAGTCGGCGATGTTCTCCCTCCTCCAGAGGAGGAGGATCGACGTCGGCTTCCTCGGGGGCTCCCAGGTTGACAAGTACGGGAACTTGAACTCGACGGGGATCGGGACGAGGGTCGAGGGTGGGTACTACGTCTTCCAGAAGAGGTTCGAGGGGAGCGGGGGTGCCGCCGATATAGCCTCTATGGCGAACAGGACGATCATCATGATGAAGCATGAGAGGAGGAGGTTCGTGGAGAGGGTGGACTACCTAACGAGCCCTGGATGGTACGTCTGGCTCCACGACTTCGATGAGGGCAGGGGACGGACGAGGCTCGTCCCAAGGTGGGAGCTGGGGATGTGGGGAGGCCCCGAGGCCGTCGTCTCGACGATGGGCGTCATGGGCTTCGATGAGAAGACGAAGGAGATGTACGTCAAGTCCTACTACGCGGACCTGGGCATCACCCTCGAGGAGATCCGCAGGAACACGGGCTTCGAGATCAAGACGGAGGGCGCCGAGCCGGCGGAGCCGCCAACCCAGGAGGAGCTGAGACTGCTGAGGGAGAAGATCGACCCCGAGGGGATCTTCCTACAATACTGATTGAAAGGGATCTTAGAAGGAACCTGGTTCCCTTCATTTTGTATCGAATCGAAGAAGACCTCCTATAACTTATATAGGACCTTCTTTATCACCATCAGATATAAATCGGCTTAGGGATAGCTCTAATAAGAACCGAGGTGTGATGGGTTGAGGATTGAACGAGTCTCTGAGATCCTCCAAAGGGCCTACGCCGAGGGGAGGGACTTCCTCTTCGAGCACGAGGCGAAGGAGCTCTGCAGGTTATACGATCTCCCAGTGACGAAGGGGAGGGTGGTGCGCTCCGAGGAGGAGGCGGTCAAGGCGGCGGAGGAGGTGGGATTCCCCGTCGTCCTGAAGATCGTCTCCCCCCAGATCCTCCACAAGTCGGACGTGGGCGGCGTGGTCCTGAACGTGAAGGACGCCCAGGGAGTGAGGGAGGCCTACGAGGGGATCCTGAACAACGTCAAGAAACGGCGTCCTGACGCCGAGATCGAGGGGATCTATGTCCAAGAGATGGCGCCGAGCTCCACCGAGGTCATCGTGGGGGCGACGAAGGACCCCACCTTCGGGCCCACCATCATGTTCGGACTGGGCGGGATCTTCGTCGAGATCCTCAAGGACGTCTCCTTCAGGCTCATCCCCATAACGAGGGACGACGCCGTGGAGATGATCCACGAGATACGGTCGTACAAGATCCTCGAAGGAGCGAGGGGGATGCCCAAGGCCGACGAGGGTGCCCTGGTCGATATACTCCTCAATACCTCGAGGATGGTCTCCGAGTGTCCGGAGATCAAGGAGCTCGATATGAACCCGATCTTGGTCTACGAGAAGGGCGCGAAGATCGTGGACGCCAGGGTGATCCTCGAGGAGAAGAAGTAAGGAAAGGACTGAAGAGGTAGATCCTCAGACCGCCCTCCCTGGGAGGCCATCCCCGCCTATTTTTAGGAATCGACGATCTCTGAGATCTCCAGCAGGAAGTTGTTCTGAGGCTTCAACATCCCTTTAACCCGGCGGTGGAGGGTGGAGCCATCTCTTGAAGTTTCTGTACTCCAGGAAGGATATCACGAGGACGACCGCCGCGATCGCCGAGGAGAGGACGAGGGAGGAAATGTCGCCCAGCGCCTCCGAGGCCAGGCTCCACCCGACCGCGAGGGTCTGTCCCAGGGCCCCCACGGCAGAGGGGCTCCTCACCACCGCCGTTGCGGTGGATGAGGTGGCTGAGAAGGTTGCGTTGAGATAACTGTAACCGACCTCGGCTGGCATGAGGGTGTATACGCCGCTCGACTCGAGCCTGACGGTGTAGGTGATGTTCCTCGTCTCCCCCGGCTCGATGCGATCCCAGTGGGCCGTCTGGTTTCCGCCGGTGACCGTCGCGCTCGACGTATAGTAGGCGATGGAGGCGCTGTCGTTGAGGAAGACGTCCTCTATGGGATACTCATCGTTGTTCGTCACGGATACGGTCACCTCGACCTCCCCTCCAGGGGAGACCCCCCTCGGTGAGACCTCCTTGGTCACCTGGATATTCAAGGGGAGGAGGGCTGAGAAGGTCACGACGTAGTTCCCGGACTCCACGACCGCCCCGGGCTCGACCTGGGAGATGGAGAGGCTCGTGGAATTCTCCAAGCCCTCCACCAGCGGGGCGAACTCTGGGTCGGAGAGGTTCACCGTCGTCACGAGGTTCAAGATGGGAGCCCCTTCCTCTACCCCCTCTCCGGTGATCGTCGTGTTGGGTGTGACGACGAGGAGGGTCGAGAGGTCCGAGTCTGAGGAGAACTGTATTGGTTCTGTGAGCCCAAGCAAGGCAAGGAGGTCGAAGAGGTGGCTCTCGGGAGGGGAGTGGACGCCGTTCAGCCAGTAGGAGCCGAGACCGATGAAACCGACCTTCATGGGGGTGCTGGGAATCAGTAGTGGCAGGAGGTCCGACCACTCGGAGTCCTGGGGGAGCATATCCATCAGCATCCCCGTGTCCAGGAATCCGGCGAAGAGGACGGTTCCGTTCGCCGATGCTGGTCCCGCGCCTGGGATGAGGGCGCCGGAGTCGAGGGCATCGTGGATCAGGGCAGCGAGTCCCCCATGCTCGACGGGGAGGACCTCCATGAACTCATCGACCAAATCCCCTAAGGGGGCCGCGGATCCGTAGGCGACGAGGGTGGCGTTGGGAAGAGTCTCATCCCCCTCCACCTCCCACCCCGTATAGGTCACAGGGAGGGTCTCTCCAACTCCCCCCTCCATCATCGCTGGGGAGAAGGTGAGGATATAGGTCAGGGGGGCATTAAAGGTCGTGGAGAACTCCGCTGCGACCTCCTCGGCACGCTGCTCAGCGACCCCCGCGTCCACATCGATATAGAGGGCGAGGAGGATGGACCTTGGGACGAGGTTATAATAGGACTGCAGATTCCCCATCATCCCGCCGGGGACCTCGAAGGGGAGGTCGGGCAGGGGGGGAAGGGCCTCCCACCTCGTCTCCTGTGAGATGAAGAGCACCATGAGGGCGTCGTGGAACCCGCTCGACCCTGGATCGACCTCTCCGACGGAGAGCTGGTCGTCCGCGAAGGCCGCGCCGATGTAGGCGACGCCGTTTGGGTCTACGAAGCCCACCAAGGACTCGGAGTAATAGCCTCCATCGGTCTCCACGATGGGTGGGTGGGATATCTTGGAGAGAACAGGGGAGAGGAGGAGGGCGGCGAAGAGAAGGACGGGGAGAGACTTCCTCAGGCACGCTGAGACTGCCCCTACGGATACGTAGACCTCCCCCCCGAGCCTCTCTCTCAGGGACTCAGACCAAGGTGCGAAGAAACCCTCCACCCTCCTCCCCAGCTCCACCCCCAGGAGGGCTGCCACGATGATGATCACGAGGTTCTTACCGGCGTTGAGGAGTATGGGAAGGAGGAGGGTGGAGATGAACATCTCAGGCGTGGGGGCTGTCCCACTCTGGGCGGCCTCCAGCACCCGCTGGATGAGCCTCCCCACGACCGGGGCGTTGAACAGATCGACCAAGCTCAGCCCCTGGGGTATCGGGGGCAGGGTTGCCAAGAGGTTCTCAGGTGACCCCATCAGGCCGATCTCCTCAGCCCTCTGTAGGATGCCGAGGGCTGAGAGGGCCATGAGGGGGAGGAAGAGGGAGAAGACGGTCATCATGGCGAGGGGGGCGCCGACCCTTCTCCTGATGATGATGCCCCCTAAGAGGGCTACCCCAAACCAGACGATGGCGGTGAGGGGATAGACGAAAGGGTCTGAGAAGAGGAGGTAGAGAGTCGAGAGGAGGGTCAGGAGCTGCGGGCCGAAGAGGGGCCCGAGCCAGTCGGCTATGGCCCTGAGAACTGGGTTGAGAAATGCATAGCCCAGGGTGAAGGAGATAAACAGTCCGAGCAGGATGGCGACTAACTTCCTCAAAATCCAGGCACCCGGCAACACTATCTCTGGTCTCTCTAAAATAGTTAACTGTCTTGAAATCCATTACTTCTTGGTTACAGTTCTTAAAAAACAATAAATCCGCTTCACATCCCAAAGGGTAATGATTTTAATCAGGGATGGGAAGATATGGGAAGGAGGGGATGGGATGTTAAGCATCAATAGGGAGGCCCTCAAGATCGTCAAGGAGCTCCTCGAGAACCCGGAACTCTACGGCGTGAAGGTTGAGCGCCTGCCCTCCGGGACCACCCTCATAGATGCGGGGCTGGAGGCGAGGGGGGGCTTCCTCACGGGGCTCAAGGTGACGGAGATCGCCATGGGCGCCTCGGGGACGGTCCGCCTGACCTTCATGGACTACGGGGGCCTCAGTCTCCCGTCCATCGTGGTCGAGACAGCGCACCCCAGCATAGCCCTCTTCGCCTCGCAGCTCGCGGGGTGGAGGATCAAGGAGGGGGGGTACAGCGCGGACGCCTCGGGTCCGGCGAGGGCCCTCGCCTGTAAACCCGGGAAACTCTTCCGCAGGATTGGGTACCGAGACGAGGCGGATGTGGGTGTCCTCCTTCTAGAGACAAACGCTAAGCCCCCCGACGAGGCGGCGGTCAAGGTGGCTGAGCGCTGCGGCATCGACCCCGAGGACCTATACCTTGTCCTGACCTCGACGACCTCCCTCGTCGGCTCCGTCCAGATCTCCGGCAGGGTGGTGGAGACAGGCCTCTTCCGCCTCGACTACCTCGGCCTCGACCCCAATAGGGTCCACCACGCCGTGGGGTACGCCCCGATAATGCCCCCGCACCCCGACTGGGGGAGGGCGATGGGGAGGTATGAGGATGCCCTGACCTACGGGGGCGTCACGAGCTTCCTGGTGGACCTCGAGAGCGATGAGGAGTTGAAGAAGTACGTCGAACAGGCTCCCTCCTCGACCTCGAAGGACTATGGGAGGCCCTCCTATGAGATCTACCGCTCCGTGGACTTCGACTTCACGAAGATCGACCCAGCCCTCTTCGCACCGGCCTCCATCACCCTGACGAACCTGAGGACGGGGACGACCTACACCCGGGGAGAGGTAAACGTGGAGCTTCTCAGGAGGTCCCTCGAGCAGCCTTAGCGCCTCAA
Source organism: Candidatus Bathyarchaeota archaeon (assembly GCA_003601775.1). Classification (GTDB taxonomy): domain Archaea; phylum Thermoproteota; class Bathyarchaeia; order TCS64; family PIYN01; genus PIYN01. The sequence continues at coordinate 28,322 of PIYN01000009.1, forward strand.
TTTTCTCCTTTTCCCCTAAAGGCTCAGAATCTCCTTCAGATAGGCCTTATAGGGGCCGAGCCTCCCCCCGTAGTTCGCGGCGGAGATCCTAATGACGCCTGGGGCCTCGACCGCGGCCTTTATCCCCTCGGCCATCCCCCTCTTCACGGCGTCCTCATCCAAGCCGTTTACGACGATCTCGTAGATGGAGTTGACCCCCTCAGGGACCTTGGAATCCGGTATCGTCCTCCTCAACGTCGGGCAGAAGGGATGGTTCGTGGAGGCCCCGAGCTTGTACTTCATCGACCCCGCCTTCGACCCGGAGCGGCAGATCCCGCCTGGGAAGGGGAGGACCACGTACTTCGCCCTCTGGGAGATCGCCTCGACGGCGGCCTCTGCTGCCCTGAGCCCCGCCTCCCTGCTCTCAGCCATGATGAGGAAGTTCCCGCCCGCGACGGCCTTCATCACCCCGAACCTATCCTCGACTATGAACTCCCCCTCCATCACGGGTATCCGCCAGACCCTTCGACCGCCGACGACGTCCTCCCTCTGGAACCCGTCCCCGAAGAGGCTGAGGGCCCTCCCCACCTTCATCCTCCTCCTCGCCTTCGGGAGCCCGTCGAAGGCCGCGGCGGTGGGGCAGGTCATCACGCACTGACCTATCCGGTAGATCATCTGCATCCTCAGGCTCCTCCTATCCCTCTGATACACCTGGATGAGGACCCCTGTCCGGCCGTCTGGTGTCTCCTCCTTGGGGACATAGGCCTCGATCCCGGCCTCGGCGGGCGACATGATGATGGAGGAGGCGAAGCCAGTCGCGGTCCGTGCAGCGATGAGGGCCCACTTCTCGTTCTCAGCCGTTATGAGGGCCCGCCCCGCCCACAGGGGGAACATCTCGGCGAAGGTGTCCTCAATCTCCACACCCTTGTAGCTGAACATTGGAGCACCTCTGACTAATACCCTCCTATCGCTATTTAAAGTATCGATGTCGAGAGGCTACTCTAAAAGCCTCTCGTAGAACTTGAGGTGGGGGTTCCTCTCCACTGAGACGTAGAGCCGTCCGGACCCCTCCTCCGTTATGTCTCCCCTGAAGAAGTAGAACCGCTCCTTGATCCTCTCCCCGCCTATTCTGGCGCTCTTCCTAATCTCCTCGAAGCTGAAGCCCGGCAGGATGCCTGGGACCCTCCCCAAGAGGACGATCTTGCCACCCGTCATGGAGGCCCCGAGCCGTCCCTCCGAGTCACCCTCGACGAGGATCTCCCCTCCCCCCATGTGGACCCCCGCGAACTGGCCCACGTTCCCCTTTATGTGGATGAAGCCGCCCTGCATCCAGGAACCGACCTCGTACCCAGCACTGCCATGGATCAAGATCCTCCCCCCTGTCATCCCTTGGCCCTTCCCCCTGTAGGAGGCACCTACTTGATTTTCCACATCCCCCAGGACCTCGATGAGCCCACCCCTCATGGAGGAGCCCACCCAGGACCCGGCGTCACCGTCCACGATGATAGTGCCTCCTTCCATTCCCTCACCGAGGTTAAATCCACCATCACCCTCGATTCTTATCAACCCACCGGACATCCCCTTGCCGATCTCCCTGAAGTTCCTTACACAACCCACAACCCTAATGGCTTGATTCGATGGATCCTCTGCGGTCTCCCCTGAGACCTCGAAGATATCTCCAAGTCTCTTCTCCCTATTCCCTACAAGGAGGGAAAGATCCTCGATCTCCCCCAGGGACCCTCCGGCAAAGAGGTCTGGAGATATGGAGCTGCCGTCGATCGGGAACCTCACATCGACCTTCCTTCTCAATAGTACCTCCTTCAACCCAAGACCCCCAATACCATTTTCAATTCGCTTCTTAATTCTTAAATATCCCTCCCCTCTTAGAGGTTAGGATATTTAAACCTGGGGGGTTGGGGAGATGGAGGCCGTTCTCCTCACTGGGAGAACCCTTAGTCAGGGTATGGGCGTAGAACTCGGGAAGTCTTCGAGCGTCTATTATCGCAGCGTCGTAACCTGCGAGATGAATGCTGAGGATATGAGGCGACTTGGAGTAGCTCCGGGAGACCCCGTCCGCATCATAACGGAACATGGTAGCGTCGTCGTGAGGGTCGTAGAGGCGCTGGAGGAGGTCCCCCAGGGAGTCATCTTCATACCCTACGGCCCTATGATCAACGCGATCATCGGACCTGAGACCCATGGCACGGGGATGCCCTCCTTCAAGGGGATCAGCGTGAAACTCAAGGTTGGAGGAACGGCGATACCCCGAGGGCCAGGGACCCAGCCAAGAGGAAATGAGGAGGAGTAATTTGGAGATCGTGACAGGGGTCACGTGCCCCTTCTGTGGATGCCTCTGTGACGACCTGGAGGTCGTCATCGAAGGTGGTAGGATCACCAACGTCAAGAATGGATGCGCTTACAGCTTGGCGAAGTATCTGAACTACCAGAGGGAGCGCCTCTTAAAGCCCATGGTTCGAGAGGGAGAGGAACTTGTGGCTGTGAGCCTTGAGGAGGCCGTGGAGAGGGCCGCCCAGATCCTCGTGGACTCTATATACCCTGTCCTCTATGGGTGGAGCTCCACCAGCTCTGAGGCCCAGCGTCTAGGGATCGAGTTGGCAGAGGAGGTCCGAGGGGCGATTGATAACACCTCCTCGGTCTGTCATGGACCCACCGTCGAGGCCCTCCAGGAGCTGGGTCATCCGGGGTGTACTCTGGGGCAGGTGAGGAACAGGGCTGATCTCATCATCTATTGGGGGTCTAATCCCCTCCAATCCCACCTCCGTCATATGTCGAGATATACTATCGGGGCTGTGGGTAGGTGGCGTAGGGGGAGGGAGGACAGAACCCTCATCGTCGTCGACGTGAGGAAGACTTACACCGCGAGGGTAGCGGACTACTTCATCCAAGTGGAGCCAAACAAAGACTTCGAACTCTTGACCGCTCTGAGGATGGCGCTCATGTATGAGGAGATAGAACAAGAGAGGGTCGCCGGGGTCCCCGTAGAGGCCATAGAGGAGGTGGCAGAGATCCTAAGGGGGTGCGAGTTCGGGGCGCTCTTCTACGGGCTGGGCCTTACCATGAGTTCTGGGAAGAACCGGAACATCGACGCAGCCATCTCTCTCGTCAGGGATTTGAACCGTTGGACGAAGTTCGTGATGATCCCCATGAGGGGTCACTTCAATGTCGCCGGCGCAAATATAGTCTTCCTATGGCAGACAGGTTATCCCTTCGCCGTGGACTTCTCCCACGGCTATCCAAGGTATAACCCAGGCGTCACCTCAGTGATAGACATCCTCTCCAGGAGAGAGAGCGATGCATCCCTGATAGTGGCCTCCGATCCCGTCGCGAATTTCCCCAGGAGGGCAGTGGAGAGCCTCTTGGAGAACCCCCTCATCGTGATAGACCCCCATAGGACGGCGACGGCGGAGAGGGCTGACGTCGTCATCCCCTCAGCCCTCGTCGGTATCGAGTGCAAGGGGACCGCCTACCGGATGGATGGGGTCCCCTTAAAGATGAAGAAGGTGGTTGACCCTCCTCCGGGATGCCTCTCAGATGAGGAGATCCTTCATAGGATCTTGGAGGAGGTAAGGAGGCTTAGGGGGGAGTGAGGTGGAGCTGCTCATAAGGAACGCCGTCGTTTACGATCCCATTAATGGGATCGATGGGGAGAGAATGGACATACTCGTCAGGGACGGAAAGATCGTCGATTCGATTAACGAGATGCAGGCGAAGGTCATAGACGCCTCAGGGATGATCGCGATGCCCGGGGGCGTTGACATACACTCCCACATAGCCGGTCCCAAGGTAAACAAGGGTAGGGAACTCAGGCCTGAGGACCACCTGAGATACGCCGAGAGGGGGGGACGAGTAAGGAGATCTGGGGTCGGGTACTCTATCCCCACAACCTTCATGACGGGCTACTGGTACGCGAGGATGGGCTACACCACGGTGATGGAGCCCGCGACCGCCCCCCTCGAGACGAGGCATACCCACGAGGAGCTCAACGACACACCCATCCTGGATAAGGCGTGCTTTCCCCTCGTGGGGAGCAACTGGTTTATCATGGAGTATCTGAGGAGAGGTGACTTGGAGAAATGTGCCACCTACGTCGCCTGGCTCCTCAGGGCGGTGAAGGGCTACGCCATGAAGCTCGTCGCCCCAGGTAGTGTCGAGACCTGGGGCTGGGGGAGGGGGCTGATGGGGATCGATGAGGTCATCCCCCACTTCGAGATCACGCCCAGGGATATCATCCGCGGTCTATGCCGTGCGAATAACCTGCTGAACCTCCCCTCCCCGATCCACATCCACTGCAATGCCCTGGGCGCCCCTGGGAACTTCAGGGTCACCCTGGAGACGATGAGGTGTGTCGAGGATCTGAGTAGGGGAGACCGGCCCTCTATCCATATCGTCCATATCCAGTTCAACGCCTACGCGGGCTCGGACTGGGCGAGCCTCTCCTCAGGCGCGACGAGGCTGGCGAGGTATGTGAATAGGCATAGCCACGTGACCGCTGACTTAGGACAGGTGATCTTCACAGATACCACGACGATGACCGCCGACGGACCCTGGCAGTACCGCCTCCACAACCTCTCGGGAAATAAGTGGATTAACCACGACGTCGAGGCGGAGACGGGAGGAGGGATCGTCCCCTACCACTATAGGAGGAGGAACTACGTGAACGCCATCCAGTGGACGATCGGCCTGGAGTTCGCCCTCCAGGTGAAGGACCCCTGGAAGATCTGTCTAACGACAGACCATCCCAATGGGGGCCCCTTCATCGAGTACCCGAGGGTCATGGCCTGGCTCCTCAGCAGGAGAGCTCGGCTGGCCTCCATGAGGAGACTGAATAAGACCGCCCGGCGTCGGAGCATCCTTGAGTCCCTGGAGAGGGAGTACTCCCTCTACGAGTTGGCCATCGTGACGCGGGCCTCCCCAGCGAGGATCCTGGGCCTTAGGGAGAAGGGGCACCTCGGCATCGGAGCGGATGCGGATATCTCCCTCTACAGGATCGACCCCTCGGAGGTGGACCCCTCGAGGGATTTCAGGGCCGTGAGGAGGTCCCTGAGGCGGGCTGCCTACACCATTAAGGAGGGCGAGATAGTGGTCAAGGAGGGGGAGGTCGTTGGGGTCACGGAGGGGAGGACCTTCTGGGTCGAGGCGGAGGTGCCGGAGGGGGTTAGTAAGGAGGTACTATCGGATCTGAAGGAGCGCTTCGAGGATTACTACACGATCCGCCTGGAGAACTACCCCATAGAGGAGGGGTACCTGAGGAGGCCGAGCGTAAGGAGGACTCGACCTGAGGCTTGGGTGGTGTAGATATGACTTGGTCCTTGAGGAGAAGGGGGAGGATCATTAAGAGGGAGGAGGAGAACCGGACGATCATGGAGAGGAGGCTCCTCGTCAAGCAGTATGAACTCCTATTGGATAGGGATATATGCATAGGCTGCGGCATCTGCGCAGATAACTGTCCCAAGGAGGCGATAATCTACTCCCCCGCCGAGTTCAGGGGGATAAGGGCCGTGACGCGGCCCTCCATAGACTTCGACCCAGAGAGATGTGTCCTCTGCGGCGAGTGCGTATCCCTCTGTCCCATGCATGCCCTGCAGATGAGGATAGAGCGTGAGGAGAGGGTCCCCGTGATCGAGATGAATGTCTTCCCCCTGGCCACGAGGAAGAGGTGGTGAGGGTTGGGCGAGGAAGAGCCGAGGATAGGGGTCTACGTCTGTCACTGCGGCCTCAACATAGCAGGAGTTGTCGACGTTGAGAAGGTGGCGAGGGAGGCGGCCAAGCTCCCGAACGTCGTGGTCTCGAAGGATTATAGGTACATGTGCGCTGACCCTGGACAGGAGATGATAAAGGAGGATATCAAAAAGTATAACTTGACGAGGGTTGTCGTCGCCTCCTGCTCTCCAAGGATGCATGAACCCACCTTCAGGAGATGCGTGGAGTCCGCCGGGCTGAATCCCTTCCTCTTTGAGATGGCGAACATAAGGGAGCACTGCAGTTGGTGCCACCCCCATTACCCAGAGGACGCGACGGAGAAGGCCATAGACCTGGTGAAGATGGCTGTGGCGAAGGCGAGATACCTGAGCCCCTTGGAGGTGATAAAGGTCCCCGTCACTCGAGCTGCCCTCGTGATAGGGGGAGGGGTCGCTGGAATCCACGCCGCCCTCGACCTCGCTGACATGGGCTTCAAGGTCTACCTTGTCGAGCGGAGCCCCAGCATCGGGGGGAGGATGGCCCAACTCGATAAGACCTTCCCGACCCTCGACTGCTCCATCTGCATACTAGGTCCCAAGATGGTGGATGTCGCCAACCACCCTAATATTGAGCTCATCACCTATGCTGAGGTTAAGAGGGTTGAGGGGTACATCGGGAACTTCAGGGTCACCGTTGTGAAGAAGCCGAGGTATGTCCTAGAGAGCGAGTGCAATGGCTGCGGGGAGTGCGTCAAGGTCTGCCCTGTGGAGGTCCCCAACGAGTTTGATGAGAACCTCGGTCCCAGGAAGGCCATCTATGTGCCCTTCCCCCAGGCGATACCCATGGTATATACCATCGACATGGACGCCTGCATTGAGTGCTATAATTGCGTCGAGGCCTGTAAGGAGCAGGGTCGTGAGGCCATAGACTTCGATATGAAGGAGGAGGAGATCCACCTCGAGGTCGGGACGATCATCGTAGCTACTGGCTACGACCTCTACGACCCCAGCCGGGTGAGGGCCTACGGCTACGGCCTCTACGATAACGTCTTCACGGCCATCGAGCTCGAGAGGATGATAAATGCCGCGGGGCCCACCCAGGGTCATGTGATCAGGTTCTCCGATAGGAGGACGCCGAGAAGCCTCGCCTTCATCACTTGCGTAGGTTCGAGGGACGTGAAGACGAATATCTACTGCTCAGGCTTCTGCTGCATGTATACCCTCAAGAACGCGATACTCCTCAAGGAGCACTACCCAGAGATGCAGATCTATGTCCTCTTCATGGACCTCAGGGCCCCCTTCAAGGGGTACGAGGAGTTCTACCGGAGGGCGAGGGAGGAGGGGATCATCTTCCTCCGTGGACGTCCAACGGAGCTCTATGAGGATCCAAAAACGAAGAACCTCATCATATCTATGGAGAACCTCTCCACGGGAGAGCCCATGGACCTGGAGGTCGAGATGGTAGTCCTCTCCAACGCGGCGGTACCAGCGGCGGGGACCGAGGAGCTCTCCAGGATACTGACGGTCTCCAGGGACGCCAGCGGCTTCTTCATGGAGGCCCACCCGAAGCTCAGGCCGATCGACTCCCCCACCGACGGGGTCTTCTTCTGCGGCGCAGCCCAAGGACCGAAGGACATTCCCTACAGCGTAGCCCAAGGGAGCGCGGCCGCCTCCAGGGCGGCCAGGATCATGGCGAGGGGAGAGTGGGAGATCGAGCCCATCGTGGCCTATGTAGACCCTGAACGGTGTCGTAACACCAAGACGAAGTGTGGGATCTGCGCGACGAAGTGCCCCTATGGGGCGATCACCGTAGAGGAGGGAAAGGCGGCAGTCGTGAATACGGCGAAGTGCCATGGATGCGGAACTTGCGCGGCCGACTGTCCAGCTAACGCCATCACCCAGATGCACTTCACAGATGCCCAGATCATAGCCCAGATCCACGCCGCCTTGGAGGAGAAGCCTGAGGAGAAGATCATCGGGTTCCTCTGTAATTGGTGCAGCTATGGGGCGGCCGATCTCGCCGGCACGAGCCGCATGGAGTACCCACCTAACATCAGGATCATCAGGGTGATGTGCTCCGGGAGGTTGGATAGAGACTTCATACTAGAGGCCTTCAGGAAGGGCGCGGGTATGGTCTTGGCCTCAGGCTGCCGCTTTGGGGATTGTCACTACATCTCAGGCAATTACAACGCCGAGAGGAGGCTAAAACCCCTCTTTAAGATGCTCCCTAGGTTCGGTATCAGCCCTGAGAGGTTCAGGCTGGAGTGGTTCTCCGCCGCCGAGGCGGGCTTCTTCACGAACCTCGTCAAGGAGATGGTCGAGACGCTGAAAAGGCTGGGCCCCGAGCGGATCAGGGAGGAGAACGAGAAGGCGAGGCCCTTCCTCGATAGGATGCTGAAACATATAGGGGGTTAGGGAATGGAGGAGATGCCCGAGGAGCTGAGGGTGCTCATCAAGGAGAAGGTCTACTTCTGCTACCAGTGCGGGGCCTGCGTCGGGAGCTGCCCCACGGCGAGGGCGATCCCAGAGTATAACCCCAGAAAGATGATGGAGGGCCTGATCCTCGGCGAGTGGAGGGAGATCCTCTCCGGGGATCTCATCTGGCTCTGCACCCTCTGCCATACCTGCTACGAGGTCTGCCCACAGGGCGTGGGAATCTCCCATATTATCATAGAGCTGAGGAACCTCGCGACTAAAGAGGGGATGGCCCCGGAGGGGTTTCTGGACAGCGCTAAGCAGATGGCCGCCACCGGCTATGTAGCACCCATCACGGGGGCGGTCGAGAGAACGAGGAAGCAACTTGGGTTGCCAGAGATCAAGGTGATCGATACAGGGGAGATTAAGAAGATCATGGAGTTAATGAGGTTCAGATCTGTCTTGGAGGATGAGAGCGGATGAGCTACGCCCTTTTCCTAGGGTGCATGATTCCGCTGAGGCTTCCCTACATGGAGACCGCCGCGAGGAAGGTCCTCGACCTCCTGGGGGTGGAACTCTTGGATATGCCCAACGCTTCCTGCTGCGGGGACCCCATCTCCTTCCAGTCCCTGGACAGGGAGACCTGGTTGGCTATCGCCGCGAGGAACCTGTGTATCGCAGAGGAGATGGGGAAGGATATACTGACCCTCTGCAGTGGATGCTATGAGACCTTGAAGACGGCAAATGTCACCCTGAAGAGGGAGAGGCCTTTGAGGGAAGAGGTAAACAGGATCTTGTCAGAGGTTGGGAGAGAGTTCAAGGGGACCATAGAGGTCAAGAACCTACTTGAGGTCCTGCAGGAGATAGGGGCTGAGAAGGTGAGGTCCTTCGTCACCCGGCCTCTGAAGGGCCTCAGGGTGGCAACCCATTATGGCTGCCACTTAGTGAGACCCAGCGACGTACTTAACTTTGATGATCCGATGAGACCGGTCATCTTCGATAGGTTCATAGAGCTGACCGGGGCCGAGAGCGTCTCGTACCAGAAGAAGATGCTCTGCTGTGGGGCGGGCCTCAGGATGGTTGATACGAAGAAGGCCCTTAGGCTTGTGGAGATGAAGCTAGGTTATGTCGAGGAGGCTGGTGCCGACTGCATGGCCGTCCTCTGCCCTTACTGTATGCTCCAATACGATGTCATGCAGAGGATGGTGAGACATAGAGATGGTGGGAAATACAATATACCAGTCTTTTACTATCCGGAGCTCCTCTGCCTATCCATGGGGGTTCCACCCGAAGAGCTGGGGTTGAGGTTTCACAGAACAAGCCCCGAATCTGTCCTGAAGAAGATCGGACTTAACTCTCCCCCCTCTATTTCTTAACCACCGAGATCAGGTACCTTATGATCTCGTCTGCTATGTTTACCCTGGTCACCGTTTGGAGGCCCCTCCATCCAGGCTGGCTGTTCACCTCTATGACCTTGGGGCCCTCCTCGCTCTCCAAGATGTCGACCCCGGCGACCATGCATCCGATGACCTCCGATGCCTTGACGGCGAGTTCCTCCATCTCCTCCCCCAGCCTCACCGGGACGGGCCTCGCCCCCTGACTCACGTTCGTCTTCCACCCCTCGGCGACCCTCCTCATAGAGGCCAGGACCCTCCCTCCGAGGACGAAGGCCCTGATATCCGAGGAACCATGGCTGATGAACTCCTGGAGGTAGAGGACGCCGTGGTGGAGGGAGATCGAATGGAAGATCCTCTCGGCCACATCCGGGTCCGAGACCCTCGTCGACCCGACCCCCCTCGAGCCGAAGAGGGGCTTCACGACGACATCACCCCCGAGCTCATGGAAGGCCCTTAAGGCCTCCCTTGGGCTCTCCGTGACCGCCGTCCGCGGAACAGGGAGGCCGTGCTCCTCCAAGAGGGAGAGGGCATAGTACTTATCGATGGCCCGCTCGATGGACTTAGGCGGATTCACGACGAGCATCCCGAGGCGCTCAAGCCTGTAGAGGAGGTCCATCCTGAAGATGATCTCCTCCAGGGAACCCCGGCCGATGGGGCGGATGATCAGGGCGCTCAGCTTCTCGAGGAGATCAGTATCATCACTGGAGGCCGCTGGGGGGTAGGCAACCCTGGCGACGAGACGTGGGAGCCTGAGGCAGAGAGACTCGATGCCGGCCCTCCTCATCGCCTCCAAGAGCTGTGTAGAGGACCAGCTTCTCTCATTCCTCGTCACGAGGCCGAACCTCAACGCCGCCATCAAGTCAAGATTCGGGGAACCCTCTATTTTAAGATGCTGAAGCCGAAGTTTCATTCCATACTCGGGGTATCCAAGATGGGCTTCGAGGTATCGACCTCTCCAAGCTCTCCTATGAAGCCTCCTCAGGCATGTAGCTCGACGATATCCCCATCCTTGAGAGGTCTGTTGAGTCCGACACGCTCCCCGGGGAACTTCGCGCTGGGCCCCCAGAGCCGGGCGTACTTAAAGTTCTTCAGGAAGTCGCTGTGGATCATCTTGGCCAAGTCCTCCACGGTCGCCCCCTCCCTCAGGACCAGGGGGACCTTAGATGGGGCCTCCCCCACCTCCTTCGTATAGACCCTGATGATCCCCAGGAGCCTGAAGAGGGCCTCCCCGAGGAGGCCCTCGAGACCCTTGGGCTCCTTACAGGAGATGGGTATGACCTCGAGGTCTTGGACCGTCTCCCTCAGCCTCCTCAGCCCCTCCTCCGCCCCTGGGAGGTCCATCTTGTTCCCCAGGACCAGTGTGGGCCTGTAGAGGGGGCTCCCGTAGAGGGCGTCCTCGACCATCTCCAAGGTCACCTCGCCGCGTACCCTCACCAGGGCTGAGGTGATCCGGTACTCCCTCAGCAGGTCCACGACCTGCCTCGCCGTGCAGTCCCTCAGGGTGCCCTCCCAGATGAACTGGATGCCGGAGCCTGTCCTCCGCCTGAGGACCTCCACCTCCCCCCTCGGCCTCCTTATGAGGATCCGGGCCTTCTCAAGCTCCGATGAGACGAGGCGGTATTGCTCCACGGGGTCCCTCGACAGATCGACCATGATGATCAGGCCGTCGGCGTTCCGGGCCAAAGTGAGGACCTGGTACCCATCGCCCTTCCCTTCCGCCGCCCCCGGGACGAGGGCGGGCGCCTCGACGAGCTGGAACTGTATATCCTGATAGGGGAGCATCCCTGGGATCGGTCTCCGCGTCGTATGAGGGTGCTCCCCAACTGTGGGCTTTGCGTTTGTGACGACCCTGAGGAGGCTGCTCCTCCCGACGTTAGTCGGCCCCAGGAGGATGACCTGGGCTGCGCCCGACTTCTCCAGGAAGAAGCCCCTCCTTGACCCCCTCCTCCTCTTCTTAGCCCTCTCGACTTCTTCCCTGAGCTGGGAGATCCGCCTCTTCACCTGGGCCCTGAGCTTCTCAGTCCCCTTATGCTTCGGGCAGAGGGCGAGGAACTCCTGCATCAACCTGATCTTCTCCCTCGGGTCCCTCGCCGCCACAACCTCGGCCCACTTCAGCTTCGCCCTCATGGGGAGGTTCGTGACCATCTACCTGAGCACCTCCATACCTCAGGTCTCACTTGCCTCAAGGCGTATCTTCCTCATCTGCCTCACAGCCTCCCCTTCGAGCTCCCTTATCCCCAGCTTCTCCTCCATCTCCCTCACCTTGCCCAGATCCGCCTTCGTCGTCGGCCTCCTCGGGACGACGCTGCATCCCTCGACGCCCTTCGCGGTGACCTCATAGGTCCCGATCCTCCTCGCGACCCTCTCGATCTCGACCTTATCCAGGCCGATGAGGGGGCGGTAAATGGGTAGTGCCGTAGCCTCGGAGAGGACGGCGAGGTTGTGGAGGGTCTGGGAGGCCACCTGCCCGAGACTCTCCCCCGTGACCAGTCCCTGGGCCCTGAGCCTCTGGGCGACGAGGGAGGCGACGCGGTACATGGACCTCTTGCAGAGGACGCAGCGTAGGTTCGGCCTCTCGCACCCCAGTATCCTCTCCATCACCTCCCCGAAACCGACGATATGGAGATTGAAGTCGCGGAGGGGGACGTATCCCCTAAGGACCTTGGCCGCCTCCAGCGCCCGGGTGTAGTAGTCCTCCCCCACGTAGGGGCGCTGGTCGAGGAAGAGGAGGAGGACGTGGGCCCCCCTCTTCATCATCATCCAGGCCGCCACGGGGCTGTCTATTCCCCCGCTGAAGAGGGAGACGAGCCTCCCCTGGGACCCATAGGGAAGGCCTCCGGGGCCGGGGATCACCTCCGTATAGATGAACGCGGAGTCCCCCCTCACCTCCACATATACTACCCTCTCCGGCTCATCAAGGTCCACGTGGATGCCCCTGTCCCTCAACGCCTCCAAGATCTCCGACCCTACCCGCACCTCCAAGTCCCTACTCGAGTAGGGGTGATCCCCGACGACCTTCGCCCTCACGGCAAAGGATCCCCTATTCTCGAGGACTCGCCCCGCGGCGTCCATGGCGCATCTCACGATATCGTCGAGGTCGGCGGTGGTGCGGAGGGCCGGCATGACGGAGACGACCCCGAAGAGTTTGGATAAGACCCCAGCAGCTCTCTCAGCCTCAATCCCCTCGACGCAGATACGTCCCTGCATCCTATAGACGTTGAAGTCCCTGAAACCCTCCTTGTAGAGGGAGAACTTGATATGGTCTATGAGCCTCCTCTCCAGTAGCCTCCTCACGGACTTGCTCTTGAGTACGACCTCAGCCATCGATAGTAGTACTGTATCCACTTGCTCTACCCTGCCATTTTATTAGGATCGAAGTTCCATCAGAAAAAGGTAGGGTTTAAATCGGGGTTCTTCAACTTTCAAATTGATCGACGATGTCCGACTATTGGGATGACTGGTTTAGGCGATGGAGGAGGTGGTGGAGGAGCCCCTTCTTCTTCCCAGACATCGAGAGGATGTTCAGCGAGATGGAGAAGGAGATAGAGGAGGCCTTCAAGGAGATTCAGAGCAGGGTCCCAGAGGGCTTCATCAGGGAGAGGAGGCTCCCCGATGGGAGCAAGGTCAGGGAGTTCGGACCCTTCGTCTATGGCTATTCCATCACCTTCGGACCCGATGGGAAGCCTGTCGTGAGGGAGTTCGGGAACATCAAGCCGAGCCTCCGGAGGGGCATGAGGCCCACGATAGACCTGAGAGAGAGGAGGGAGCCCCTCGTGGACGTCTTCGAGGACAACAACGAGATCAAGGTCATAGCGGAGCTGCCGGGGGTCGAGAAGAAGGACATCAAGCTCTACGCGACCGAGAACAGGCTGACGATCTCCGTCGACACCCCAGAGAGGAAGTACTACAAGGAGCTGGAGCTGCCCGCTGAGGTCGATTATAATACCGCGAAGACAAGCTATAGGAACGGCATCTTAGAGGTAGTCCTGAAGAAGAAGGAGAGAAAGGGGAAAGGGGTCCAATTAAAGGTTGAGTGAGCTCAAAACCTCGATGAGGGCGCTCACCCTACACGAGTTAGCCCGACGACTATGGGCATCTTAGACTCCTTTCCCACCTTAATTATATGTTCCAAGCGATGACTTAGGTCCGGATGGGATCTGAAGTTCTCAAAGACATGGAAGCCGTACTCCTCAGAGGTCCTGCCACGGGGGAATCCGAGGAACGCTGTGAGCCTCTCCACGTCGATACCCCATCTGCTTGAGAGGAGGTCCTCCACCTCCTCCACCTCGCTTATCGCGGTGGTGGGATCTATAAACATGAGGCACCTCAGAGGGGACCCCTCCACCCTGGATTTATCCATGGGCCTGAGAGCACATCCCCTTGATACCTTGATGAGGCTGCTGATCAGATGGGAGGGGTCTCTGGTCTGTCTGACGGAGAACTCGTCAGCGTACTCCTCCCTGACCCTACTCAGTAACCCCGTCTGGGGGTAGGTGAGCAGGAAGAAGATGTAGGCGAAGGCCGCCAACACAAGCTGATGTATAGGAGATCTCCTTCTCTCCAACCGCGACCTTATGTAGCTCTCGGCGATCTTGTAGTAGACTGTAAGGAGGGCGACGAGGGGGGTAATTATCGTCATATCGCCGTGCTTTATGTGTCCAAGTTCATGGGCGATGACCGTCCTCATCTCCGACGCGTTCAAAGAGAGGATGAGCCCCCGGCTGAACACCATCTTCGATAGCCAAGCCATATGTCCATAGGTGAGGGCGTTGGGGGACTCGAAGTCCACTATGCCCACCTTCCTCACCCGCACCTCAGCCTTCTTGGACTCCTCCTCCACCAGGTTCCAGAGGAGGGGGTCGCTCTCCTTATCGATCCACCTCACCTCGAAGCAGGACTCTATGACCATCGGCGAGATGAGCCACCAGACGAAGGACAGACACAGTAAGAGGATTATGCCGAATAGGATCGAAGAGTAGACCTCCGCAAGGATAAGCCAGAGGAGAAACGTAAGGAGGAAGAAGCCCACCAGGAAGGTCGTGAAGGGGGCTAAGAACTCACAAACCCTCAGCTTCCACATAGATATCAAGAGGTCTTTGTAACGCTCACTAAATATCTTTTACGACTCCAAAAGATGACCTTAAACGAGATATAAGGCTCCGAACCCCCGTTGAGATAGCATATCGCACCCCTCCGACGAGGCAGAACGAGAGGGCAGATCCACTTATTGATAAATACCTCGTAGAATCCTCCGTGAATTTTAAACAATTAGATAAAATTTTCTTCATAGTCCTCTACGTAAGGACAACGGAAGGCATATTAACTCCTCCGCAGAAGGAGTTTATAGGCCGATGATGTTAAGGCATTAGGGCGATTGATGAGCGATCAGAGTTAAACTGAGGCCTCTCGTAAACCCAACTCATTTCTTGTGGCGCATGTAAAGGCTAAAATCGTTTGGGGAGAGAATCGTTGTTGGAGGTTACATGAGTTGATCGGATATTCGAGTCTTGCTTCCCTTCCACGGCTGAGGGAGTACACAAGCCACAGGGTCTCCAGCTACGACCCGACAGGTGGCAACAGGGACGCATGGCGTATCCGGGGAGGAGAGAGGAGGGTCTTGGCGGAGATCGAGGGGCCTGGCTGCGTAAAGCACATCTGGATGACCCTCGGCATTCCCAAGGAGGATTACCTGCGCCGGATCGTCCTGAGGTTCTTTTGGGACGACTGTCCAGAGCCGAGCGTCGAGTGCCCCATCGGGGACTTCTTCGGGATGGGACATGGGATACGCAAGGACTTCGTCTCCCTCCCCCTCCAGATGAGCCCCCAGGACGGAAAGGGGTTCAACTCCTGGTGGCCGATGCCCTTCAAGAGTAGAGCCCTTATAGAGGTTGAGAATCAGGGCGGGGAGGCCTACTGGCACTACTTCTACATCGACTATGAACGCTACAAGTCCGTTGAGGTCGTCGAGGACCTCGCCTACTTCCACGTCCAGTGGCGACGGGAGGCGGAGACGGATGGATGGGCCTACAGGGATCGGTTGAGTCGGGAGTCGATGAGGGAGGACCCACGTAACTTCAACAGGGATGGGAGGGAGAACTATGTCATACTGGAGGCCGAGGGAAACGGCATATACTGCGGCGCCCACCTCGATATCGACTGCTTCCACCGCAATCCGAACGACTGGTACGGCGAAGGCGACGACATGGTCTTCATCGATGGGGACAAGTGGCCGCCCTCGATACATGGGACGGGGACGGAGGATTGGTTCAACTGCGCCTACTGCCCAAGAGAGGAGTACAATGCACCATACCACGGCGTGATCCTCTACAGCGGCACGAAGGACTGGCCTTGGAGGGGGAAGCAGACGGTCTACCGCTACTACATCGAGGACCCCATCCGCTTCTACAAGAGCATAAGGGTGACCATCGAGCACGGACACGCCAACAGGCTCAGCAACGACTACTCAAGCACAGCCTACTACTACCTCACAGAACCAAAGAGAGGAGGACCACCCCTACCACCCGTCAACGAGAGGCTGCCAAGACCCAACGAGGAGATATACCAGCCAAAGACATAACCCCTCCACCCTTTTTACAGCAGTTCAGAGCCCCACGAAAATCTTAATACACGGAGATCATAAAGGAGAAATGGAGAAAGACAGCTCCGGGCCGGGGTTTCCTAGCCAGGTAAGGAGCAGGCCTGCTAAGTCTGTGGCCCTCTGGGCCTCGTGGGTTCAAATCCCACCCCCGGCGCCAATTATAATTCACTAAATCCTCGGGCCTATCTCATCTATATTTCCTGAACCTTCCCCCCCTTCATTTTCTCAACTTGTTGATTAGGATTGGGAGTATAATTCTATGTAACCGCAATTTGTGCATCTAAGCCCTGATACCTTGAGAACCTGTTCCTCCTCCCTCTTTATTATCCATCCTTTAGTTCTTCCTGTACGTTCACGCCAGAAGGGCCCCTCGATTACTATCCCCCGTACCATCGGTGCCCCGAGGGAGGGGTCTACTGGAAGATGAGGGGTGTAGGGGCTGTATGCCTTGATAAAGAGTTCGCCCTTACGCATCTCTCCTCCACACTTTGGGCATCTCATATTGAGACTCATGCGTCATCACTCTGAACTACCCATCGTATCTTAAATAATCACTCCTTAAATAATCACTCCCTTCAAAGGGGCTCCCTCGCCCCTTAGATGCTGATCGAGGGGTGAGAAAAATAGACGATGAGGACCCTCTGTGTCATGAGAGCCGTCGTTGGGGGTGAGTGGGATGCACTGCTCTGCGATCCCAGTTGCGGTTTATTTTTCCTTGATTGTAGCTTGGAGGTTAGAAAGAACGACGTGTCTTATGTTTTGAGACGGAAAAAGGGTTACGGAGGGGTTGCGAAGTAGTTCTCTACGAAGCTTGTGAAGCTCCGGTTGGTGGATAGGGCTGCGAGGATCACTCCCTCTGTGAGCATCTCGATGGACGCCTTTGTGAGGATCGTGAGGACGATGGGGTAGAAGATATGATACCAAGTGCTGAAGGGCATCTCTGGGGTGGCGAAGACCATGGGCAGGACGCTGAGGAAGATCCAGACCGTGAAGAGGGCCTCCGGGATGTAGGAGAGGAGCGTCGACGCTACGATGAGGGCCCTGTGACGCCCCTCGCTCTGGAGGCCGAGAGCCCGCATGAGGAGGCCGGCCGTTACTCCCGTCAGCGCCTTCCCTATGGGGAGGGCGAACCCGGTCACCAGGTTTCCCTTCGAGAACCCAAATACGTTGGCGGCGACCAGTCCCCCCACGAGCCCCGTCAGGCCTCCGATGGCCGGCCCCCCGTAGAGGGCGGCGATGAAGGTCGTCAGGTGTGATAGGTCGAGGGCGATGGAGACCGAGAGGGGGCCGAGGGGGATCTCCGGGAGGAGGGGTGCCAGCGAGATGGATAGCCAGGATAGGATGTTGCCGAGGGCCCCCATGATCCCCACGAAGGCGACGGCCTTCGCGGATCCCCTCGTGACCTTCGTCCCAGATATCTCAGACCTCATCAGTTATCCACCTTTCTTGGAGCAGAGGTGATATAACCTATATATGAGTTACTACTTAAAAAAGAGTAATCATTTGATTAAACCCATTTTAGTTGAAAAATATTTAAAAATAATTATATTTAATTAACAAGGGGGAGATCGTGGCGTTCGAGGTGGAGATCGACGGCGTCCACGTCAAGATAACCCCCCTCGCGGAAGTGGAGCTCCGAAAGGGGGTGGGGGGGCTCTGCAAGTTCAGGTGCCGATGCGGGCTGGGAGAGGTCAGGATCACCCGTAGGGACCTGGAGGAGATTGGAGGTTCGAGCCCTCTCTCCGCCGTGAAGTACGACGTGGAGTTGACGAGGGAGTGGAACGAGCTACAGAGGAGGGCGTCGAGGGGGGAGATGGACTTCTTCGATTACGAGAAGGAGATGGGCCTCTGGATGGAGCGTAGGCGGATCAGAGGCGGCCTCGAGGCCCTCTCGGAGTATGAGACAACCCTGAGGGTGCGATGCCCCTTCTGCGGTAGGACCTACCGCTTCCTCGTGAAGATGGAGAATCCCCTGAGGGCGCTGGAGGCGATGGACCCCATCGAGGCCTTCAAGAAGCTGAGCGTGGACCTCCGGAGACACGCAAGGCCCCTCGCCCGGGTCGGCTTCAAAAGGGGCTTCGGATCCCCTGAGGTTTACCTCCAGCACCTCAAGAGGCTCGCAGAGGAGGAGGATCTCCTGGAGAAGCTGTCCGAGAGGCTCAGAGATGAGGTGGAGGCACTGTTCGAGGAGCCGAGGACGGAGTTCACCCTCTCCCAACTGAGGAGGCTGAAGAGGAGTATAGAGCGCTTCGCGGCAGAGTATAAGAGGGGGAATGAGACTCTCCTCGGGGGCGAGCTCAAGGCCCTGATCTCCGATTTCAGGGGTTAGAGATGTAGGGTGGGCCCATAAACCCCTTATGGCCCGAGTAAGAAGAGGATTGTGAGAGAGGCCCGGAAGAGGAGGCCTCGAGCCGGTGAGGTCAGATGAGCATCATCGTCCTGAGGCTGGGGCATAGGCCCATGCGCGATAAGAGGGTGACCACCCACCTCTTCTTAGCGGCGAGGGCCCTGGGCGCCGAGGGGGCGATCTACTCTGGGGTGAGGGATAGGAGCGTGGAGGAGTCCATCTCTGAGGTCTGCAGGGACTGGGGAGGGAACTTTAAGGTTGAGTATACGGAGAACTGGAAGAGGACCATAAGGGAGTGGAAGAAGGGGAGGGGGAAGGTCGTCCACCTCACGATGTACGGGCTACCCATCCAGGACGTGATCTCGGAGATCAGGGCCAACCCCTCAGAGAAGCTCGTGGTCGTCGGCGGGGCGAAGGTCCCGCCGGAGGTCTACCACCTCGCTGACTGGAACGTCGCCGTCACCTCCCAGCCCCACTCCGAGGTCTCAGCCCTGAGCATCTTCCTCCACGAACTCTTCCAGGGGAGGGAACTCTATAGGGAGTTTGAGGGCGCGAGGATAAGGATCGTCCCCCAGGAGAGAGGGAAGAAGGTGATCAGAGTTGGCGAGGGGGAAACAGAAGACCTCTCCCCCTTTGAAAGTATTTAATACTTCCCAAGCACATTATTTAATGGGCATGGAGGAGGTCGCCAATCCCCTTGTACGCCAACATCAATGACGAAGTCCTCTACACCATCGCCAAGATCATCGGGGGAGATGAGGCAGTGGCTATTGTAAAGGAGATGAAGAACGGCGAGGAGTTCACCGTCGAGGACCTCGCCCTGAGGACCGGGATAAGGGTTAACGACGTCCGGAAGGTCATCTACAAGCTCTACAACCACTCCCTCGTCGCCTCCAGGAGGTTCAGGAACCCGGAGACAGGGTGGTTCGTCTTCCAATGGAAGCTCCAGCCGGAGCTCGTCGAGGGCTTCGTGCAGAGCATGAAGCAGAAGATCCTGAAGAAGCTGAGGATCCGCCTCGAGTATGAACGCGGCCACGAGTTCTATCACTGTGGAAATCCGAACTGCCCGAAGGTCTCCTTCGAGGAGGCGATGGAGCTGGTCTTCCGCTGTCCCAAGTGCGGGGGCTTCCTCAGACCCTATGATAACCGGCCTGTGATAGAGGCCCTTGAGAAGAAGGTAAGGGAGTTGGAGGAGGAGTTGGACCAATGAGGCTGCCTGATAGGGCTGAGGCGATAGAGATGCTGTGGGAGGCCGGGTGTCCCCGGAACGTCGTGGAGCACTGCATCAAGGTTGCGTCCCTCGCGGTGGAGATCGCCGAGGCCGTTAGGGAGAGGGGCGTCAAGGTGGATCTGAGGCTCGTGGAGGTGGGGGCGATACTCCACGACATCGGAAGGTCGAGGACCCATGGCGTCGAGCACGGGGTAGTTGGCGGACGTATAGTGAGGAAGATGGGGCTATCTGAGGAGGTGGCACGGATCGTGGAGAGACATGTGGGGGCGGGGATCACCCTGGAGGAGGCCGTGAAATTGGGCCTCCCCCCCGAGGACTATACCCCCAAGACCTTGGAGGAGAAGATCGTCTGCTACGCCGATAAACTCATCGAGGGGGAGAAGAGGGTGGACTTGGAGGAGACCATCCACAAGTTCTCACAGGAACTGGGGGAGGACCATCCCTCCCTGGAACGACTCAGGGCCCTCCAAGAGGAGATCATAAAGTTAGCCGGGGGCAAGGCCTTCATAGAAACATCAATAAAGGCCTCTTGACGCTGAGAGGTTGGGCCGGTCGTCCAGCATGGTCAGGACGCTGCCCTTACGAGGCAGAGGTCGCCGGTTCAAGTCCGGCCCGGCCCACCATTAAAGCCGCCTTTGCGCGGTGGTTCTCCAACTGATCGACTAGTGACCTCATCGCCTCCTTGGGTTAAGCCATTTATAGGGTTTTAAGGGAGCATTTACTGGGTGATTGCAGGGTTGGTATTGGTTAGGTGGCATGGTCACTCCTGCTTTGAGGTATGCAACTCAGTGACTATTGTAACGGATCCGCATGATGGTGTTTCCCTCGGGCTCCCGCCTCCGAGGGTCAAGGCCGACGTCATCCTCATCTCCCATGGCCACGATGACCATGCCAGCGGGAGGTCGCTCGTCGGCAAGCCCGATGCTGTCGTCATAGACGAGCCCGGGGCTTACATGGTGAAGGGTGCGAGGATCAAAGGGGTCAAGGCCTTCCACGATGATGTCCAGGGGCGGCGACTCGGGTTCAACACCATCTTCGTCTTCGAGGTCGAGGGGGTGCGTTTCTCCCACCTGGGCGACCTCGGGCATGTCTTGACCCCGGAGCAGGTCGAGGAGATGGGTCAGGTCGATGTCCTCATGGTCAGCGTCGGCGGGGACTACACCTTGGCCGAGGAGAACATCGAGAGGATAGGGCCGAGGGTCGTCATCCCGATGCACTACTGGGTTGAGGGTATCATCTTCCCCTACTTCCCCCTCGCCGATGTCGAGGAGTTCCTGAGGGATCGACCTAATGTCAGACGCCTCGGCAGACCCGAGACCACCTATAGTAGGGAGACCCTGCCAACGGAGAGGGAGATCCACGTATTCAGCCTTGAGGCCTCGCCCCATTAAGGCAGGGATGTGATCAAGGCCTCGGTCAGGGGGTAGAGAAACCTTCCCGGCGGTTATCTGAGGAAGGACTGTAGTTTTACACGCCAGGGCTCCGCCATCATGAGTCCCCTCTCGATCGACTTCCTCGCCTCCTCGAGGTCGATGTGTTTGAGCATGGAGAGGACCACGGCGTCGAGGGTCCTCCAAGACCTGCCGATGAACTGCACCCCGACGACCCTCCCCCCATCAACTAAGAGCCTCCAGTAATCACCCCCACCTTCATGCTCGACTATATCGAGCTTGGATGGGCGGGGATATGTCGCCGTTGTCCACCCGATGGAGGCCATGAAGGTCTCGTGGAGGTCGAGGGTGACCATGTTGAGGGAGCCCTCGTAGACTCGTGGCCTGCCAGCGCAGTTGTAGCCGGCGATCTTCCCCTGGGTGACGGCGCTTGACCACTGTAGGCTAAGGATCTTCCGGTCCGTCAGGAGGTCTGGGGTCTCGACGCAGTCCCCGCAGGCATAGATTTCCTCCTCGCTGGTCTGCATCCGCTCGTCGACGACGATGCCCCCCGTTGAGCCTATCTCTATCCCCGCCCTCTTGGCGAGGTCCACGTTGGGGCGCATGCCCGTAGCCAGGATCACCATGTCGCAGTCGATCTCCCCCTCCTCCAGCGCTATCCCCGTGACCCTCTCCCCCCCAAGTATCTGGGAGACCCCCTCCCCCGTCACCAAGTCGATGCCGTAGCGCCTCAGGATGCCCTCCATGAGGGCCGCAGGCTCCCTGTCTAAGATCCTCGGGAGGACCCAGTCAAGGGCCTCGATGAGGGTCACCTCGCACCCCCTCTTCCTCAGGGAGAGGCAGGTCTCGACGCCTATGGGTCCGGAACCCACGACGACGATCCTCCCCCCATGGAACTGGGCGATGCCGTCGGCGTCCCTCAACGTCTTGAAGGCGAAGACCCCCCGCTTATCCAGACCCCCTATGCGGGGGACGAAGGGCACGCTACCGGTCGCGATGATGAGCCTGCTGTAGGGTATCTCACCTCCCCCAGTGACCACCACCTTCTCCTTGGGATCAACCTCCAGGACGGTCGTCCCGAAGAGGGCCCTTACACCCATCCGGGCGTAATCCTCCCAGTCCTTGAGGAAGACCTCGCTCCGGTTCATGGCGCCGGATACGTAGTGGTAGAGGACGCAGGCCGAGTACTCGGGCTCCCCCTCCTCCGAGATCATCGTGATGCCCGTCTCTCTATCGATCGACCTGAAGGCCTCCGCGGCGCTGTTACCCGCGGCGCCGTTCCCTATGATCACCACGTCTTCCTTGACCATCGCGTGGAAGAGGGAGAATAAGTGATATATAAGGGTCTTAGGTGGAAATTTATAATCTGAGGAGAGTTAGGTTGGGTTATCGTTATGTTCTCATAGTGGACCCGGAACTCTGCGACGGGTGTAGGCGCTGTGAGATGATCTGCTCCCTGAAGAAATCCGGGGATGTCATCAGCCCCGCCAAGGCGAGGATAAGGGTCCTGAAGAGGGAGACCCTCGGCATAGATATACCTATGGTCTGCCTCCACTGCGAGGACCCCATCTGCAGGGACGTCTGCCCCGTGAACGCGATAAGGGTCGATGACGAGACGGGGGCCGTGCTGATAGATGAGGACCGCTGCATCGGCTGCAGGCAGTGCATGATAGCCTGCCCCTTCGGCGCCATATCCTTCGACCCCGAGCGGCACATCTGCGTGAAGTGCGACCTCTGCGGAGGGGAACCGGCCTGCGTTGAGACCTGCCTCTGGGGGGCCATCAAATATGTGAGGGCGGACCTCGCCGGCCTCCCCAGGATGCAGAGGGCACTGGAGAAGCTGGAGGCCGCCACCATTAAGGCGAGGAAGTCGCTCCAGGGGAGGGGTGTGTAGCGATGGAGTACTACGGCTGGGCCGGGACGATCCTCAGGGTCGACCTGACGAAGGGGAAGATTCGGAGACAGCCCCTGCCCAAGGACTTGGCCCTGAACTTCATCGGGGGGAGGGGCTTCAACTCCAAGATCCTCTACGACGAGGTCGACCCCAACGTCGACGCCTTCAGCCCAGAGAATAAGCTCATCTTCGGGACGGGGCCCTGCACGGGGACCCTGGTGCCCTGCTCAGGGCGGTGGACCGTGACGGCGAAGTCCCCCTCTACGGAGGCCTTCGGAGACGCCAACGCAGGGGGCCACTGGGGGGCGGAGATGAAGTGGGCGGGGTACGACTGCATCGTCTTCGAGGGCGCCGCCAAGGAGCCCGTCTATCTGTGGATCGACGACGACCACGTGGAGCTCCGCGACGCGTCGCACCTCTGGGGGTTGGATACGTGGGAGACGACGGACGCCATACGGAAGGAGCACGGGGACCTGGAGATCAAGGTCGCCTGCATAGGCCCCGCAGGAGAGAACCTGATCATCCCCGCCTGCGTGATAAGCGACTACACGAGGGGCGCGGGGAAATGCGGCATGGGGGCCGTTATGGGCTCCAAGAGGCTGAAGGCCATCGCCATCCGGGGAACTAAGGGGGTAAGGGTGGCCCACCCTGAGGAGTTCGTCGACGCCGTGGAGGAGGGGATCGAGATCCTGAGAACCGGGGATCAGTGGTGGTTCGAGAACTTCTCCAAGTACGGGACGCCCATCTTCGTCATGATGTTCCAGACCCTGGGCTGTCTGCCCACATACAACTGGCGTGAGGGCGTCTTCGAGGGGGCGAAGGAGCTCAGCGGGGAGACGCTGCTGGATAAGTACGTAAAGAAGAAGAGGGCATGCCATGCCTGCGTCTTCCACTGCAGCGGATATTACGTCGTCGAGGAGGGGCCCTACGCGGGTGCGATGGGGGAGGGGATCGAGTACGAGGCCACCGGGGGCTTCGGCTCCAAGCTCGGGAACGCCGACCTCGCCTCGACCTGTGCTGCGAAGACGCTCTGCGACAAGATGGGGATAGACCTCATAAACTGCACCGATACGGTGGGCTGGGCGATGGAGTGCTACGAGAAGGGCATCCTCACCTCGAAGGAGACGGACGGCCTTGACATGAGCTGGGGCAACGCCGAGGCGATCCTCGAGGCGATAAGGCGGATGGCCTACAGGGAGGGGAGGTTCGGGGAGCTCCTCGCCATGGGGAGCTACAAAGCCTCGAAGGTCGTGGGGAAGGGGGCTGAGCGGTATTCCATAACCATCAAGGGGCAGCAGATGGGGCTCGTCGACCCTCGGGTGATGTGGGCCTGGGGCCTCGGCTTCGGTACATCAACGCGGGGGGGCGACCACCTGAGGACCCAGCCCGCTGGCGAGTATATGTTCACCCCCGAGGAGATGGAGAAGTACATAGGGACGGCGAAGGCCTCGGACCGGTATGGCTGGGAGGGGAAGGGGATGCTCGTCGCCTGGTACCAGAACATAAGGGCCGTCCACGACTCCCTGGAGATGTGCAAGTACTTCTTCAGGGGGGAGCCGAGGCTCTACGTGGAGTTCCCGCCCAAGGTGCTCACAGCCCTCACGGGCTTCAAGTGGACCTACGACCACATCCTCAGGTGCGGGGAGAGGATATACAACGTCGAGAAGGCCTTCAACGTGAAGGTCGGGTTAGGTCGGAAGGACGACTACCTGCCCGAGCGCTTCTACAAGGAGCCCTACACCAAGGGACCCTACAAGGGGGCTGTCATGCCCAAGGAGAACTACGACAAAGCCCTGGACGAGTACTACAGGGCCAGGGGCTGGGATCTGAAGACGAGCAACCCGACGAGGGCGAGGCTCGAGGAGCTGGGGCTGAAGTACATCGCCGACGAGCTTGAGAAGATGGGCAGATTGGGAAAGGAGTGAAGGGAGGGGTTCGTGATGGATGTGGGTCAGCAGGTCGAGGATTTGGAGAGTTTGATCAAGTCCGAGGGGCTTGAGGGCCTCATCGGGGAGACCCATAGGCTGATACTCTCCTCCCTCGAGAAGGGGAATAAGACGGCGACGGAGGTCCTCAGGGAGATCGAGGGGAAGCACTACATCACCTCCTACTGGCAGGTCGTCAGAGCCCTCCTACAGCTGAAGCGCATAAGATGCGTGAGGGAGGTGGGGCGGAGGAGGACCGAGACGACGACAGCCGGCATAGAGCCCATCTACGCCATCACGGCCAACGGCAGACATCTCTTGAAGACGCTTGAGAAGAGGAGAAGTAGGAGCAGGAGTTAGGAGGCAGGGCACTACCCCTCGGCAGGGCAGAGCTCGGCGAAGTAATAGTTGTCTCTCTCAATAAGATTAGGACTTATAAGTGCTTAAAAAGGGAGGGTCAGGGATGATCCCCTCTGGTAATCGTGGCGAGGGCACCTTCTCCCTCACCATGGAGTTAGCTGACTCTTGGCTTTAAGTTCCTCTATGGGGTGACAACCCTAAAGGAGTCGTCGAGGATCTCCAGCGCCCTCTCGACCTGCTCCTCCGTTATCAGCAGCGGAGGCTGGAACCTCAGGACGCAGCCGAAGACCCCTCCGGTGTTGATTAGGAGGCCTCTCTTCATGGCCTCAAGCCTTATCCTCTCAGCCTCTTCGGCGGCCGGCTTCTTGCTCTCCCTGTCCTTAACCAGCTCCACCCCTATCATCAGCCCCTTGCCGCGGACCTCCCCCACCAGGGGGTACTTCTCGGCGAGGTCCTCCAGCCCCCTCATGATCTTCTCCCCCATCCTAAGGGCCTTCTCCGTCAGCCTCTCCTCGAGGAGGACGTCTATGTTGGCGACGGCGGCGGCGCAGGCGAGGGCGTTCCCCCCGTAGGTGGAGCAGTGGTCTATCGGGGTGAGGACCTCCGCGATCTCCTCCGTCACCGTGACGGCGGCTAACGGGACGCCGCTGGCTATCCCCTTGGCCAGGGTCATGATCTCAGGCTCGACGCCGTACCATTCGACGCCGAAGATCTTCCCCGTCCTCCCGAAGCCCGTCTGGATCTCGTCGGCGATATAGAGGGCCTCGTGCTCCCTGACGATCTCGACGGCCTCTTTGAGGTAGCCCTCCGGGGGGACGATGATGCCCCCCTCCCCCATTATTGGCTCGGATATGAAGGCGGCTACATCCCCCCCAGCCGTCTTGAACTTGAAGACCTGCTCGAGGTACTTGGCGCAGTAGAGGTCACAGTCGGGGTAGGTGAGCTTGAAGAAGCACCTGTAGCAGTAGGGCGGCGGGACGTGGACGACCCCCGGGTGGACGTAGGTGCTCAGTCCAACCTTGTACTTCTCCTGACCCGTGAGCGCCATGGCGTAGGCCGTCCTCCCGTGGAAGGACCCCATCAGGGAGATGACCTGGCTCCCGCCCCTCCCCTGCCTCGTGTAGACGTACTTCTTGGCGAACTTCACGGCGTTCTCCACCGCCTCAGCCCCACTGCTGGCGAAGAAGACCCTCCTGAGCCCGCCAGGGCAGATCTCCGCCAGCCTCTCAGCGAGCTGGGTCGTCGGGAGGAGGTAGAAGTCCCAGGAGACATGCCATACCTTCGCCGCCTGCTCCTGAAGGGCCTTCACGACCCTTGGATGGCAGTGGCCGACGTTCACCGCAGCGTACCCCCCATGACAATCTATATACTCCTTTCCCTCAACATCCTTGATGACGGCCCCCTTCGCCTCTACGATAGCCACAGGGTACCTCCCCTTGACAGTCCCAGGGACAATATACTTGGTCTGCCTCTTAACGATCTCCTCGGTCTTCATAACCGATCATCAGGTTGAAGATCATCTGATTTCACTTATAATCTCTTAGACTCCCTCCTCTTTTTGAGCCGTGTAGAGAGAGGAACCGTGTTCCCCTCCCCGGCCTTGGGTGGCTATGAAGACGATATGTTTCTTGTCATGAGATGAGGTAACGAAGCTAGGGAGGCCGGCTGGGTATCGGCCAAGTGATATGTAAAATCTTATATAAACTGAGGGAGGAAGAATTCTAAGGTTATGGGGTTATGAATGAGGTAAAGCAGCGAGTTTTAGAGGAGATCGAGAGGAGAAGGGGGGAGATTATAGGGTTCTTGAAGAGGCTGATCAGGTTCCCGAGCGTGACGGGGGAAGAGCTGGGGATCCAGAGGTTCATCGCCAAGACCTTTGATGATATGGACCTGCAGGTCGATGTGTGGGAACTCGATATAGATGAGTTGAAGAAACACCCGGCCTATGAGCCGGCGAAGATCGGGTACGAGGGCAGGCCGAACGTGGTGGGGGTGTACAAGGGGAGGGGGGGCGGGAGGTCCCTCCTCTTCAACGGCCACGTGGACGTCTGCTCTCCCGGCCCCAGGGAGGCTTGGAGGCATGACCCCTTCGGGGCGGAGGTCGAGGGGGGGAGGCTCTATGGACGGGGGGCCTCGGATATGAAGAGCGGGTTGGCCTCCATGATAATGGCCCTGAGATGTGTCCTCGAGGCGGGGGTGGAGGTCAGGGGCGACGTCGTCCTCGAGTGCGTCGTGGATGAGGAGTACACAAGCAACGGGACGCTCGGCTGCGTCCTCAGGGGCTATAGGGCCGATGCTGCGATCAACTGCGAGGCGAGCGATATGGAGGTCCAGCCAGCCCAGTCGGGGAGCATGTGGTTCGAGGTCCTCGTCCGGGGGCGGTCGGCCTCCATGTCCCGGATATGGGAGCATGTCAGCCCCATCGAGCAGGGCTACAAGGTCTTCAGGGCGATCCAGGACCTCTACCGAATCAGGGTCTCGGAGAAGAGGCACCCCCTCTACCCAGACCCGAGGGGCGCCTTGGGCCTCTTCGTCGGAGTCTTCACTTCAGGAGACTTCCCGAGCAACCCGCCGGAGCTCTGCGTCATAAAGGGGAGGATGGGGATCCTCCCGAATGAGAAGGTTGAGGAGGCGCAGAGGGAGTTCATAGAGTTCCTTGAGAGCAGGGCTCGGCTGGACCCCTGGCTGAGGTTCCACCCGCCGGAGGTCTCCTTCAAGGGATACCTCGGAACCCCCTCGGAGATAAGCCCCGATCACCCCATCTGCACGACGGTGAAGGAGGCCTTCAGGGAGGCCCTGGGCAAGGAGGCCCTGGTCAAGGGGCATGAGGGTGCCTCAGATATGAGAGTCCTCGTCCAGGCGGGGATACCGACCCTCATCTTCGGACCTGGGACGATCACCCAGATGCACGCCATGAACGAGTGGGTTCGGGTCGAGGACGTTGTCGATGCGACGAAGGTGATGGCGCTGACCATCCTCAAGTGGTGTGGCTATGAGGAGGGATAAGGCCGATTGAAGGCCGCAGTCCTCCACGGCCCCAGGGACCTGAGGCTTGAGACGGTGCCCACGCCGAGGCTCCCCTCCGTCGGGGAGGTCATCCTGAGGGTTGAGTACGCCGCCGTCTGTGGGACGGACGTCCACGCCTACAGGGGCTCAATACCGACCAAGACCCCCGTCATCCTCGGCCACGAGTACGCCGGGAGGGTCCTCCAGGTGGGAAAGGGGGTGAGGGGCTTCAAGGCCGGCGACAGAGTCGTTGGCTCCTACGTCGCCACCTGTGGGACCTGCAGATACTGCGTCCTGGGGAAGCCCCAGCTCTGTGAGCGACGCATCCTCTTCGGGCTGAACTACGACGGGGCCTTCGCACAGTACATGAAGGTCCCAAGGGCAGATAGGACCCTCGTGAAGGTCCCGGATGACATGGACCTCCGAACCGCCGTGCTTATCCCCGATATGTTCCTCACAGCCCTCTACGCCGTCGAGAGGGGCGGGGTCGGTCCAGGATCCTCCGTCCTCGTCATCGGACTCGGGTCCGTCGGGCTATCCATCGTCGCAGCGGCACGCCTGGCCGGGGCGAGGAAGATCATCGGGGTGGTCCGCCGAGCCCGGCCGCGGCCCATAGAGTTTGCCAAGAGGATGGGGGTGACCCACCTGATAAACACGGGGGAAGAGAAGGATCCCATCGGCGGGATCAGGGCGTTGACGGGTGGCCTCGGCGTGGACGTAGCCTTCGAGGCGAGTGGAGCCCCCTCAGCGGTCAGGTTGGCCCTCGACTCCCTGAGGCCCTGTGGGGTGCACGTGCAGGTCGGGATAGTGGGGGAGCCCTCCCCCCTGGACCTGAGGTACCTCACCTCCCTGGAGAAGACCCTTATAGGGGTCCTGAACCCCGGCTCCACGATATATATAGAGAGGGCGATCGACGTCGTCAGGGCCCATGGGTTAGACTTGGAGGGGCTTGTGACCCATGAGTTCCCGCTGAGCGATATCGGGGAGGCCCTCGAGGCCGTTGAGAGAAAGGTGGGGGACCCTGTGAAGGTCGTGGTCAAGACGACCTGATACCTATGGAAAGGGTTATAACAACTATGGCTGGAACCATCTAATGAAATGGCCCGAGTAGCGATCTCAAGGGTGGCCACACCCGTCGACGAGGAGCGGATATACGACGCCGTGAAGAAGGCCATCGATGACCTCGGAGGGATGGAGGAGTTCGTCGAGCCAGGGGAGAAGGTGCTGCTGAAGCCCAACTTCGTGAGCCCACGGCCACCCCCCGTCACGACGGATGTAAGGGTGGTCAGGGCGGTCGCCCTCCAAGTGAAGGAGGCCGGGGCAAAGCCCATAATCGGCGAGAGCTCCTCCGCCATGACCCACTGGTGGCGTGAGGGGATGGAGACGAGGGACGTCATGGAGATGCTGGGGGCAGTGGATATGGCCAGGGAGATCGGCGTCGAGATCGAGCCCTTCGAGGAGGACGGGGTCTTCAAGAGCGTGAGGGTGAAGATCCCCGGCGCCGTGGTCCTGAAGGAGGCTGAGATCGCCGAGCTGCCGCTGAGGGTCGATAAGATCGTCCCGATCCCCGTCCTCAAGACGAGCATGGAGGGCGGCGGCATCACCTGCTGCATAAAGGACCTCCACGCCCTCCCCAACACCTTCACCGACAGGCTGAGGTGGCACCGCTCAGAGCTCTGGCAGAAGCTCGTCGACATCCTGAGGCTGGTGAGGGAGAAGATCTCCCTCTGCGTCGTGGACGCCATCCGCGCCATGGAGGGAGACGGGCCGATCCATGGCAACCCCGTGGACCTCAACCTGATCATCGCCGGCGACGACCCCGTCTCGACGGATGCCATAGCTGCGAAGGTGGTGGGCTTCGAGTACCCCCACTACGAGGTGGGGCCCATAGCCCTCGCTCACTCCCAGGGTCTTGGGGTGGGCGACCCCAGCATGATCGAGGTCTTGGGGGAGGATGTCGAGAAGGTCAAGCGGAGGTTCCTGATGGCCTCCTGCGAGATAGTGACACCCCACTTCGAGAACGTCCTGGTCTGCGAGGGCGCTGCCTGCAGGACCTGCAAGGCCTGGATCAAGTTCACCCTCTACATGCTCAAGGACACTGGATTCTTCGAGCAACTGAAGGAGCTGGGGAAGACCCTCCACTTCTACGTGGGCCTCGACCCACCCTTCCCCTCCGACCTGGACGAGGTCAGGGAGATGACCGAGGAGGCCCTCCCCATCATCTTCGGGGACTGCGCCATCTCCGCCGTGAAGAACTCCTACTGGGTCCTCTCCCAGGGAGAACTGAGGGGGAAGGTCCTCCTCATGCCCGGATGCCCACCCTTCGCCTGCGCCCAGCAGGCCTCCCAGATCATAGAGGCCCTGGGCCTCGAGATAACGGAGAGGGAAGCCTTCAAGTACGTCCCCACCTAAACCTTAAAGGACCTACGACCCAAAGTGGCCAGATTGTTACGGTTCAATTAGTTTTTTATATACTATAGTAGCTACAACCATTCCCTCCCTGAGGGTTATGAACTGTAAAGGGATCGGAGGATGCCGTTGCATCTCTCACCTCTTGGAGAAAGGCGGGGTCGAAGTCGCAGAACAGTATATGAAGTCGGCTGCCTTTATGGCCTCAAGCAGACGATCCTCGAAAGCTTGACAGCCCGCCCGAGAGACCATAGCCTCCCTCGGCGTATTGACGACCAAGACATGGGGCAACGCACCGATCGCCCTACAGTGGGTCACAAGGGCGCTATACCTCGCCGGCTCCCGTATCTGGACTCACACAGATCAGCACCTCATGACCAGCCCCGACCCCCTTATACTCCAACGTCCACCTCGCAAGTTTGCTGAACAGGGTCTCCTTCAACCTCCCTGCCCACCAATTAATTTTTATCATAAATAAAAATTTATACTCTCGACGGCACATAACAACTCAAACTTCTAAAATCTCACCCCAACCTAATTGATGGCGCCGGGGGTGGGATTCGAACCCACGCGACCCTTACGGGTCACAAGCTCTCCAGGCCTGAGCCCTCCGGATAGGGGGTTTGCTCCATACC
>PIYN01000029.1:0-15543 GCA_003601775.1 Candidatus Bathyarchaeota archaeon
TCTCAGGCGGCGTCCATGGGGCCAACCGTCTGGGAGGAAACGCCCTGACAGAGGCCATCGTCTTCGGTTCCATAGCCGGGAGGGAGGCTGCAAAATGGGCCGAGGCTGGGTCGCTTAGTACCCCAGACGATTCCCAAATTAAAGGGGTCAAGGGATTCATCTCCAAGGTCAAGGATGGGAAGCGATCCATCAACGAACTGAGGGGAAAGTTAAAGCGTGAGATGTGGGCTAAGTGCGGCGTGATCAGAGATGGAGAGGGGCTGAAGGACCTCCTCGCCTTCATAGAGGAGGGAAAGGAGCTGGTCGAGGAGGCCTCGGCGAAGAGCAACTTCGACGTCATGAAGGCCCTTGAGCTACGGAACATGTTCGAACTGGCCGAGGTGGTAGCTCTATCGGCGCTGGGGAGGGAGGAGAGCAGGGGCGCACACTACAGGCGGGACTTCCCCCAGCAGAGAGACGACCTCTGGATGAAGCGGATAGCGATCTCCATAGTCGACCGCAGACCTTCCCTCAACTTCCTTCCAGTGAAGTAACCCCTCTAACATAAACTCCTTGAGGGAACGCCGACCCGGAAGAACCCTTTACTTCAGGCTCTATGAGCCCTCCAGTTCCTCCAAGGACTTCTTCAGGAGGATGACATCGTCGATCTTCCCTATATCAGTCCAGTCGACGACGAGCTCCTCCGTCGTCTTCTCCTCCTCGACAATCATGGGGATATCGACCCCCTGGGACTGAGCCCATCCGAGGAGGTATCTGGACTTGAGGTCGTCGGCCCTGAGTTGTCCGCTCAGTCCGTGGAAGATCGCGACGGTCTGGTAGAGGTCCTTCCTGGTCTTGAACCTCCCCGGGACGAGCTGCCTCTCCAGGGCGTCTAAGTCCGGGACCTCCCTCCTCTCTACGACCTCCTTCGTGATGAGGATGCCCGGGGGGATGCCGAGGAGGAATCGATCCGCCCTCCCGATGATGCGCCCCTCGGAGTCGATGACCAACTTCCCCCGTAGGGCATCCGTCCCATAGAGGGGGGGTCTCCTCTGGACCTTCCGCTCCTTCCCCTCCGGACCCATGGGCTCCCTGAGGAGGAGGCATTTATCTATCGACGAGACCCCGATCTTCTTGACCAGGCCCCAGGGGAACTCCCCCCGCTCCACCTTGACCCCCTCCTCCACCACCCGTTGGGGCACCTCCACCCCCTTCACCTCCGCGTACCTCACCAAGTCCTCGAGAGTGACCTCTTCTGTCGCCTCCTTGCCAAGTTCCTTCCTGACATCCGCATAGAGGTCCTCAAGGCTTGGGGCCTTGGAGAGGAGGCCCTTCTTCTTGGGGACGACTTCCATCAGCCGCTTTACAAGTTCTTCCTCATCTGGCTCTGTCCTGCTCTTCTTCTCCAACTCGTAGAGTTTGACGATGATCGTCCTTGGGGTGACCACGAAGGAGCCGACACGCCCTGCGATATGCCCCTCTGAGTCGACGACAAGGGCGTCAAGGAGTTCCTCTTCCCGATACTTCCTATTCGACATATCTACCCATTATGGATTAGTAGTCTCCGGATATAATCTTGGTGTATCCCACAACTGTAACCCCTAAATGCTCATAGACCCAAAGGGATATAGGGAAGGGATGTCGATTGGATTGGTTCGTGTGGACCCTGATATCCTTGGTCTTCTATAGCCTGATGCCCCCTCTCGTCAAGGAGGCCATGAAGACGATTCCATCATGGGTCGCCGTGACCGTGACCAACGCGATCCTCTGTACCTCGGCCTTCATCGTCGCGAAGGCCCAGGGCTATAGGTTCAGCGAATACCTCGGCTTCAACAGGTCCTCCCTGCTACTATACGGGGCGGGGATCGTCCTCGCCGTCGCCATCATCTCCTACTATAAAGCCCTCGAACTCGGCTCCGTCTCAAGGGTCGTCCCCATCTACGGGATGTACGTCGCCCTCTCCAGCCTCATCGGGATCGTAGCCCTGGGAGAGAGGCTGACACCCCTGAAAGGGCTTGGACTCCTCTTCGCGACGCTCTCCATCCTCCTGCTATCAAGGTAAAGGGCCTCGGTGGATGCCATAGTTTAAAACCCAGCAGTCCCTTAAAATAACCAGGAGGAAGGTCTTAACGATGACAGAGTACTTCTACGAGGATCTGAAGGTCGGGGACAAGATCGTCACCCGGACGAGGTACATAACGGGGTCGGAGATCGAGATCATCACGGCCCTCACAGGGATCACGAACCCCCTATTCCAGGATGCAGAGGAGGCGCGGCGTAGGGGATTTGAGGGGAAGATAACCCCGGGCGCGGTCATCTCGGCCTACGCCTTCGGGCTGGAGTATCAGACGGGGATCTATGACAACATCATCGCCCTGGTGGAGGTCGATGAGATGAGGTTCAAGGCGCCCCTAAAGCACGGAGACCCCCTGAGGTCCGAGCTGGAGGTCATCTATAAGAGGGAGACATCCCGCCCGGAGAGGGGGCTCGTGGTCTTCCAGAGGAGGTGCTATGTGAGAGAAAAGATGATCATGGAAGCGAAGCTGAAGTTCCTATACCTTAGGAGGACAGGAGGAGCCAGCGACTGAAGGTGACTCTCCCCTTTATTATTGGCCGGACATGAACATGGCTTCTTGAAGTTTAAATAGGGCTTCTGAGAGGTATAGATCGCCTTAAGAGGGAGAGGACTTGAGCGAGACGGGTAATCTCCTCGCCCCCATAGTGGGGGAGGTAGGTATAGGCGGCGTGGGGGGCTTCGTCGTCGGCTACACCCTGAAGAAGTTGGCTAAGATCGTCGTCTTCTTCCTCGGCCTGGGCTTCATCCTCTTGGAGTACCTGGCCTACAAGGGGATCATCACGATAAACTTCGCCGCCCTACAGGAGTGGGCATCAAGGCTCACTGTCCCGATGGGCGAACTCTCGGGCTTCCTCACCCAGTTCATAGCCCACCTACCCTTCGGGGCGAGCTTCCTCTTAGGCTTCTACGTCGGATTTAAGAAGGGGTAAGTCCTATCGCATAGAAACACCTTTCTTCAAGGCCCCGGAGGATCAAGTGTGGTAAAGGAGAATCCACTCTGCGTGAGGGAGGCCCTCCTCTACGAGACCCTCCCTGACGGGGCGGTCCGATGTGGGACCTGTGAACGTCGCTGCCTGATCCAGCCCGGTAAGAGGGGTTTCTGCGGATCAAGAGAGAACAGAGACGGGAGGCTCTACACCCTGACCTATGGGGACCTGAGCTCCATAAGCGTGAACCCCATAGAGAAGAAGCCGATGTTCCACTACTGGCCCGGCTCCAAGGCCCTCTCAGCCGGGTCATGGGGCTGCTCCCTCAGGTGCATCTACTGCCAGAACTACTTCCTCAGCATGACGGACGCCGATCCGAGTAGATGCAGCTACGTGAGCCCCGAGAACTTCGTGGACCTCGCCCTGAGGAAGGGGGCGCAGGGGCTCTCCTTCACCTTCAACGAGGCCTCCAGCACCCTCCTCGAGTACATGATGGACTGCTTCAGGATCGCTAAGGGGCGGGGCCTCTACTGCAACCTGAACACGAACGGGTACATGACGCTGAAGGCCCTCCGGGACCTCAGGGACGCCGGCCTCGACTCCCTCTGCATCGACATCAAGGGTGACGAGGAGTTCTATAGGCGGTTCTGCAACGGCGCCGACGTGGAGGTGGTTTGGCGGAATGCGAGGGAGGCGAGGAGGATGGGCCTCCACATAGAGATGGTAAACCTCGTCATCCCTGGCGGGAACGACTCTGAGGGGTGCATAGAGGGGATCATCCAGCGGACAAGGGAGGAGTTGGGGTCTGAGACCCCCCTCCACTTCACCCGGTTCTACCCCGCCTACAGGGCGAGGGAGTACGGGCTCAGCAGGATCACGCCCGTGGAGAGGCTGGAGTGGGCGAGGAGAAGGGCGCGGGAGGAGGGGATGGACTACGTCTACATCGGGAACGTCCCAGGTCACCCCGGGGAGAACACCTACTGCCCCGACTGCGGGAGCCTCCTCATCAGAAGGTACATCTTCAGCATCCTCAAATACAGGATCACAGAGGAGAATCGATGTCCTGATTGTGGACGACAGATCCTGATCGTGGGAAAGCATATCCACTAATTAGGCCCTACTGGCGTCTCCTGAGGGACAGGCATAGGAGTTTCTCGAAGAAGAGGGACTCCCCCTCCAGGACCTCGACCTCGTAATCCTCTGCGATCTCCTCCAAGGTGATGCCGGTACGGGTGGAGAGAACGAGGAGGATTCTCCCCCCAGGTTTTAGGTGTTCCTTCGCTTCTCTCAGAAAGCGTCTGATGACCTCGCCCCCCGTGGGTCCCCCATCCCAGGCCCTCGTGGCCTCATCCCTCGGCTCCTTCGGATGAGAGGGAAGGTAGGGTGGGTTAAAGAGGATGTAGTCGAAGCGCTCCTCCCCCACGGCCTGGAAGAGGTCTCCCAGACGGAACTCGATCTTCTCCGAGACCCCGGCGGGGACCGCCCTCTCCTCCGCCTCCTTCAAGGCCTCTGGATTTATGTCCACAGCCACAACCCGCTCCACCTCAGGCTTCAGCGCGGCGGTGATTGCCTGGATACCACTCCCCGTCCCCATATCGAGGACTACACCCCTCGCCTCCCTCTCAACATGACGCTGAAGCAGGAAGGAGTCCTCCGCAGGTTCATAGACAGAACCCCTCGTCCCTCATCCCCCCTAAGGACTAATGTTAATTAGAGAGATGACCCTTTCGCCTAACGGAAGCGTCATTATCTATGACGTATCCCTACTCGGAGTCTGAATTGGTGGTGTGCAAGAGGGGGGAGACCACTCATTCTTGAAAAGAGAGATGCCGAGAAGATCGAAGGAGGGTTAATAGGGCTCCTGTATTACTCCGTCCTTAACGATCAATTTATCGTCGAGGTAGACCGTTGGGTACCAGATGTTTGGTCCTGTATGGAACTTCGCGGGTTTCCACTCGGGGTTTATCAGCTTCCCCTCATGCATAACCGGATAGGGTTGGGAGTCGCCAAAGTGGAAGTGTATCAAACCCCGGACCCTCTCCCACTCCAAGAGACGTCTCCCATTGGGCGCGATCATCATAGCGTTAGGATTTGTCCCGATCCCCCATTCACAGGGGCACATGAAGTCCTCGTCGTAGATCCGATCCCCAAGCCAGTGCCTCAGCCTCTCACCGGCTGGACCGCCCTCAAAATCCACGATCCTGCTGCCCTCTATGACTATGACGGCCCCCTTGAAGGGCCCGTCGTCGTAGACCACCTTTCCATAGGCAGTTCCCCACCTCCTCTCGACGATCCCTGGACATGCGCCGGGGACATACTCCCACGGGGTTCCCCTTGGATCGGATACGAAGCCCGAAAGAGCCTCTCCAACTATCCCGCTGATGTCCTCGGTATAGTCCGTGCCGGTCCTCGTCGTGATCCTAACCTCATCTGCCTCGGTGAAGGCGTCCGCTATCTTCCACCCCTCCTCCCTCATCTTGTAGGGGTCTACTCTCAACATCGTCCTTATCAGACTCTCATCCGTCCCGGGGCTCTCCCCAACGTAGATCATGGGGATCTTCAACTTATCGAATGTAACCTTCAAGTCAAGGGCATGGAAGGGGGCCATCATGTAAATGCCATCGACCTCCTTGGCAGCCGCCGTCAACACCTCATTCGGAGGGTCACCCCATTTGAAGGGGGCTATCACCATAATATCCGCCTTTATGCCGACGCTCTCAGCATATCTCTGCGCTGATAAAGCGATATCATAAGCCTCTGGGATGCCAGCGCTTACAGGTATCAACATCCTGTCTCCCTTCCTGAGGCCCAGCATATCCTCGATCAGAAGCTTGTTTACCTTCACGAATTCAGGGAGAACCAACCTCCAACCTCCAGAAGAAGTTACTCTCTTTTTATTTAAAAATTGTAACAAAGAGATAGCCTAAGGGGTCTTAGTAGGTTCGTGAGACATAGACGATCTTCTCTGCCGCTTTTCCGCAGATGATGCAGGGTCCGCTGGGCTCCTCCTCCACGTCGTAGCGGTAGCCCCGGACCTCCCCTCCCACCTCTTCCTTGATCTTGAGGGCGCAGTCCTGGTCGCCGCACCAGTTGACCTTGACGATCTTGCGTTCCTCTATGCCCCTTCTCAGTTCCTCGAGATTTAGGGCCTCACTCACGCGCTCCTCTAAAGCCTTCCTGCTCCTCCTCCTGAGGTTCTCCATGATCTCATCGAAGAGGGCCCAAATGCGCTGGACGGTCTCGTCAAGGGGGACCCTCACGCGCTCCAAGGTGTCCCTCCTCACCAGGGTCACGAGGCGCCCCTCAACCTCCTTAGGACCCGCCTCGACCCTCACGGGGACGCCGAACATCTCCCAGTGGTAGAACTTCTCCCCCGGGCGCATCTTCTCGCTGTCATCCAAGAGGACCCTTAGTCCGCCCCCTTGGATGACCTTCAGCACCTCTGAGCAGTAGTCCTTCAGCTTCTCCTCATACCCCTTGTAGGGGATGGGGACGATGACGACCTGTATCGGGGCGACCTCAGGGGGGAGGACGAGGCCATGGTCGTCTCCGTGCTGAGCTATGATGCAGGCGAGGACGCGGCCGAGGCCCATGCCGTAGCAGGTCTGATGGACGAGCCTCTGGTCCCCGGATTCGTCCTCGTAGGTGATCTCGAAGGCCTTGGCGAAGTTGTCACCAAGGTTGTGGACCGTCCCGATCTGGTTGACTTTCCCATCGGGGTTCCAGGCGTCGAAGGCTATGGAGTAGACCGCCCCCGCGAACTTGTCGAAGTCGGGCCTCCTGAGGATGAGGTAACTGAGACCGAGCCGCTGGAATACTTGATCGTATATCTCCACGCCCTCCCTCACCTGCCTCTCAGCATCCTCGGGCGTCGCGTGGGCCGTGTGAGCCTCGTTCCAGAGGAACTCCCTCGCCCTGTAGAGGGGCCTCGTCGCCTTCGTCTCGTATCTATAGATGGTGACGGTCTGGTGCATCTTCAGCGGCAGGTCTGCATGAGACCTGATCCAGTACTTGAAGAGGGGGTAGATCGCCGTCTCAGAGGTCGGCCTCAGGAGGAGCTTCCTCGGCAGCTCCGTGTCCCCGCCCCTCGTGATCCAGAAGACCTCGGCCTCGAAGCCCCTGATGTGCTCCGCCTCCCTCTTGAAGGCGTCCTCGGGGATGACGACGGGGAAGAGCATCGGCTCATGCCCCCTCTCCTCCAGCTTCTCCTCCAATATCCGGGCCACAGCCCTCACGATCCGGTAACCCCAGCCCCTATAGACGGTGAAGCCCTTAACGGGGTACCGGGTATCGAGGACCTCGGCCTCCAGCAGCACCCTATCGAACCACTCGCTGAAATTCCGCTCCTTCTCCATCCGACTCCCCATCAAGAGTTCTCCTCAACGCCTTTTTATGAGGACCCAAGATTTAAATCAACTGTTTTGGTTCCCAGGGCTCATAAACTTTAACTCCTCCGAGTGCTACTATTTGGTTGTGATGAAGGCGATACTCGTCGTGGCGGATGGGATGGCAGATAGGCCGCTGAAGGAGCTTGGGGGGAGGACACCCCTGGAGGCAGCGGAGACCCCGGCCCTCGATGAAGTTGCCCGCCTCGGGGTCTGCGGCATCATGGACGTCGTCTCACCTGGGCGGCCTCCAGGAAGTGACGTGGCGAACCTCGCCCTCCTGGGCTACGACCCTCATGACTGCTACAGGGGGAGAGGGGCTTTGGAGGCTCTGGGGGTCGGGCTGGAGGTGAGGGAGGGAGATGTCGCCTTCAGGGGGAACTTCGCGACGGTGGACGAGAGCGGCATCGTCCTCGATAGGAGGGCCGGAAGGATCGATGGAAGAATCTTCGAGGAGGAGCTGGCCGACCTCGTTCTGTCCTCTCACCCGGAGGTGGAGGTCGAGGTCCGGCCTGCCATAGAACACAGGGTCGCCATCGTCCTGAGAGGGGAGGGGTTATCCTGGAAGGTCGGCGGCTCAGATCCCCATGAGGAGGGGGCGCCGGTGAGGAGAGTGGAGCCTCTGGACGGGAGCCCGGAGGCGAGGCGGACGGCTGAGATCATGAACGAACTCCTCAAGGTGCTCAGAGACAGGTTGAGGGCCTCTCCTATAAACAAGAGAAGGGTCGAGAAGGGGTTGAAGCCAGCCAACGCCATCATCGTCAGGGGGGCGGGGACCTTGCCCAAGGTGACGCCTTTTGAGAGCCTCTACGGTGTGAGGGGGGCCTGTGTGGCGGTGAACGCCCTGGTGAGGGGGGTCTGCCGTTCCGTAGGTCTCAAGCTTTTCAACGTCCCCGGGGGGACGGGGGGGGTTGATACGGACACCATAGCGAAGGCTCAGGTGGTGGAAGGGATCCTCCAGGAATACGACTTCATCTACCTCCACGTGAAGGGGACCGACAGCGCCAGCCATGACAGAGACCTTGAGGCGAAGATCAGGATGATAGAGAAGATCGACGCGATGATACGCCACCTCCTCGATCACTTGAATATGGAGGAGACGTATATCGCCGTCACAGCCGACCACACCACGAGCCTCAGGGAGGGGGAACATAAGGGGGATCCCGTCCCCCTCGCCATCACGGGGCCGGAGGTGAGGAGAGATCAGGTCGATGCCTATAGTGAGAGAGCCTGCGCCCTCGGCGGCCTGAACCGCATAAGAGGACTCGACCTCATGCCTATCCTTATGAACCTCCTCGACAAGATGCCGATCTATGGTAGTTAAAAATTCTCATCACCTCTCTACCCTTCCCTCTTGAGGTTTAATTGTTCATTCATTTTCTCATTTTCCTCGAAGATCTTCCCTAAAAATCCCACTAAAATTAGATATAGGATTAAGTAACCTATGACCCCCCATAAACGGAATTTTGAGGCTAAAAAGACGAGTAGAAAATTGCAACTGAGAGCAAGGAGGATTATAGGGAGGCAGTGCTTTAACTCGTCCCATATCCCTGTTTTCATTTCCTTCCAACACCCTTAGAGGTCTTACCCCCTTTCCTTGGGGGCTTATTTAAATCTTTCGGAATAAGCCCGGGCAATGGCATGTTAAAGTAAAAAATTTCCGTTTAAGGTTATGTATTCTTGGGAAATATTTGTGGCCTTTTGCGAGCTGGGTGATGGGTTTAAAAAAATCCTATTGTTTGCGAGGGCGTCGGGGGTTGATTCTCCAGATCCTTTGAGTAAAAGTTAAAGGGGATGTCGAGTTAGGCTAAGGAGAGGGGTCAGAGGGGGCTCTTGGTTGATCCTTGATAAGGAGGATCTCATTATACTTAAAGTGCTTCAGGAGGAAGGGAGGATTAGCTATGCGGAACTCTCAAGGAGGACGGGAATTCCCGATTCCACTATCCATGATAAAATTGAGAGGATGGTTTCAAGAGGGATTATAAAGAAATTTGTGGCAATTTTGGACGGGAAAAGGGTTGGGGTTGACATCACCGCCATCGTCGGCGTGGAAACAGGCGCTAAGCTGTATGACCATGTGGCGAAGGCATTATGTGAAATTCCGGAGGTATTGGAGGTCTATGGAGCCACTGCCGAGTTCGATCTGATAATAAAGATCAGGACCTCGACGAAGGAAAGTTTGAATAATCTTTTGAATCGGATTCGAAGGGTGGACGGTGTTGAAGATATCTATGTATTCTTAATTTTAGAGATTTTTAAGGAGGAGCACGCCCTTCCCTTGAAGGACCCTGGACAGCTGAAATGAGATATATGCCTTAGAGGCATTTCTGATGGGTCTAAGAGTTTGAAATCTCTCCCAGCAGGTCTTCTCGATATCTCGGCTTCTTTATGAGTTTTCCTGGGAAGAGGAGCAAGCCGGTAAATGAGCCTGCGATGGATACTGCCAGCTCTAATGGAGTCAGGGAGGTTGTGTGGAAGATGGGGTGGAAGAAGGGTACATAGACGATCGCGAACTGGAGTAGGATGGAGACCAGGATGGAGTAGAAGAGCATCTTGTTAGCTGTTATCCCCTTCCATCCCAGTTTGAGGATGGAGTGCTTCTCGGAACGACAGTTGTAGGCGAGGAAGAACTCGAAGAAGACGATGGATGTAAAGGCCATCGTCCTCGCCTTTATAGTGAGTGGATGATTCTCTCCCCAGGGGCCCCAGTAGGTGAAGCCGGCTGTTAGGGCCCAGAGATAGGGGAAGAAGTCGGAGAGGAAGTCTAAGGTCGCCCCGACGAGGATGAACCGCCATATTCTCTCTAAGAACCCCTCCTTGGGATCCCTTGGAGGGCGGTCCATAAGGCCCGGCTCCTCAGGGTCTATGCTTAAAGCGACCGCTGGTAACCCATCAGAGACGAGATTCACCCAAAGGATCTGGATTGGGAGGAAGGGGAGGGGCAGTCCCAAGAGGGAGGTAACGGTGATCTCAAAGAACTCGTCGAAGTTGGCGGTGATCATCAAGCGAATATACTTTTTGATATTCTCATAGATGTGACGTCCCTCTTTGACGGCCTCAACGATCGTCGCGAAGTTATCATCCTCTAGGATCATGTCTGAAGCCTCCTTCGTCACATCCGTCCCCTTGATCCCCATAGCTACGCCTATATCCGCCGCCTTCACGGCCGGGGCGTCGTTAACGCCGTCTCCGGTCATCGCGACGACGTGGCCCTTCTGCTTCAGAATCTTGGCGATCCTCATCTTATGGCCTGGAGAAGTCCGGGCGTAGACATAGACCTTGTCAACGACCTCCATGAGCTCCTCGTCACTCATGCTGTCCAGTTCCTCGCCTGTGAGAGCAAGGGCCTCGCCCTCCGAAGGTATCATGCCGATCATTCTGGCGATGGCGATAGCGGTCTCCTTGTGGTCTCCTGTGATCATGATGGACTTTATCCCCGCCTTCCTACAAAGCCTGACGGCCTCGGGGACCTCTTCCCTGGGCGGGTCCAGCATCCCCACCATCCCGACGAAGGTGAGATCAACCTCGACCTCCTCCGGTGTGAGCTCTTGGAAGCCCTCTGGCAACTCCCTATAGGCCATAGCGAGGAGGCGAAGAGCTTCACTAGCCATCCCTCGAGCGGCCTCAAGTATCCTTTTCCTATCCTCCTCTTCCAGCTCTCGTATCTCCCCTCCCTCGTAGATATGGGTTGAGAGGCCAAGGACGATCTCAGGGGCTCCCTTAACGTAGGCTATCTTACTGCCACCAGGGACGCTATGAATAGTGCTCATTCGCTTCCTTGCCGAGTCGAAGGGCACCTCTCCGATTCTCGGATATCTCTTAGCCAGGTCCTCCTGCCAGAGGCCGGCCTTCGCAGCGACGGTGACCAACGACCCCTCGGTGGGGTCGCCTATCATCATCCAGCCCTTCTTCTCTTTCTGGAGGCGGGCGTTGTTGCATAGAGCCCCTATTCTTAATAGCAGCTCGAGATGATCGTCGTTCTTCGGGTCAAAGGGCGTACCATTTCTCAGGAACTCGCCCTTTGGCTCATATCCCGAACCTGTGACCTCGATGATCTCCCCGTTGACATAGATCTTCTTCACGGTCATCTCATTCTTCGTGAGGGTCCCGGTCTTGTCGGAGCAGATGACTGTTGTGCACCCCAGCGTCTCTACGGAGGCAAGTTTCCTGACGATAGCCCTCCGCCTCGCCATCCGACCAACCCCAAGGGCTAGCGTGACAGTGATCACCGCCGGTAATCCCTCGGGGATGGCTGAGACGGCCATGCTTATCGCTGTCATGAACATAACGGTTAAGGAGGCTTCGTGGACGATGATACCGATTACGAAGATCCATATGCAGAGGAGAATGGAGATCAGGCCCAGCTGTCTGCCGAGGTGCTCGACCTTCCTCTTTAAGGGTGACGCCTCCGCCTCTACCTCTTGGACCATCCCGGCGATCTTACCGAACTCCGTCTCCATTCCCGTTGCCGTGACGACGGCCTTCCCCCTTCCGAAAGTGGCGTGAGTCCCCATGTAGACCATATTTCTTCTGTCGGCCAGCGGAGTCTCCTCAGGGAGAGGTTCTGTACCTTTGGTCACTGGCGTGGATTCTCCCGTTAACGGCGCCTCGTCGACCTTCAAGACCACGGTCTCTAAGAGCCTTGCGTCCGCCGGAATTCTGTCCCCCGCCTCAACAAGGATGATGTCGCCGGGGACGAGATCTCTTGAGGGAATCACCACCTCCCTGTTGCTCCTCAGAACCCTGGCCATGGGAGCCACCATTTTCTTCAGAGCTTCCACAGCCTTTTCGGCCCGATACTCTTGGTAAAAGCCGAGGGCCGCGTTCATAACGACTATTGCCATGATGACATAGGTGTCTACGAACTCCTTCAGGATGAAGCCGGAGATGAGGGCGGAGATTATGAGGATGATGACGAGGATGCTCTTAAACTGGTCGATGAAGATACTGAGGGGGGTTACCCGTTTCTCCTCCCTCAGCTCGTTGGGTCCGAAAACCGAGAGGCGGCGCTTCGCCTCCTCCTCGGTTAAGCCCTCCAAGCTTGTTTGGAGGGCCCTTAATGCCTCCTCTGCCTCCAGCGCATGATACTCCAGATCCATCTGCAGTTCTGCGGATCCCTGAGGAGGGGACATGGTCTCTATTTTTAAGAGAAACCTTGTTTAAAGGATTTTCCTCATCAAAGTTATTAATGGATGTGTGTCATATCGAGGTGGAGGGGGCGGTGACGAAGT
Source organism: Candidatus Bathyarchaeota archaeon (assembly GCA_003601775.1). Classification (GTDB taxonomy): domain Archaea; phylum Thermoproteota; class Bathyarchaeia; order TCS64; family PIYN01; genus PIYN01. Next base: position 12,599 of record PIYN01000029.1, read on the forward strand.
ATATCTTCATCACAGGGGGTGTGATGAGCGGCCTTGGGAAGGGGATGGTCACCTGCTCCGTTGGGAAGATGCTCCAGGTCAGGGGTCTGAGGGTCGATGCTGTCAAGATCGATCCCTATCTGAATGTGGATGCGGGGACGATGAACCCCTACATCCATGGGGAGGTCTATGTCCTCGACGATGGGTACGAGGCGGACATGGACCTGGGGGCCTATGAGCGCTTCCTCGGGCTGAGGCTGACCCGGTGGAATAACATCACGACGGGTCAGATATATCAGGAGGTGATAAGGAAGGAGAGGGCGGGGGAGTACCTCGGGGTCTGCGTCCAGATCATACCCCACATCACCGACGAGATCAAGAGGAGGATCAGGCTCGTCGCTGAGAGGTCAAGGCCGGACGTCCTCCTGGTGGAGTGTGGAGGGACCGTCGGGGATATCGAGGGCCTCCCCTTCCTCGAGGCCTTTAGGCAGATGAGGCTGGAGGAGCGGCCGGGGGATACCCTCCTGATCCATGTGACCCTCGTCCCGGTCCTGAAGGCAGTAGGGGAGTTGAAGACGAAGCCCACTCAGCATTCGGTGCGGGAGTTGAGGGAGATCGGGCTCCAGCCGGATATCATCGTGGCGAGGTGTGAGGAGGGGGTTGTGGACGGGGAGGCGAGGAGGAAGATCGCCCTCTACAGTAATGTGGAGGAGGGGGCGGTCTTCACCTCCTATAACGTCGACCCCATATACAGGCTCCCGGAGGCGCTGGACAAGCAGGGGATGGGGGACCTCCTCTGTCGGTATCTGGGGCTCGGGAGCCGGCGTCCGGATTGGGGGGAGTGGCGTCGGATCGTGGAGTCCTTCATCAAGACGAGGGGGGTGGTGAGGATCGCGATGTGTGGGAAGTACGCCCACCTCGCCGACTGCTACGTCAGCGTCAACGAGGCCCTCAAGCACGCCGGTGCCGCCTGTGGTGCCCGAGTCGAGATCGATTGGATCGAGACGGAGGTCTTCGAGGAGGACCCTGGGAGGACGGAGGATCTGGGGGACTATGATGGTGTCCTGGTCCCAGGGGGCTTCGGGGTGAGGGGGACGGAGGGGAAGATCAGGGCCATCCAGTACGCGAGGGAGCGGGACCTCCCCTTCCTCGGCATCTGCTTCGGGTTCCAGCTCGCTGTCGTGGAGTTCGCCCGCCACGTCCTCGGTCTGGAGGACGCCCACAGCACCGAGTGTGACCCTGAGACGGAGAACCCCGTTATTGACCTCCTGCCGGAGCAGAGGGGGATCAGGGAGTTGGGGGGGACGATGAGGCTGGGCCTCCATGAGATAGAGGTGGAGGAGGGGACCCTCGCCCACAGGCTCTACGGTGCGACGCGGATCTATGAGAGGCACCGCCACAGGTACGAGGTGAACCCTGAGTACTGGGGGGTGCTGGAGGAGGGGGGCCTCGTCTTCTCGGGGAAAAGCCCAGACGGGAGGAGGAAGGAGATCCTGGAGCTGCCTGACAAATACTTCTTCTTCGCCACCCAGTTCCACCCGGAGTTCAGGAGCCGACCTGGGAAACCGGACCCCGCCTACTATGGGTTCATCAAGGCAGCGCTGGACAGGAAGAAGGGGAGACAGAGGCCAGAATTCGGTGTTGTACGGGTTTAAGGGGGTGGTTTGAGAGATGAGTGTTGTAGGTGAGGAGACGTTAAATGTTGTTTTAGCTCAATTGCTTCTGAAGCGTGGTCTTAAGACTTTGGGGGAGGCGAGGATACCTGGCCTTGGTCTGAGGAAGCCAGATATCCTCATTCTGGTGAATGGGGTTAAGGTGATTTTGGAGGGTAAGTATAGGAGATCGGGTGCGAGGAGGGAGTTAGAGGAGAAGTGTAGGGAGAGGATCGATGAGGGGCTTTGTGAGATATGTATCTCGGTTGAGTATCCCTTCTCCTTTGAGGGTTTCCTTCATCCTACGATGGAGGATGTTGAGAGGGTGTTGTTGAAAAGGGGGGTGGTGGCTAATATTGCTTGGATATCTGCTGAGGGGATAAAGACGAGCGGCTGGGTCTCCGCGAAGATCGATGATCTGGCTACTCTCGTCAGGAGTAGTTATACGTCGATTGTTAGTGAGGACCTGTTGGGTAGGGCTGTCATGAGCTTGGATGCGTCTCTGAAGGAGGCTACTGATAGGGTCTTGGAGATTCCAAGAATTGATGTGTTGATTTCGAGGTTGAAGGGTGCTATGGGACTTCTTGAGGTTGAGTTAGGGAGGAGGGAGAGGGAAGGTGAGTGAGGATTCTGCCAGGATCTTCAAGATGGCGGGGCTGGCGCTTGTTGATGCCATGGTGTTTCAGGAGGTCCTTGCTGGCTCTTACTCGGAGATACCTACACTGAGCCAAGTTTTAGCGAGTCCTCCTCTGAAGCAGGGATTGATAGATGCTTGGGTTAAGATTAGGGGGTTGAATTATGCCCCTATTTTTGAGTTGGGGCTCTCCATCTTGAGGGCTCTTCCCTCCCATCCCCTCCTTGAGGAGGCGTTGAGGATTCTCGTGATGGAGGCTCAGAGGATCGCCTCATCGAGGGCGCTTCTTAGGCATGACTTGATGGGTAGGATCTATCATGGTCTTCTGCTCGCTGATATAGCGAAGTATTATGCGACCTATTATACGAGTGTCCCGGCGGCTTGGCTTTTGGCTCGTCTGTCTATTGAGACGGAGAATCCCTCTTGGGGTGTTGATTGGTCGGATGTGGGGAGCATCTCGGATTTCAGGGTGGGGGACTTGGCCTGTGGTTCTGGAACCCTCTTGTCGGCGTCCTATAGGGCGATGTTGGATAGGCATGTTGTGTCCTCGGCCTCTAAGGGATTGAATCCGGATCTTAGGGGCATCCATAAGGTCCTCCTTGAGGAGGTCTTGTGGGGTTTTGATGTCCTTCCCTATGCGACACATTTGGCTGTGACGGGGCTGTCTCTGCATAATCCCG
>PIYN01000029.1:15552-16864 GCA_003601775.1 Candidatus Bathyarchaeota archaeon
TTGAGAGGTCGAATACCTTTACTCTCCCGTTGAGCGGAAAGGGTAGGGATTTGCGGCTTGGTAGTATTGATTTTCTTGTGGGGAGGAGGGTTACTGCTGTCAGCACGATGGCTGGGGGGAGTGTCGGTGCTGAGAGGGCGGGGGTCGGGTCTGTGGAGAGGGTTAGCGTTGAACTCCCTGATTTTGATATCATTATAATGAATCCTCCCTTTACGAGGAGCGTTGGGGGTAATCTCCTCTTTGGGGCGCTTCCGGGGGAGGAGAGGAGGAGGCTTCAGAGGAGGCTCTCTGAGATTTTGAAGGGTAGGGGTTTCTCTGGTATAGGGCAGGCGGGGCTGGGTGCCGTCTTTATCGTGCTCAGTGATCAGTATCTTAAGGTTGGGGGTAGGTTGGCGTTGGTTTGTCCCAGGAGCCTTATCTCGGGTGTGGCCTGGAGGAAGATTAGGGAGTTGCTGTTGAGGAGGTATGAGGTGGAGTATGTGATTACGAGTCATGAGGCGCCTAAGGGGTGGAACTTTAGTGAGAACACTGATCTTAGTGAGGTGTTATTGGTGGCTCGGAAGATTGAGGGGGAGGCTCTTGGTAGGACCGTGATTGCGAATCTTTGGAAGAGGCCTGCTAATGAGATGGAGTCGATTATTGTTGCTAATCAGTTGAAGGGACTTAAGGAGGTTGCGTTTAGGGGAGTCTATGATGTATTGGAGAATCTGAATTCCTCTCACTTTAATCTGATTCTGGGTGGGAGGAAGATGGGTGAGGCCTACACGGTGACCTATGACGCTTTTAAGGATGCTGTGGATACTTGGGGTCAGCTCGCGCCCTTCGCTCAATCCGAGTTGAACAGGGCCGCGTATTTCTACATAAACGCAGGGCAAATCTACATCCCAGGAAAGGGCGTTAATGAATTGATCAGTTTAATAAAGTTAGGTAAGGTAGTTGAAATTATAGGACCTGATCGTAGACAGGTTCATAGTGCGTTTAAAGTGTCTAAACAAAGTACCGCTTATCCGTCATTATGGGGGCATAAATCAGAAGAAATTAGAACTTTATACCATAAACCGAATAATTATCTTGAGCCAAAACCAGGAAATGTTAAAAAAGCAAATGATTTATGGACAAGAAGTGGTAAATTGATGATCGCTGAGAGATTATGGCTTAATACGCATAGGGTTGTCGCTTTATATCTAACTTCCAAGGCCTTGTCTAATGTATGGTGGCCAGTAAGGCTCTGTGAGATTAAAACAAAGGATAATGTTAAAGTAGATACAGAGGAGCATGAAAAAATCCAAACATTATGGCTTAACTCAACCTA
>PIYN01000030.1 GCA_003601775.1 Candidatus Bathyarchaeota archaeon
CCGCCAGGTCAACCGGCTCTACACAGTCCGGGAGTGGTCGATCCTCGTCAGCGAGGTCTTCCGCGAGAAGGGGATCACGAAGGGGAGGGTGGGCGTGGACTCCAACCCCCTGGCCCTGGAGCGGAGGCTGAAGCCCCATCTCCCGGACCTCTCCTTCGTCGATGCCAGCAGGCTCCTCAGGGAGATGCGCCTAATAAAGTGCGAGGAGGAGCTGGACCTGATAAGGAAGGGTGGGGAGCTCTCGGACTGGGGTCAGGTGAGGTTCAAGGAGGCGATAGAGGTGGGTAAGCCCTGGATAGCCCTGGGTGCCGAGGTCGCCCACCTCCTTGCCATGGAGGCCGCGAGGAGGTACCCGAACTATAGCATCAGGGCGAGCGCGGGCGGGACTGGGCTGGGGCCCTTCTCTGCCATGCCCCACGGGCCGGGAGGGTTCAGTGGGAAGGAAATCGAGAAGGGAGATGTCATCGTCAATGGCGTCGGCGTCAGGTTGAACATGTACGGCGTCGAGAATGAGAGGACCTTCTTCGTGGGGGAGCCCACTGAGAAGCAGAGGAAGGTCTTCGAGGTGATGAGAGAGGCTCAGGAGAGGGCCTTGGAGATGTGCGTGGAGGGGAATAAGGTCTCGGATATCGACGCAGCGGCTCAGGAGGTGATCGAGAAGGCGGGGTACGGCGACTACATCATGCACAGGACGGGGCACGGGATAGGCCTCGGGGGGCATGAGTACTGGGATGATATCGCCTTCAACCACCGGACCCTGAAGGCCGGGATGGTGACCTCTGTCGAGCCTGGGATCTACATCTACGGGGAGTTCGGGGTGAGGCACTCGGATACGGTGATCGTAGGGAGGAAGAAGCCGGAGGTCGTGACGAGGTACTCGAAGGAGCTGGAGGACCTCATCGTAAAGGTGTAGTCCTCCTGGAGACGCCCCCTCCTCTTTTTAGCGCTTCCTCTATTACGGGCTTCTTTTTTTTCTCCCGTGAGTCCGGGCTGGTATGGGTAGAAGATCCTCTCCCGTCTTACGCCTCTATCAGGGACTCGCTGCTCTTGAGCCCCTTGATGGAGTTTATCTTGGCCGTGAGCTTCTTCGCGGCTTCGTAGTCCGGGACCTCTGCGAGGACTATGACGTCGTATCGACCGAGGACGAGGTGGGCCTTCTTCACCCCGGGGAGCTTCCTGACGGCTGTCAGCACCGCACTTGCCTTCCCGGGTTGGGCCCTTATGAGTATGCAGGCCTTCATGCTGGTCCCTTCCTCATGGTTGTGCACGTGTGAGGGAGAGGGCGATGGCCGAGGCGGTCCCCAGCTCTCTCTTGAGTCCCGTTGACTCTCGGAGGAATAGCGGGGGCTCGAAGCCGATGAGGGTCTCTGAGGATGCCACGCCCTTCAATCCGTTGATCTTCAGGGCGATCTCTCCAAGGGCCTTGAGGTTGTCGGCCTCGATCTCCGCGACGACGTCCCATCTCCCATGGACCCCGAAGGCGTCGGCGACCCCTTTGATCTCCTTCACCTTCTCAACTACCTCTGTGTATTTGCCGGGCTCACAGCGGATCAAGGTGTAGGCGAACAATCTCAAATCAGTTTTATTTATAGTATTGGGTTGTAATAAGTTCTTCGTAGTGGATATGGGGTTCTACTGGGTCCTTCCGCGATTGTCTATGAGATTAGGTGGAAATAGGTTTAAAAGGGTGTTCTTTGAAGGGTAGTAGAGCGTTGGCGGTGGATCTATGGGCCCTGCTATCGTTGCTGAGCATCTTGTGAAGCGGTTTGGGGAGGTCCTCGCCCTCGATGGTGTGAGCTTCAGGGTTGAGGAGGGTGAGATCTATGGTCTCATCGGCCCTAATGGGGCGGGGAAGACGACGGCCCTGAGGATCGTTGGGACGGTGATCAGGCCGACGTCTGGGAGTGTGAGGGTCTTCGGGGTCGATGTGGTGAGGGAGGCGTCGAGGGTGAGGGAGATGATCAGTTACCTCCCTGAGGAGGCGGGTGCCTACCCGAACCTCTCGGGCCTCGAGTACCTCCGCTTCATGGCGAGTTTCTATCGGGGGGAGGGGCGTGATGTTGAGGCGATGGTGGAGGAGGGTGTTCGGATCTCGGGGCTGGGGGAGCGGCTGAGGGATCGGGTGAAGGGCTACAGTAAGGGGATGAAGCGTAGGCTCCTGGTGGCGAGGACGCTTATGGTGAGGCCGAGGCTCGCGATCATGGATGAGCCGACGGCTGGTCTCGATGTCGTCCATGCGCTCCATATCCGTCGGACGATCAGGGGGTACGCAGAGGAGGAGGGGACGACGATCCTCCTCTCCAGTCATAATATGTTGGAGGTTGAGTTCCTCTGTGACAGGGTTGCTCTCATAAATAGGGGGAGGATCGTGGCCGAGGGGACGCCGGAGGAGCTGAAGGAGGAGTATGGGGCTGAGAACCTTGAGGAGGTCTTCGTGGAGGCGACGAGGGTTGTCTAATTCTCTGAGGGTGCTTATCTTAAAGGAGTTGAGGGAGCTCCTGAGGGATCCGAAGATCCTCGTGGGTATGGTCCTGATGCCTGTCCTCATCCTCCCCCTGATGGGCGGCGCCATCAGCGTCTCTCAGAGGGCTGTGGAGAGGGAGTTGGCTCATGCCTCCATCGGGGTCTGGGATAGGGATGGGAGCGAGGTCTCCTCGTCCCTCGTCGGTTTCCTTCGTTATGTGAATCAGACGGTTATACTCATCTCTGCTGGTAATGTGAGTGAGGCTGTTGGGAGGCTCTTGGAGACGAACTCCTCGATCCTGCTGGAGATCCCTGAGGGGTACGGGGAGAATATCTCCCGGGGTCTGAGGGGAGTCCTCCACGTCTACGTCGTCCTGAAGAGCCTTGGGATCGCGGAGACGGGTAAGGGGAGTGTGGTGGAGCAGGTCGTCAGTACATATGGCTACGCCCTCAGCCTGGAGAAGATCCAGGCGTTACTTCAGGAGGCGAATGTCACGGGGGTGGAGCCAGCCGCGGTCTATAGCCCCCTCTCCGTGGAGTACTCCTCCGTCGTGAGGGGGCGGGTCGTCGATGTTCCTCCGGAGTCCATCTTTGGGTTGATGATGTCTCAGGGGATCATGCTCCCCGTGACCTCCATGATCCTCCTCACCTTCGCGATGAGCATCGCTGCGACGAGTATCGCTGTGGAGAAGGAGGAGAAGACCTTGGAGACGTTGGTGACGTTGCCGGTGGGGCGGCTGACGATCCTGGCGGGGAAGTTGGCGGGCTCGATCCTCGTCGCGGTCGCCGGGGCTGTCGCCTATATGGTGGGCTTCGGCTACTACATGACAACGGCCTTCGGCTTCGTCCCGAGTGAGATGATGAACGTGGACCTGAGGGATCTGGGCCTCTCCATGGGTCCTGGGGGGCTGCTCCTCCTCGGGGCTACGATGTTCGTCACCCTCGTCTCGGGGTTGGCCTTGGCTCTCTCCATCGCCGTCTTCACTGATAGCGTCCGGGGGGCTCAGAGCCTCGTGGGGTTCCTCAACATCCCCATCATGGTCCCGATGATCATCCTGATGTTCACGGACCTGGGGATGCTCCCCCTCCCCCTCCAGGCGGTCCTCTACGCGATCCCCTACACCCACACCATCCTCGCCTCGAAGGCCGTCTTCATGGGCGACTACTTCGTCGTCCTCAGGAGCATCCTCTACATCACCCTCTTCACCCTCGCCACCCTCTACATCGCAGCCAAGATCTTCACCTCAGAGCGCATCATAACAGCGAGACCGAGAACCTGGAAGATCACCCTACGACGAAGAAGATGAGTCTCCGGAGTCCTTCATCCTGCCATGAGTTCCTTTAAACGGAGTATCTCCCTGTGCAACGCAGGATAGAGATAATCCAGAAGATCTTTGATCTCTTTTTCCTTGAAACCCAGTGTCTTTAGGATCACTTCGTCTATTTTCCTTCTCGCTGGATGACTTTCTTCGAGTTGATTTAGGAAAGTTGGAAATTCTAAATTTTTTATTTCATCGAATACTTGTAAAAGACTCTTCTTTTTATCCTTTGTTAATTTTGAAGGATTCAGGATTAAAAGGGATTTCATTACATATTTATGAAATTGCATCCATGCTCCTCGTGTTTCAACTCTATTTAAAAACATTTGAAGAATATTAATTGTACTATTAAACCATATAGTAAGGACTTTGGCATCTTCATCCATTAAGCCTGTAATGTTCCATACAACTCCACAACCAATTAGTGGAACAGATGAGTACCAAGAAAATAAAGTTGTACCCTTGGCTGACATATCAAATCTAAATGCTATGAGCATTTTGGACAGCCTTCGACTAAGATATTTTCTCCATTTCATTAAATCTGATAAGATAGAATCAACATTTTCAGTTAAAAAGAAGTCTTTTAGCCCAGGAAATTCTTTTACGAGTATATAATCCAATCTATTTGATAAATCTATCATATTTATGCCAGAAAGTCTTCTTAATCCGTATTTGAGACTTTTTAATGGTATTTTGATGGTTTTTTGATCTATTAAGTTTTCAGCAATTAAAAATTTTCCTGTTATATCCTTAATTACCCATTTATCTTCCCGTTTATTAGCTCTAGACTTTGAAAATAATATGTACATGGATCCAATCGGAGCACGTAATATCTGAGATCGTGCTCTAGCACCTTCTTCAATATCTCCCCCGATTTGGGATAAATAGTCTGAGAATGGTATTAGGTTCTTTCGAGCCTTTTTTTGAATTTTATACCATATTTTATGAAGATTTAGGTTTTCACAAGCAATAAATTTAAATAGATTCTCATTATTTTCTCTAATTTCAATTTGATTAATATTTATCATAGTAAAATCATTATTTTCATATATTTCTCCAATATTTAACCTTTTTTTCAGATTTTTTATTTTATTTGCTAAATTTATTGCTGATGTTGCATCCTTAGGGAGATTTTTCAAAAATATAATTGTACAGGGTTGATTCTTCAGTGATGTTGATTTTTTGGCTATTAAAAGGATTTCTCTAAATTGAGCTCCTTCTGAGAAAGCGGCTCTCTGATAAGTTGTAATAATATACTCTATTTCATAGTTCTCAGTAAGCATACTTCTAATTCCCTTTGTCGAGTTAATTCTAAGAATGGTTGCAGGGAGGACGAGTGCAAGTCTTCCGCCTGGTTTGAGAAACCTATCGGCTAATAATATAAAATACCCATGAAGACCCAATTGGCCATGAAGCTTGTCTTTGTAATCCTTCAAACGGCTATCCAAGGCTTTCTTATATTCCTTTGGTAGTCTTTCCTGTCTTGTGAAGGGGGGATTCATAATCACCACATCCACCTTCTCCAACTCAATCGCCTCTCCACCTACCCCCTCCGCCGTCACCACCCCCTTCTTCACATAGGCCTTCTCCTCAAAAGCAGGCCTCCCCTCCAAGAAGGCCTCCAAAGGCGGACGCTTATACGCCTCCCTCAACTCCCTATGAATCGCAGGAATAGTCTGACCAGGTCTCAACTCCGTGGAGTCCCAGACAGCGACCCTCACCCTCTCCGTCTCATAGACAGGAGCCTGAAGAGAGAGATGAACAACAGCAAGATGAGCAGCAAAGGGCATGATATCAATCCCAGTCAAATCCTCCTCCAAAAACCTCCTATGCTCCTCCAAACCAAAATACCCACCACCCTCCTCCAACAACTCCCTCTTCCTATGATAAGCCGCAACAAGAAGCGTACCACTACCACAAGCCAGATCCATAACCTTAGCATCCGCACTATCAATCGAGAGATGAGCCAACAACTCAGCAGCCTCATTATTCGTATAAAAGGCAGCAACAGCCTTCCTCGTCTCAAAAGGAATAAGATCATGAAAGACCTTACCCAGAAGGTCATACTTAATCTTCTCAGGAGCAAGAGCCTTCACAGCCTTAACAATCCTCACAACCACATCCAAAGCCTTAGGAGGCAACCTCGAAGCCACATCAAAACCAAAGGTAGGAGTATAATCCACCTCCAAAACACGCCTAAAATAGACCGCAAGATCGCTCGGCCTTTTAATATAATCCTCCTCAATCTTCGGAAACCTACAGGATCCCTGGAAGAGAGAACATGATAGAAAAGAATCTGATTAATCAAAAGATACGTCGCAGCCCTACGCATCTCCTCAAGAGGATACCTCCCCTCCTCATACTGAAGAATATTCTCAAAGACCGTCTTACCCCCAAAGATATCCTCTAACTCCTCCTCACCCATCTGTAACATACTCAAAGTGATATAATCCACGGCATCATTCAACACCCTAATCGCCAGAGAAGTATCCGGCTCAACATACTCAGGAGGCCTCAAAACATGCTGAGAGATCCAATCAGCCAACTCAGACAAAGAACCAGTAAAACTCTGACTCGCCCGCTTATCCTTAAAGATAGCCATAGCAACATACTTCAAACTCGGAGACAAGGCCAGACGCTCCAACCACTCAATCGGAACAGGCCTCCTCAACTCCCCAGGCAGAAGAATCGCAAACCCACCCACCACCTGAGCATGCTTAGTATAATCATAAAGCGTTGTAATGGCATCAAAGAACTTAGCCTCAGCCCCCAACTTCGTCTCCACAACATAACTCCCACCATCCTGAAGGAGGGCATCAGGCTTCATAACCCCCACAGGAGTACGATAAACAACCTCAGTAGCAGCCCTCACACCCCTCTTCTCCAACTCCTTAAGCAGAAGATTCCTCACAGTATTCTCCGTAAACCCAGGAAGAGCCAAACCCCCACCCCCAACAAAATCAACCCTATAAATAAACAAAACATAACTCAACTGATAAAGTTTAACCACAAAGAAATACCCCAATCACTCAAATTCAACTACCCAACCACCCAACAAAACAGGAGGAGCCTCATCGTATTGGGTTATCACTCTCAACCATCTATGCCCCTCCTCACACTCAAGGAAGTAGAGATAGTACCCCCCACCATAGGACACACGACCTTCCTCCCTGACCACGGTCATCTTGGAACCGTCCAGGGGACAATAATCACCCAGGGCCCCTTCGCCCTTAACAGATACCCCCGATTCCGACATAAGGTGCCTCCCCATAAAGGGCCCACTCTGGGCCATATTTCCTTTACGGGCCACCTCGGAGATCTGGCTCTGACGGAGACGCCGAGAGGGGATCGCGGTCTTTATGAGGTTGGAAGGGCTTAAATCTCCAGTCGCCCTTCTCCTTCCGGTGGTCTGTTTGATTAGGAGGGAAGTCGTCTACTTCGAGGAGGGCGGACCGGAACATACGGAGACGACGATAGACCTCGCCTTCAGGGCCGCTAAGGAGTTGGGTATAGGGAAGGTCGTCGTGGCGAGCACCACGGGAGAGTCCGGCGTCAAGGTCGCCGAGAGGTTCAGGGGAACGAACGTAAAGGTCATAGTGGTCGGACACCAGTTCGGATACCCCACCCCCGGACAATCCCACTTCAAACCAGAGAACCTGGAGAGGCTGAGGAAACTGGGCGCAGAGGTCTACCTCGGGACAGACGTCCTGACGAACTCTATAAGGCGGATGAGCACCCTCGGACCCTCCCCCATGACCTTCTTGACCAGAGCCCTAATCATGGCGGGGGTGAAGGTGAACGTGGAGGTCGTGGTGAAGGCGGCGGACGCCGGACTCGTGATGCCGGGGGAGAGGGTCATCTCCCTCGCCGGCTCCCACTGGGGACTGGACACGGCCGTCGTCATCGAGGCCCAGGACAGCGTGAACATCCTCAAACTCAGGGTGAGGGAGACCATAGCGATGCCCCTCTCAAGGAGGAGGGCGGACGAGGAGTACATGAAGAGGATGAGGAGGGACAGGGGCACATAACCTACAGAGGGGTGAGCCCCCAGCAAACGTTAAATGGTGGGTCTGCTTAACTCCCTCAAGAGCCACATGGAGCGCCGTATCAAGGGGGTCGTCTTCGACCTCGACGGAACCCTCATCCACTCCTCCATAGACTTCAGGAAGATGAAGCAGAGGATGGTCGACTACCTCATATCCAAGGGAGCCGACCCCCAGGGACTCAGCCCCCGGGACCTGAACGTCGTCATCATCAACAAGGGAAGAAACCTCCTAAGGGAGAGGGGCCTCACAGAAGAAGAGATCAAGAGGATCATAGACCACCTGCAGGAGATCATGAACGAGGTGGAGATGGAGAGCGTCTCCGAGACCAGACCAGTTGAGGGGGCGGAGGAGGCCCTACGAAGCCTGAAGGAGATGGGCTACAAGATCGCCGTCCTCACCCGGGGACACCACAACTACGCCGTCGAGACCCTCAGACGCGCAGGCCTCCTCCCCTACCTCGACCTCATCCTCGGGAGGGGGGAGACCCCAAGACCGAAGCCCTACCCCGAGGCCCTGGAGCACACAGCCCAACTCCTCAACCTCAAACCAGAGGAACTCATCCTCGTGGGAGACCACCCCATAGACTCCACCTGCGCCAAGAACGCTAAGGTCCGCTTCATCGGCGTCCTCACAGGCGCCGCAACACCCAAGACCTGGAGAGAGACCGGGTGCACGGAGATCATCGAGGGCGTCTGGGAACTCCCCCAATACCTAAAAAAGAGGAGCGAAGGGAGAGGGATAACACCCTAAATTTTATAACAATCCCCCTCTCCTTTCCTTAAGACCATAATGTCCCACAGGTCATCACTTTCCTACTTCGCCCTCTGCGCCGTCGCCCTCCTCACAATCCTAAGCGGGAGCATGGTCAACCCCCTCCTCTCCATCTTCGCCAAGAACATAGGGGCCACAGGCGTCATCATCGGACTCGTAGTCGCCTCCTACTGGACGAGCAGAGTCTTCCTAGAGATCCCCAGCGGCCTCCTCTCATCAAAACTCGGCTACTTCACTCCCATGGCCCTCGGCCTATCCCTCACCTCCCTCGGAAACTTCCTCTGCCGATTCGTGAACAACCCATACCAACTGATGATAGCGAGGATGATGATAGGCCTCGGCGCCCCCCTCTTCTACGCAGTAGCCATGACCTTCGTCGTCGACACCTTCACGACGGAGAGGAGGGGAAGCGCGATGGGCTTCTTCCAAGGCGTCGAGTTCATAGGCACTGTGGTCGGCGCCTCCCTCAGCGGATATGTCGTCTCACTCTTCAGTTTCAGGGGCGCCTTCCTCCTCTCAGCAGCCCTTGGAGCAGCAGCCCTCGCCCTTCTCACAGTCTCCGGGATAAGGGGAAAGCGACGAGAAGAGGCAGATGCGTCGGTCATATCTCCCTCATCCATCCTCGAGGCCCTGAGGAGCAAGAACCTACTCATCGTGGGAGGCTCCATCTTCGCCGAGTTCGTCCTGAGCACAGGCGTCCTCTACACCATTCTACCCATCTACCTAAAAGAAGAGGTCGGACTCTCCCTTACCACAGTCGGACTCACCTTAGCGGCGAGATCCTTCGGCTTCGTCACATCTATGTTCATCATGGGCACGATCTCAGACAGATTCGGACGACGACCTGTCCTCATATTTGGATTAACAGCCACAGGTCTCCTCTCCATAGCCCTCAGCCATGCCTCCTCCGTCCCCTTCATAGCAGCCACCATCTTCGGCATCGGCCTCTCGACAGGCGCCATATGGATCGTCTCTCCCGTCATCGCCGCCGAGTCAGTCCGTCCAGCCCTAAGGGGGGCGGCCATCGGCACCTACAGGACCTTCTTCGACCTCGGCTCCATCCTCGGACCCATCATCATGACCATCATAAATGAGGGGTTAGGGAGGAGGATGTGCTTCTACGTCGCGGCGATGATTCTCCTTGCAAATGTCCTTCCAGCTCTATGGATGAGAGAGACGAGGTAAAGAGCCTTTAGAGAAGAGGATTACCACATCCCCTTGGTTCTAAGTGACACCCACAACCCTTTTCTATCGAACCCAGACCTCATATATTAGAAAATAATTAATTGAAGGAGAATTCTTAATAGGAGATTTGGGGAGGTATCAGAGGTGCCGAGGAAGAAGAGAGTTAAGGACTACCAGCAGAAACTGGAGCAGGCCCTCGCCGTGCTCAAGGTCATCGCGGAGGATAACACCACACCCAGGAACATAAGGAGGGTCGCCAAGGAGGCCTCAGACGTGCTGAACGACGAGAACCTCTCCCCAGCCGTCAGGGCCTCAAACGCCATAGACATGCTCGAGGAGATCTCCCAAGACCCCAACATGCCGCCCTACACCAGGGTCAGGATCTGGAATGCCATAAGCGCCCTCGAGGGCATAAGGGATTACCCATGAGAGAAACCCCCTCAGAGAGGAGCTCGGCAGGCCTGCCTTAGTTGAGAGGCTAATTAACAAATTTAAAATTTTAAAGTTTCAAAAATATAAGTTCTCTTCTTTTAAAATACTTTTATAACTCATTTCTCGTAAAGAAAGTGGCTAAAACTGAGTATAGGGGAGAAGTTTCATGAGAAGGAGGGGTTCCGAGGTATCCATAGGGGAGTTGAGGAGGGGTGACGCGGTCCGTGTCCACTGGCTTGATGCCTCGGAGGTGACGAGTAGCCTCCCGGAGGGAGAGCACCTCTACGACACGCCCATAAGGAGCTATGGCGTCTTCCTCGGGGTCAAGGGGCGGCGGACGAAGCACCTCGTCATCGCGAAGGAGGTCATCACCCATGAGAGGACCTTCCATTACAACGTGATACCCCTCGGGATGGTGGAGAAGGTCGTCCTGCTGAACCCCTCGGACCTGGACGAAAACCTTCTGAGACACCTCTCGAAGAAGGTGAGGGAGACGCCCGTGAAGAAGTTCAAGGTCGGGTGGAGAGGGGGGTGGATGAGGTGGGTCTGAGGAGGTGGATCAGGGACGCCCTCACCACGGAGTATGAGCGGACTGGGCGGGGCAAGAAGATGGAGAAGGTGGTGAGGGAGCCCAGCGAGAGAGCTGTCTTCGCCGTCTACCTCGCCATCATCCTCCTCGCCCTCCTCACCCTCCTCGAGGCCCTCCACATCATCCTCCTCCACACCTTCAACACCGACATCTTCTCCCTCCTCACGACCGTCACAGGCGCCCTCCTCGGCTTCTTCTTCAGCTACAAGGCGTGAGGAGATGTGAAGCGGAGTAAGCGCAGGGTGAGGGAGATCCTCGAGGTCACGGGGCTCAGGAAGAAGTACGATAAGGAGAAGGGGAAGTTCGTCATAGACGTCAGGTACAGGACGAGGAGCCTCTGGACGGAGCGGACGGAGGGTGTCGCGGAGGCCTTCGGGATAGGGCTGGGTGAAGAGGAGGAGAGGGTCATCTACGACAACCTGGAGCTGGAGATCGGTCCGAGAGATATCGTCTACATCACCGGGGAGAGCGGGGGCGGGAAGTCGGTCCTCCTCAGGGCCCTGGCGGAGGACCTGGGGGACGAGGCTCTGGACATGGCCGAGGTGGAGGTTGAGGAGGACAGGCCCATCATAGATACCGTAGGCAGGACCCTCAGGGAAGGGCTCAGCCTCCTCTCCAGAGTCGGGCTTAATGACGCCTACCTCCTCCTCAGGCCCTACAACCAGCTCAGCGAGGGGCAGAGGTACCGCTACAGGCTGGCGAAGCTGATGGAGAGCGGGGCCCAGTATTGGGTGATGGATGAGTTCTGCTCCACCCTCGATAGGACGACGGCCCGGATCGTCGCCTTCAACGTCCAGAAGCAGGCGAGGAGGATGGGGAGGGGGGTCCTGGCGGCGACGGCCCATGAGGACCTCCTTCAAGACCTGGCGCCCTCCGTCTACGTGAGGAAGGGGTTGGGCCGCCGCCTCGAGGTCAGGTACTTCCCCAACAGGCCGAGGGAGAGGTGCTCCGTCGCCGAGGAGGTGAGGGTCGAGCGGGGAACCCCCTCTGATTACAGGGAGCTCGCCGAGTTCCACTACCGCAGTCACAGGCTCCCCCCACCCATCGCCATCTACGCCATGAGGAGGGGGGAAGAGCTCGTGGGGGTCATCGTCTACTCCTACCCCGGCATCAACTCCTTTGGGAGGAGGAGGGCGCTGGGGAGGAGGGTCCCCGTGGAGGAGTTGAACAGGGACTTCGCCGTCATCTCCCGCGTCGTGCTTCATCCCAGGTACAGGTCGATCGGGCTGGGGCGCAGGATCGTTGAGGAGACGCTCCCCCTCGTCGGGCGACGATACGTCGAGGCCATAGCCGTCATGGCGCAGTACAACCCCTTCTTCGAGAAGGCCGGGATGAGGAGGGTGGCCGAGATCGGGCCGGACGAGTCGCTCCTGGAGGTCGGGGAGAGGCTCAGGCGGCTGGGCTTCAACCCCATCGAGATGGCATCGGAGGAGGCGAACCTCAGGAGGCTCGAGAGGATGAGCTGGGAGGAGGTGGAGGAGTGTAGGCGGATCCTCCTGGGCGTCTCACCAGGGTACTACAAGCGCCTCAAGCCCTCGAGGAGGGCGCATGTGGGGAGGGGGGAGTTCCGGTCCTATGTCGAGGGAGCCCCTCTCGGGCGCCTCGCGAGGATGCTGAGGACGGTGGCCGTCCTCCTCCAGACGAAGGTCTACCTCATCTGGGAGAACCCGGACCTCAGGGAGGGTGGAGGGGCTGAGTGAGGGTGACCTCCGGAGGGAGTGCCTGAGGTGCCTGAGGAGGAGTATCTCCATCTGCGCCAGGGAGCTGGAGGAGGCGGAGGGGGAGGAGAAGATCAAGTGGGCGAACTGTCTAGCGAAGCAGGTCTCGGCCCTCGTGAGCCTGACGAGGGTGATGGGGAGGACCGAGGCAGAGGAGGACCTCGCCACCTTCCTCGCGAGGCTGAGGAGGAGGCTGCCGAAGAAGTTCAGGGGATTGGTGGACGCGTCTTGGGAGAGGAGGAGGTAGGCCTGAGACTCATCGAGGACCCCGTCTTCTTCGCTGAGAGCCTCCTGAGGTTCCACCCCTTCCCCTACCAGGCCGAGATCCTGCGGGACAGATCCAAGCGCCTCGTCGCCTGCCTGGGGCGCCAGACGGGGAAGACGACCACGGCGGCCGTCAAGGCGATCCACTACGCCTTCACGAACCCGGGGACCCTCACCCTCATCGTCAGCCCCTCGCTCCGCCAGAGCATGATCATGTTCGATCGGATCCTTGGTCTCCTCTCCTCCTCCAAGCTCCTCTACCGGTCGGTGGTGAGGCGGACGAGGACGGAGGTCCAGCTCTCGAACGGCTCCAAGATCGTCGCGTTGCCCTGCTCCGAGAACCTCCTGAGGGGATACACGGCCCACCTCGTCATCGTGGACGAGGCCGCCTTCCTGGAGGATGAGGTCATCACGAGCATCCTCTTCCCCATGCTCGCGGCGACGGGGGGAGCCCTCATCCTCCTATCGACGCCCTGGGGTAAGGATAACTACTTCCACAGGGCCTTCACCGACCCAGGGTACAGCGTCCACCACGTAGAGTCGAGGCGATGCCCCCTCATCTCCGCCGAGTTCCTCGAGGAGCAGCGGAGGAACCTGACGGAGGAGGCCTACAGGAGGGAGTACGAGGCGGAGTTCCAGGAGGCGGCCCAGAGCTACTTCACCCAGGAGCTCATCCGCTCCTGCATCGACCCGGAGCTCGAGCTCTGGACAGACTTGGAGGCGGTCTCTCCTCCCCCAGGGGAGTACTACGCTGGGTGCGACTTGGGGAAGCTCCAGGACTACTCCGTCCTCGCCGTGGTCAGGAGGGGGGGCGGGAGGCTTCGTCTCGTCTTCTTGAAGGAGTTTCCCCTTGGGACCCCGTACCCAAGCGTCGTGGGGGCCATCCTGCGGGCGGATGAGAGGTTCAGGCTGCGGAGGCTCCTCTTGGATGAGAGCGGCGTCGGGGAGGCCGTTCTGGATGAGGTGAGGGGGGCGGGGGTGAGGTGTGCTGAGGGGGCCTCCTTCGCGGGGGAGCGGAAGGCCGAGTACCTGGCGCACCTCAGGCTGAGGATGGAGAAGGGGGAGTTCAGGATGCCCTACTGTCGCAGGCTCTGTGAGCAGATGAACGAGCAGCAGTACGAGTACACGAAGTCCGGGAGGCTGAGGTTCTGGCACCCGCCCAGGAGCCACGACGACCAGCTATGGGCCGTAGCCCTCGCGGTCTACGCTGCGAAGAGGGACTCTCGAGGAGTGGTGTTGAGGGCGTAGTCTCAGGGTTTAAAGCCCCTGATTGCCTTGATGACCTCTTCCAGGTCCGCCTCTTCTTCGATCTTGAGGATGTGGTCTTTGAACTCCTCCAGCATGAGGTTCGACTTGAGGCCGCTTCCGGTGACGATGCAGATGATCTTTCCTCTGAGCCCTGCCTTCATCGCCCCCGCGACGGCTACCGCCCCGGTGGGGGAGGGGTAGATGCCGTGGGAGGAGAGGAGCCTCACAGCCCTCAGGATCTCCTCGTCGGTGACGACCCAGCCGGTCCCCTCGGTCCTCTCCACGATCCTGATGGCCTCCTCCCTCCTCTCCGTGTGAGGGACTATGACGCCCTCGGCGAGGGTTGAGTCTTCCTTCTCGTATTCGGTGAACTCTCCGGCTATGGGGGCGCAGGCCGCTGATTGGACGGCGTGGAGCTGTGGCACCCTCTCGATCTCCCCTCTCTCATCCATCTCGAGGTAGGCTCGGCCGAGGGCAACGAGGTTGTTCGCCCCGCCGACGGGGATGAAGATGGCGTCTGGTGTGAAGGCCTCTTGGATCTCGTAGGCC